>JACQDF010000085.1 GCA_016201205.1 Acidobacteriota bacterium
CCCGGCCCGTGCGCAGCAGGTGAAAGGCGATGCGCTGCGCCGATTTTTGTCCGATGCCCGGCAGGCGCCGGAATTCGAGGATCAGGCGCGCCAGCGGTTCGGCGAAGTCGGCCATCAGAACATTCCCGGCGGCAGCCCCATCCCGCCCAGCATTCCGGCTGTCTTCTGCTGGATGTCCGCCTCCACTTTGCGGTTGGCTTCGTTGCAGGCGGCCATCACCATGTCCTGAAGCATTTCGACGTCGCCGGCGACCTCAGGATCGATCTTAACCGCCAGGATGTTCTTCTGGCCATCCATGGTCACCGAAACCATGCCGCCGCCGGCGGATGCCTCGACGCGAACCTGCGCGATCTGCTCTTGCAGGCGCTGCTGCATCTGCTGCGCCTGTTTCATCGCTGCCTGTAAATTCCCAGGTATCTTCATCCCTGCTCCTTGAGATTGCGAACGGTGCGCACTTCCGAGCCCGGAAACAGCTCACGGTAGCGCCGCACTTCCGGATTGTCCAGCGCGCGGTGCGTCGTTTCGTCTTCCGGCGCCTTGACGGCTGCCGCCGTAGCGGCGCTTTCGGCCACCCGCACGGTGATCTTCAGGGGTTTGCCGGCAAGCGCCTCGACGGCCTTCTGCAAATCGCCGGACCGCAGGGCCATGGCGAATTCCCTGGCGGCGACAAACTCCAACTCGCCGGGCCGCTCGTGGATTTCCGCATGCTCGACGGCGTCGGCGATGAACGTCATGCTTTGTTCGTTCAGCGCCGCCAGCAGGCGCTGGCTCCAAAGGGACGCGCCGGCAGCCTGTCTGGGTGGAGACGGCGGCGGCGCGGATCGCTTGGCGGTCTGCGGGCGCGGGCTGACTCCGGCGGAGCGCTGTTCTCCCAAACCTGAGAGCACTTCCTCGATCGAGCTCAACCGCCCCGCGTGCACCATCCTTACCAGGCCCAGCTCGAGGTGCAAGCGCGGCAGAAGTGAGAATTGCAGATCGCGAAACTGCTCCAGCGACAGGTGCAGATAGCGCGTCAGGTCCTCTTCCGAGAAAGATTCGGCAAGCGCCGCCAGCCGCTCCCGTTCACCGCCGGACGCGGCCACTAACCGCGTATGGGCGCCGGCAATCTTCGCCACCAGCAGATTGCGGAAGAAGCGGCACAATTCCCGGCAGAAATGCTGCAAGTTGTGCCCGTTGCGCTCGAGCTCCTGCACCAGATCCAGCATCCGGCGGGCATCTTGCGCCAGCAGCGCCGCGGCCACCTGTTCGAGTGTCTGGAGCGAAAACCGGCCCAGCAACTGCCGCACTTCAGCCACTTCGAGCTTCTGCCCGCAGCAGGCGATCGCCTGGTCCAGGGCCGACAGCGAATCGCGGACACTGCCTTCGCCCGCCAGAGCCAGCACTCCCAGCGTCTCCTGGTCGGCCTCGATGCCCTCCTGGCGGCAAATCGACTCCAGCCGCTCGAGCACCAGATCGAAGTCCACTGAGCGGAAGCTGAACTGCTGGCAGCGGGAAGCGATGGTGTTGGGTATCTTGTGCGATTCGGTGGTGCACAGAACAAAGACCACCCATTCGGGCGGTTCTTCGAGCGTTTTCAGCAGCGCGTTGAACGCCTCACTGGTGATCTGGTGCGCCTCGTCGATGATGAAGATCTTGTAGCGATCGCGCGCCGGACGGAAGCGCACGTTCTCGCGCAGCTCGCGCATTTCGTTGATGCCGCGGTTGGAGGCGGCGTCGATTTCGATCACGTCGATCGAGCCGCCGCCGGCGATCTCCAGGCAGTTTGCGCACTCGCCGCACGGCGAAACAGTCGGGCCCTGCTGGCAATTGAGGCATCGCGCCACAATGCGCGCCACCGTCGTCTTGCCGGTGCCCCGCTGCCCCGAAAAAATGTAGCCGTGAGCGATCCGCCCCTGCGCCAGGGCGTTCTCGAGCGTCGTCCGCACGTGCTCCTGGCCGATCAGCTCGGCGAAGGAACGAGGCCTGTACTTGCGGGCGATGACTTGATACATGAAGGACAGAATCCTGCCAGACCCCGGGTGATCCGCGGCACACGAGCTAAACCACTACCGATGCTTCCTTCCGGACCTGGCGGGGTTTGCAGCCGCCCATTGCACGGAGCCCGGAGCCTGACAAGATCTCATGCTAGCAGAGGGGACGGACTCACGTGTGTGTTTGAACCGCCTTCGCGAATCTAGGACGCCGCCGGCTTATGTGTTGCGCCTCTGCCAGCGGATTCCGCCGGCGACGTCCGGAGCGCGTCGTCGCTACCGGCGCAGTTTCCTTCCTCTTCAAGGAACCATCCCATCGGCCTCACCTTCCCGCATATAGCTATAGCTTGAACTGATCTCCGCATTCAAGAAGTGCTCGTCACGGAAGAGGAGATTATCGCGTGTCTGGTCGACGGCCGGGTTGTCAGTGTGCCGCAGGCCTGGTCCTGGCGGTTGTCCGAAGCCACGCGCGCGCAGCGAGCAAACTTCCGTCTCATCGGTACCGGCCAAGTAATTCACTGGTCTCAGGTTGAGGAGGGAATCAGCGTAGAGGGTTTGCTTTGTGGAACGCCGGCGCGTCGGCCAAGACTCGGCGCAGCAGCGGCCAGAATCCGCACTCACGCACCAGCTAACAAGCGCATGCAGCCTAAGAGCCAAGAAACGGCGCGCGCCCGATGCGCGGGTCGACCGGCGGCTAAGGGCTCACAGTTCAGGTGAAGGGCAAGTACCCGACCCCAGGCAAGAGTAACAAGCGTGTCTAAATGGAGAACGCCTTTCTACGCTCCACCGCTAACCAGCCCCGCCGCCGACAGCGAGCCTCGTGTTCTATAATCCTGATCAGGACAAGCAGCCGATGAACTAGGTTCTGACTATAGCCCAGATCGAGACGGAGTTCGAGTCGGAGTGGGCCCGGAGCGGCTGCCAAGAGCAGGCTGGCCTGAGAGCCAGAGTCGTGAGCGAGACGAGGAGTTCCCAGGTGAAGATCTTCTATTTCATGGGTCGGAATCCCAAGAACAAGAGTGGGGTCAGCTGGAAGATTTGGAAGATCGGCCGAACCGGCCGTACCGTCACCACGTCGTGGGGGGCCGCTCGGCTGCAAAAGCGTAAGGTCGTTCCGAGCGGGACTCTTCAGTCTGGGGTTTTTCGGTTCCCTTCTATCGAGGCGGCGACTAGTTACGAAACGCGCCGAATCCAGAGCAAGCTGAGGAAGGGATACGAGCGCCGAACACGTTGGCGGTCAGCGCAGTCGGACTGACATCGTCGCTCTCGAAGGAGGAGCGCTATGCAGACACTCGTCCAAGTTGTGTGCTCAAAGGGTAGGAGTCTCCGCGACGCAATCGTGAACGACTCGAAGCTGATTGAGTACCAGCTCGAAACACAGAAGAAGCAGCAGCCGGGCAGGAGACATGGTTGGGCTAAGATCCGCAGCAATGCGGGAGATCGGCAAGGGGCGCTCAACATCGAGTGGGACGCCGACACAAGGATCCTGCTCTGCCGAGTCGTGAACCGGGGGGCAGGGAAGCCGAATCGGGTTCTCGGGGACTTTGTGGACTATCTCTTCCAACGGTGGCGGCGGCGGATCCAAGCTGTGAACATCGTTCCAAGATAACCATGTGTCAGGGACGCGGGCTAACGTGCCGCTGCTAAGTGCCGGAGACGCCGCGCGTGGGTTCCGTCGAAGCGCCCGTGAGCGCCGCTGGCGCGTGAGGCGCGCTGTGGAACAACTGCTGCCCTGTAACAGTGGGCAACCTGGGGTGAAGGCGGCGGCTGAGAAGGTCTTGGTCCAGGGCAAAGAGTATCTTTGCTAGCCTAGGACGCCGCCGGCTCCAACGCCCGCTTATATTTGCACTCCCCGTTCGGGCACTGCAACACCGGCCCGTTCTTCAACCACTTCTCGACCAGGTAGCTGGAAGCGCATTTCGGGCAGCTTTCCGCCACCGGCTTGCCCCAGGAAACGAAGTCGCAATCCGGATAGCGGTTGCAGCCGTAGAAGGTCTTTCCCCGTTTGGATCGGCGCTCGACGATCTCGCCCTGGCCGCAGTTGGGACAGGCGACGCCGATCGTCTTGTGCTTGACGTATTTGCAGCTCGGGTAGTTGCTGCACGCCGTGAACTCGCCGTAGCGGCCCTGCTTGACCACCAGATGATTGCCGCATTGCGGACATTTCTCTTCCAGCGGAACGTCCGCCTTGCGCTGTTCGGTCGAGCCGATGCGCTTGGTCGTCTTGCAGTCCGGATACCCCGAGCAGGCATAGAACGTGCCGAAGCGCCCTTTCTTAAGCACCATCGAACGGCCGCAATTCTCGCAGTATTCCTCAGCGTCCTGCTCGGTCAGGTCCACTTTGTCCACATCCGGGAGATCGACGGGAAGCTCGCGTGTGTTGGTGCAGTCAGGATAGCCGGTGCAGGCGATGAAGCTTCCGTGCCGGCCCCACTTGATCACCATCGGCTTGCCGCATTTGTCGCAAACCAGGTCGGTGGGCTTCTCCATGCGCTTGATGTCCGTCATGTTGCGCTCGGCGTGTTCCAGGTCTTTGCTGAACTTGCCGTAGAACTCATTCATGGCGTCGCGCCAGTCGAGCTTGCCGTCCTCGATCTCGTCGAGCTCTTCTTCCATGCGCGCCGTGTAGCGCACGTCGAAGATGTCGTCGAAGCTTTCCACGAGCAGGTCGGTGACCACCATGCCCAGCTCGGTGGGCACAAACCGGCCGCTTTCCTTTGTGACGTATTCGCGCCCCTGAATCGTCGACAGGATCGAGGCGTAGGTCGATGGCCGGCCTACGCCATCCGCTTCCAGCTCCTTCACCAGGGTGGCTTCGTTGTAGCGCGGCGGCGGCTCGGTGAAATGCTGCTCGGGCGTAATGCCGCGAAACTTGAGATGCTCGCCGGGTTCCACGGCAGGGAGCTTATGCTTCAGCTCTTCGTCCTCTTCGTCCTTCTGGTCTTTACCCTCTTCGTAGACCGCCAGAAAGCCGTCGAACTTGGGGACGCTGCCCGTCGCGCGGAACAGATATTCGGCTCCGTCCCTGGCGGACGCTTTCACCTCGATGGTCGTCTGGTCGAACAACGCCGGCATCATCTGCGAGGCGACAAAACGCATCCAGATCAGCCGGTACAGTCTCCACTCGTCCTCGGCGAGCATTCCCTGCAACTTGTCCGGCGTGTGCAGGACCGAAGTGGGGCGGATCGCCTCATGCGCGTCCTGAGCGTCCTTCCTGCTTCGGTAGAAGTTCGGGGATGCGGGAAGGTGGGCGGCTCCGAAGCGCTCCCGGACAAAGCCGCGCACTTCCGCCAGCGCTTCATTCGACACCCGGGTGGAATCGGTGCGCATGTAGCTGATCAGCCCGACCAGCCCTTCGGCCCCCAACTCGACGCCTTCATACAACCGCTGCGCCAGCATCATTGTCCGCTTGACGGAAAACCGCAGTTTGCGCGACGCCTCCTGCTGGAGCGTCGAGGTGATGAAAGGCGGCACCGGGTTGCGCTTCTTTTCCCTGGTGCCCACCGAATCGACGACATACGAAGCGTCCTGAAGCGCGGCAACGATCGCGTCCGCCGAGCCCTGGTTGGGGATGCCGGCGTTTTCACCGTTCTTCCTGGCCAGCCTTGCCTCGAGCAACGGCGGCTTTTTTGCCGAGAGCTGAACGTCGATCGTCCAGTACTCCTCTTTCCGGAAAGCGCGGATCTCGCGCTCGCGCTCGACGATCAGCCGCAGCGCAACCGTCTGCACGCGTCCCGCCGACAACCCGCGGCGCACCTTGTCCCACAGCAGCGGAGAGATCTTGTATCCCACCAGCCGGTCCAGCACACGCCGGGCCTGCTGCGCCTGCACCAGGTTGGCGTCCACGGCAGCCGGCGTCTCGAATGCCCTGCGGATCGCCCCCTGGGTGATCTCGTTGAACCGCACACGGTGGACCGTGGGGCCGTTCCTCTTGCCCTCGAGCACTTCCTTCAGATGCTGGCAGATCGCTTCCCCCTCGCGGTCCGGATCAGCGGCCAGGTAGATGACTTCGGCGCCTTTGGCTGCCTGCTTCAACTCCTGGATGAGTTTCTTCTTTCCTTCGATGATGACGTATTGCGGCTCGAAGTCGCGTTCCACGGCGACCGCGAGGTCGTTCTTCGGCAAGTCCTTGATATGGCCCAGCGATGCCTTAACGACGTAGTTCTTTCCCAGGTATTTGCCGATCGTCTTCGCCTTGGTGGGCGATTCAACGATGACCAGAGATTTTGCCATTGTTACTGAAACGTTACCAAACCTTGATGTAGCATTTCCCGGCTAGCTGCCGGATGAGCCCGAGCATTTCCAGCTCGAAGAGAGCTGCAATGAGCTCTGACGAGGAATACTGTGGCAGATACTCCAATAGTACGTCAATCTGTGTGGGCCGGTCCACGGCAAGAGCCTTGAGAACCGCCTGCGAGACCGCTGACTCGGGTGCAAGTGCTTGCTGTTTGGGCAGTTCGGGGTTTTCAGGGCGAGCCGCGTACAGCCGCCGGCGGTCCTCCGGAGACAACTCGCTGAGCACGTCCTCAGCCTCCTGCACAAGCTTAGCCCCTTGCTTGATCAACAGGTTAGGCCCCCAGCTCATCTTCGCGGTGATGTTTCCCGGCACGGCAAACAATTCGCGGCCCTGCTCGACCGCCAGCCGCGCCGTGATCGCCGATCCGCTATACTTTGCCCCCTCCACCACCATCACCCCCACGCTGATCCCGCTGATGATGCGGTTGCGAATCGGGAAGTTCTGCGGGTAGCCCGGGGCGCCCATCGGAAACTCGCTGACCAGCAGGCCTTTGTGTGCGATTTCCTCGGCCAGATCGCGGTTCTCGGCCGGATAGACGACGTCGACACCGCAGCCCAGAACGGCGATGGTGTTTCCCCCGATATCGAGAGCCCCGCGGTGCGCCGCTGTATCGATGCCGCGGGCCATGCCGCTGGTGATGGTCATGCCGGCTTGCGCAAGGTCGCGGGAAAGGCGGTCGCTGGCGGCCATCCCATACGCCGACGGGCGTCGCGTGCCGACGATGGCCACGACAAGCGTTTCCAGCAGCTCGGCCCGGCCGCGCACAAACAACACTGGCGGCGGATCGAAGATGGTGCGCAAACGACGGGAATAAAGCGGATCATGAAGCGAGATCATCGCGGCGCCGGCCGCCAGCACCCGCTGATGCTGCGTTACGGCATCGTCGAAGGTGCAGCCGCTCGAGATGCTCTGCGCCACGCTGGACGCGAGGCCTGCTCCCTCGAGATCCGAGGGCGAGGCGCGGAAGATGGCGCGCGGCGATTCAAACCGCTCCAGCAGTTGAAACGCCTTTCTCGAGCCCAGCCCGGGAACCAGTCCCAGGGCAAGCCAATAGAGCTGTTCATCGCGATCGTGGGCGGTGGCGGGCGTGGCATTCATAATTCTGTAGTGGCGTGGCGAGCCCGGGATTCTCACTTCCAGATGCCGCTCAGCGCGCCATGTCTTCGCACCGGTTGTCCCGAACCTGGTTGGCCTGGCGTGAGACGCCCGGCGCCGCGGCGATGCACCAGGTCTTCATGCCGTACCCATGGACGTGGTTGTTTTCGATCAGGTTGCCCCGCGCCGGTGCGGGCCGCTCCGCCCCCTTGCCCAGGTAGATGCCGGTGCGCAACAGGTCCGGCTCGCCCTCCTTGTAAAGGCACCCGGCAGCGAGATTCTCGTTGCAGCGCACCAGGTTCAGCCGGCGAAACACGTTCCCGCGGACCGTGTGCCCTTCGCCAATCAGGAACAGCCCTCCGAAGCGGAATCCCTCGATGACATTGCCGGTGATCTCGATGGCGCTCGATTTCATGTCCGGATTGCTGTTGTTGAGCACAATTCCATAATGGCCGTGCGGGTAGGCGGCGGCATCGCGGCGATTGATGCACGTGTTTTCGCGCACCTGGCCGTGATGGAAGCCATCCAGGTCGATGCATTTGCCGTTCACTTCTTCAAAATGGTTTCCGGCGTAGATGCTCGCTTCGACGTTGCCGGCGGTGTCGATGGCCACCGGAACGGCCCCGTGCTCCATATCCACAATCTCAGCGGGGAATCCGATCAGCTTGCCTGAATTGCCAAGAATTCTCAGACCGACAGCATGACCCGCCTGCAAGGCGTCCCGGCCGATGAATTGGAGATCGTTGCCGGCGAATTCTCCCTCGCTGTTGCGCGGCGAGCGGTAGCGGGAGTGTGTCCAGATGCCGTTGCCGCGAATGTTGCGCAGGCGCGAGTTGCGTACCGCGAACCGCTCGCAGCCTTCCTCGAACAGGATGCCGCCGGTGGCGTTGTTCAGGCCCTTGGGGTCCAGCGTTCCCGAATCGCCGGCAAAGACCTCCTCGATGGTGACCTGTTTGGAGCGGCTGGCCAGGATTGCGTAACTGATTACATTGCGGATCGAGAGCCTGGCGATGGTGACGTTCTCGGAATCTTCAATCAGGATGCCGTTGTTTCGGTTCCACTGCGCCATCGATTGGTCGGCAGGCGGCAATTCGAAGCGCACGCTCATCTGCTCGCGATTCCCCTCGATGCGGAATTCCTCGAGACGAACATCCCTGGCGCGCCGGATCAGAATGGCGGCCTTGCCGGCGAAGTTGACTTTCAGCCGCGTGTTAGGGCCTCGCAAGGTCAGCCCCTGAACGCCATCGAGAACGATGGGCTCGCGGAGCACGATTTCGCCGGACGGCAGATCCACAACGCCGGTGCGGACGCTAAGCGCCTTCTGGAGCCGGGCATCCTTGGTGCAGCCGCCGCATAGGACGGCCGTCCAAAGCATCCAGCGGCGGGAGCAAACCATGCGATTGCTAGACTAGCAGAGTATATGTCCGTCGTCTTCCGCGAGCCCTTCCCCGCTACTGCGCCTGGCGGCTATGTGATCGGGCTTGTGGGAGATGACGGTGCGGGAAAACGCGACCTGCTCGAACTAGCTGCCGGCCTTCGCCAGGCGTCCCCCGACGCCGTCACCGCCTCCCCGCCGCGGCGGTACCTCGGCCCGTCGGATACAGCCGGGATCGGGGACGCCATGACGCTTGCCATGTACCATACGCTGGCAACCAAGGACGCAGCCACCCGCGCACGCACAGCGATGGATCTGGAACTGCTGCGCCGGCGCGGCGGCGCGGCGCTGCTTGTTTCGCACGAACCGGACCTGCTGGCCTGGCTTTCGGACGAGATCTGGTGGATCGACCAGGGGCGGCTGAAGCAAAAAGGCGATCCGCGCGAAGTGCTGGATGCCTATCGCCGCCATGTGGCCGCAAGATTGCGCGAGCAGGCGAATGGCTCCAGTCTCATGCTGACGCCCACGATGCGCAAAGGGGATGGCCGCGCGGTGCTCGAATCCGTCGAGACGCTCGATGAATCCGGCCGGCCGGTCGCCGTCTGGCAGACCGGAGCCATGGTGGGCGTTCGAGTCGTGGTGCGATTCGAACGCTGGGTCGCCGATCCGGTGGTCGGCATTCTGATTCGCACGCGCATCGGCTTTGAAGTCTTCGGCACCAATACCGAACTCGAGAAGGTGAAGCTTGGGCCCTGCCAGGCCAGCGACGCGCTGGGCATCACCTTTCGCTTCCCGTGCCATCTTTGCCCGCAGGAGTACACGCTGACGGCGGCTTCGCACGATCCCGACGGCGTGTGGCACGACTGGATGGAGGACGGGCTCGCCTTCAGCGTAGTCGACCACCGCTACACAGCCGGTGTTGCCTGCCTGCGCGCGCACATCGAGGTGCAAAAACTCACGAAATAAGTGTGCCAACCGCTCCCTAACGGTCGCGGCTCGGAAGCGCTTGCTGAGCCGCGCGCGTGAGCAAGCGGAGCTGTCAACCTGAAACAGTAATTCCGCAGCATCTGGCTGCTCCGGCGAGTTACAATCGAAGATCAATGAAAGCGAGGATCCCATGAAGGGTAATGCCAAAGTGATGAAGTGTCTCCAGGAGGTGCTGAAGGCTGAGCTGACCGCGATCAACCAGTATTTTCTGCACGCGGAGATGATGGAGAACTGGGGCTACCATAAGCTCGGCCGGCACACCCGGAAAGAATCGCTCGAAGAGATGAAGCACGCCGAAGCGGTCCTCGAGCGCATGCTCTACCTGGATGGCGCCCCGAATATGAGCGAGTTGTTCACGCTGCGCATCGGCCAGAGCGTCAAGGCGCAACTGGAGAACGACCTGGCGCTCGAATACGAAGCGATCCCGCGTCTAAACAAGTCGATCCAGGTCGCTGTGGAAACCGGCGATAACGGCTCGCGCGAATTGTTCGAAAAGATCCTGGTCGATGAAGAGAAGCACGTCGATTTTCTCGAAGCGCAGCTTCACATGATCCAGGAAATGGGCTACGACAACTACCTCGCCCAGCAGATGCACGAATCGTGACTGCTCTATGAGCAGAAGTCTTTGCTTACTGCTTCTTACCTCTGTTCTGCTTCATGCTGATCTGCGCGTAAACGGCGACACGTTGACCGTCACCACGGCGGATGCCGTCGCGAGTTTTCGCGGAGCGGATCTGGCCGCCCTCAGCAATACGCTCACCGGCGAGAACTATCTTCGCAGCGGGCCGGCGCCCTCCCTGATCGGCATGGATCTGATCCAGCCCACCGGCGAACCGCTCGCCTCGAGCGGCTGGATCCTGTCTGGCCAGCAGGCTGCCTCGATTACGTTCGCCGATTCCGTGCGCACAGTTTCCATGCAGGTTTCTATAGACCCGGACACCGGGGAGATCGTCATCGGATTGAACGGCCAGTCCAAACGCAGAGGGGTTCGCGGCGCAATGTGGGGCATTTCCGGGCTGGACCTGAAGGCCGGACGGCTGGTGCTGCCGGCGGCCGAGGGAACCTACGTGGATGCGGGCAACTTCCCCGGTGACACGTGGCTCGATTACCCGACGCACTGGCAATATCAGATGTTCCTTTTCGAGAGCAGCCAGGGCGGCGGCTTTCAGGTGTATTCCACCGATCGCCAGGCGCTGTTCAAGAGGCTTCACCTGGCGCCGGGAGGCGGCAACTCGACCGTGTCTGTCTCGCTCATGACGGATGCGCCGGCGCCGTTTCCATCCGCGGCGGATGTACCTGCGATTGAATGGCGGCTGTGGTGCTTTCAGGGAAACTGGCGGACTGCGGCGGCCAGGTACCGCAATCAGATCGACAGCCTGCGGCCGCCAGTCGCCGCCCAAGGGAACCGCGGCTGGGTACCGAACATTCGCACCGTCGTCATCCTGCACAGCCTGGACACTGCGGTCTTGGGCCCCCTCGCGGCCAGGATGAATGCGGCGAAAACGCTGCTGTACCTGCCCGCTTGGCGAAAAGATCCATACGACGTGAACTACCCCGATTACACGCCGCACTCGAACGCCTGGCTGTTCGTGGACCGGGCCCATGCGCTGGGATTCCGGGTCATGCTGCATACGGATATCGTTGGCGTTTCTCCCGGCAATCCTGATTACGCGGCGGTGCGCCAATACCAGGTGAAGCATCCCGAGACACTCGCTCCAACGGGCTGGTATTGGGATCATCCAGCCAGCGATCCGCAGCGATTCGCGTTCATCAACCCCGCGGCCTCTCCTTATCGGAAGCTGTTCATCGATCGTTTGCGCCCGGCCGTCGAGGCATTGCAGCCGGACGCGATCCACCTCGACGTTTCCGGCGCCATCTTCGAAGACGGCAACGGGTTGATTGAAGGGATGAACTTCGGCCAGGGTTCGATTGCGCTGCACCGCGATTTGCTGAACGCCTTTCCGGACGTAGTGCTCGCCGGAGAGAGCGTCCATGAGCTGCTCGCGCCATACGAGTGGTTTGCACAGCGGTGGAGCGCGGAAAGGCAAGTCGGCCGCCTGATGGTTGCGCATCCTGTCTCGACGTACCTGCTGGGCGAGCATGTGCTGCTCTACGGCTATCTGGGACAGCCTTCGCCGGAGGATCCGGGCTTTTTGCAGTACTTCCAACAATACGAGCGCCAAGGCGTGGTTCCGACTCCAGTGGTGAGGTCCGCGTCGGACCTGGATACCAGCAGACCGGCAACGGCGCGACTGCTCGCGCTGGCGAACCTGTGGCAGAAACTCGATCTGGCGCCGGACTGGGAGCATGATTGGAACGGCGCGCTCTTTCAATACCTGGGATCGGATGGCGCTCTGGCGGCGCTGCGGGACACCGGCACGCGGATCAGTTTCTCCGTGGATGATCGCCTGTATTATCAGCGGGTGCACGGCACGACTTCGCTCAAGACCAGCCTCTTCATCTCTGGCTGGCCGGCCTACGACGCCCAAGCCCTTTACGGGCTCGATCCGGATCAGCAGTATTGGCTGGAAGACAGACTGCGCCCTTCAGACGCGGCGCATGTCTCGCGTATTCCGGATGGAGTCAAGCTCGGGACGCGCACCCTGGTCACCAACGACTTTGCGTATCTCGATCTCGTCCTCGCGCAGAAGCCCGGCCTTGATTTCGTCAAGGCTCTGTGGCTGGCGCAGAACGGCACCACTTACGAGGGCGTCGACGGCCCGCTGGTCAATGGCGCCACCGCCGTCATTACCACCATGACCGTGGGCGGAGAAAGCCGAACAGCGCTGTTCGAGCATCCGCCGTACCAGGGAACCGAACGCGGCGGCGAAACCTTTGTTGAGTACTCGGCAACGGTTCCGGACGCTACCGGAGCCGCGCTCGAGTTCGCGGCCGGCATCAACGACTCCGCCACCCGGACAGAAGCAGTCCGCTTCCGGATCACTGTCAACGGCGCGGAAGTCTGGCGGCGGGACATCGCCAAGGGCGCCTGGCAGCCAGGCCGCGTGGATCTGGCGGGTTTTCGAGGCCAAAGCGTCGCCATCCGCTTCATTACGCATCCCGGCCCCAATCTGAATACGAGCTTCGCATGGGCGGGGTGGAGCGCGATTCGCATGATCACCGACCCCGTGGCTACACGCGTCAGCGTCGAGCCAGCGGGGCAGGAACCTGCTGCAATCAACGTTACGATTCAGACACCCGGGAGTGCTCTGCTCTTCCTGAGAACGCCGCGATCGATCGGTGTGGGGCAGAGCCTGTTGGACTTTCCTTTCACCTCCTGGCTCTCCTCGGCCGGCAGCCTCCCGGTGACCGGCAGCATCTACAGCAGCGGAACGATTTCGTCTGCGGTCTCCGGCGGCATATCCAAGGCGCGAACCATCAACGCTCACCCGCCTGGTTATGGCCAGACGATTCTCACCTGGACGCTGGCTCTGCCGGACACGGACGGCCTGAAGTTCGGCGTGAGCGCCGGGATCGCCGATGGAGCGAACTCGAATGGCGTTGCTTTCTCCGTCCGCGTGAATGGCCGGCAAATCTGGAGGTTCGAGACATCGAAACCCGGTTGGAAGACCGATGGCGCCGACGTCTCATCCTGGCGCGGTCAAAATGTGCTGCTCGAGCTGGTGACCGATTCCCTCGCCGACAACTCGTACGATTGGGCCCGCTGGGCCGACCTGGCCATTATGCGGTGACATCTCCGCCCCCACTGCGCGGAGGCGCATCAGGACTGCAACGTTTTGTGCAGATACGCCAGATTGCGCTTCATGTCTGCTTCCACGTTGCGCGACGGCGAATCGGTCTCCAGGATCGCCCAGCCCTCGAAGCCGATGTCGCGCATCGCCTTCAGCACGCCCGGGAAGTCGATCTTCCCTTCCCCGAGGTAGCCTGGATTGTCCTTCAGGTGCATCTGGCAGATGCGTTTCTTTCCCAGCCAGCGGATCTCCTTGACGAGGTCGAACCCGCCCCGGTTCGAGTTGCCGACGTCGTAATAGGTGAGCACCGCTTTTGACCGCGAGCGCTCCATGATGCGCACATTGTCTTCGGCTGAGATGGTGTCCTCCAGACCGAGAAGGATTCCCTGCTTTTCCGCCTCGCGGCCGGCGTCGCGAAGGAAATCGCCCACGTAGTCCATCTCTTCATGTGTCTGGAGCGCCCCTTTGCCGAAAAACGGAAGCAGAACAACCTTGGCGTTGAGCTTCCTGGTGATTGGAATCGAGTCCATCACCCACTTCTGGCCGAGCTTGTCGTTCTTGAGGTAATTGACGTGAAGGATGTCGAGGCACGTTCCGCACAGTTTGATGCCGTGCTTTTTGGACGCATCGAGATATTGAGCTTGAATCCCGGCGTCGTCGAGCGGCAGCCTGTTGTCGGCGCTCTTGCGGCCCAGGCTGACCTGCACTCCGGGAAAGCCGCAGCGTTTGGCCAGCTCGACAGCTTCAATGTTGCCTGTAAGGCGGAGATTCCAGTCGGTAACGCCGAACTGGAAGCCGTAGGATTTGGCGTGAACGGCGAGAGCCGCGCCCGTGGCGGTGAAGAACGAACGGCGAGTAAGGCTCATGACGTTTAGTTTATCGCCAGCGGGCGCCCGTTGACATCCACCTGGGCGTCGGGGAAGAAGAACCAGCGGACAAAGCCGCCGCGGACATTGCCGCCGAGCTCTTCGTTGTCGCCAAGGCTGAGGCGGACGACGCCCTCGCCGTAGCCATAGTAAGGCAGTACGCGGACGCCCGGTTGCGGCCTGAGCTTGGGATGGAGACCGATGGCGAATTCGCGAAAACTGCCGGCGGCATCGCCGCCGCTCTTCAACATCTGCTCGACGGCGGCAAGATTCTCCGCCGCCTCATGCTTGATCATCTTTCCCCGCTTGAACACGAGCCGCACGTTCTTTGCGGTCTGCCCCGCAAAACGCCCCTCCGGAATCACCACCGTTCCGTCGACGCTCTCCTCGAGCGGGGCGACACGGACGACGCCCGAGGGGAGCTCGATATCGCGGTCGATCCGAATGCGCGCCGCCCTGGCGCGATCGGCGGATGCGTCGCCATCCTGCTTGTTAAACGGCCGGTCCCCCACCCGGAAGCGGATGTCGGTGCCCGAAGGGGTGCGCACGCGCACAACGCCGCTCCGAAGCTGGGCGATCACGCGATCCTGCCGGGCCGAGAGACCCTGGTAGTCGATGTCGAGCGCTTCCTGATAGAGCCCATCCAGCGCCGCGCTGTGCTCGCCGTAGAGGCCGTCAGAGAAAACGCTCCCCTCACGCCAATGAAAGTGGAGTTGCCGTCGCGCACCGCCCTGATCCGTCCATTTGCGAAGGGCAGCCGCTTCCTGCGGAAAACGGCCCGGGCTGGCGGGCCCCATCGGCAGCGCCATGTAGATGGAAGCCTCCGCGAGAACATTCGTTTCGACGGCCCCGGCCTGTTCCATCCGCTGCCGCAGCGTTGGGAGCAACCCCTCGAAATAGCCCGGATCGGGGCGCATGTAAAAGCGCTCGCCCCGCTGTGGCTTGAGAGCGGTCACGATGCGCTCGGCCATCTTGTCAAAATCCAGCGGGCCTTTGGGATGGAAGAGAAAAAAATCATGCACCGCTCGAGCGGTTTCCGCAATCCCGCGCTCGACCTGTGCGGCTTCCCGTTCCGACTTCTTGACGAACACCGCCAGCGCCACGTGCCCGGCATGGTCGGGCAGAGTGAGGATGCCAACGTCATTGGTCACCATCGGCATCGAACCGGTCTTGTGCGCGACCGGCGTGCCCTCGGGAAGAATTCCTTTGATCCTCGCGGCGCCGGTGCGGCAGCGGCGCATGATGTCCAGCAGCAGCTCCGCTGTCTCCCGCTTCAGCAGATCCTTGCGATGGATCCCCATCAGGAGTTGCGCCATGCCGTCCGGTGTGGCCGTGTCGCGAGGGTCATCCTGAAACTTCTTCCGCGCTTCGGTGCGGGCCTCGGCGGGCGATGCTCGCAACGCGCCGGCAAAGACCGGCGGCGTCCATTGTTCTTCCGGGGGCAGCGTAACGGCGGCGGCGTCCGCGATCAGCAGCACCGTCGGCCGGTCCACACGAATCCCGCGGATGCCGAGCTTCGCCAGCCGGTCGTTGACAGCCTGCGGCCCGCCGGCCACTTTCAGCAGCACGTCGGTGGCGGAGTTGTCCGAGATCAGCAGCATCAGCTCGAGCAGGTTCCGGATGCTCAAAGAAACGCCAGGCTGATTGAAAAGGTCCGTCAATGTTCCACTGCCAGGGTGCAGATCCTTCTGCTCCAGCGTCACCATGCGGTCCAACCGCTCTTTGCCTTCATCCACCAGCGTGAGCAATTGGACGGCGAGGGGCACTTTCACGGTGCTCGCCATCGGGAACCGCTCGTTTGGATTCAGCGTCACGCGCCGGCCCGTTTCGATATGGATTGCGGCAGCGCCCACGACGCCGCCCGCGATCTTCGATATGCGCGCCATTTCGCGCTCCAGCCGGGCGGTGGCCGGGGCGTCCTGGGCGGCAAGGACAACAGCGGATACAAGCAAACAGAAAGCGGCTCTCATGGCGCCCTCCTTCGGAATTCCTGATCAAGAAAGTGCACACTGGCGACGTCGCCTTTGCCATCGAGCCGGAACTCGACGAGGCTGTCGCTCATGGGCCCGCGGGCTTTGGAAACAAAAGTATCGAAGTGGAAGTGCTCGAGCGGCGTCTGCCAGTTGCTCCAATGGAGGCTCAGCTTGGCGTTCTCGACAGTGACGCTGGCCGTGCCGTAAGCGGGATTCTCGAATGCGCCGGCAAAGGCGGAAAGCTCGCGCGACGGTTTCGTGTCCTTGTGGCGCTTCTGCTCTCGCTCCTCCCGTTGCGCTTTCTGGCGCTCGTCCTGCTTGCGCGACACGCCCAGATACAGCGCGTTCCAGTCTTTGGCCGGCAATCCAAGAAGCTGATCGGCGATGGCGCTCCGCAGACACTCCGGCATGTTATTGCCGCCAAGATTGCCCAGCACAACCACGCCATAGCGCTCGTTGGGCAGGAGCGTGATCTGCGCCCGAAAGCCATCGATGGCGCCGCCGTGGGAAACCATGTGATGCCCGCGGTAATCCTGAATCCGCCAGCCGAGGCCATAGGCCGCCATGTTGGTCCCCTCGTTCAGGTCTCGCGAAGCCGGATCATCCAGCCGGACCACCATCTGCGGCGTATGCGTCTCGCGCAGCGTTGCCGCCTTGAGAATCGTCTTGCCTTCGAAGTTGCCCTGGTGGAGCTGCATGCGAACCCAGCGCGTCAAGTCGCGGGCCGAAGAATTGATGGAACCCGCGGGCCCGACGTTGTCGATATTGCGCCAGGGAATCACCTGCACTTTCTCCTCGCGCTTTTCGTGCGGCGTCGAGTAGTCCGGCGCTTTGACAGCTTCATTCGTGCTGAAGTCGGAGTTCGTCATCCCGAGCGGCGTGAAGATGCGCTGTTTTACGAAGTCTTCCCACGTCGCGCCGGCGATCCTGCCGACGGCGTAGCCCGCGGTCAGGAACATGATGTTCTGATACTGGTACGCCGAGCGGAAAGGACGGGTCAGCGCCACCAGACCGATGCGGCGGATGATCTCCTCCCGTTCCCACGGCGAGCCATACCAGAGCAGGTCGTTCCGCGACAGGCCGGTGCGGTGGCATACCAGGTCGCGCATGGTGACGTTGCCGTCGGCAAGCGGGTCCGAGAGGCGGAAAAACGGCACATGCTTGCGCACCGGATCATCCCACGCCATTTTGCCTTCATCGACCAGAATGCCCATGGCAGCGGTGGTGAATGCTTTTGTGGTCGAGCCGATCGCGAAGCGTGTGTCCGGCGTCACCGCTTCCCGCGAGTCGAGTCTTCTGACGCCGAATCCTTTCAGGTAGGTCACTTCGTCATTGTGGACCACTGCGACGGCGACGCCTGGCACGTCCCAGGCTTTGCGCGTGTCTTCAATCACGCGGTCGAGCGCGGAGATGTCGGGGGCGGCGGCAAACGCGCAGCCGGCCAGCAGCAAGGCAAGGAGCAGCATGGAGGATAGGGTACCAGAGGCGGCTGTCGCGCGTGTTTCTCAAAGGTCGATCGAGGCCAGCACTTCCGACGGCTTCCTGTCGAACGCCTTGCAGATCGCCAGCAAGCTCTCGATGCTAGGCAAGTGCGCCCCGCGCTCGATGGAGCTGATCTGCGAAACGCTCAGCTTGGCTGATTGCGCCAGGTCCTTCAGCGACCAGTCGCGCTCGACGCGCATCAGCTTGATGCGCTGTCCCAGCCGCTCCCGCAACAGCTCCTGCGGCGTCTTTCCCAGTCCGAAGGTATCGACGGCGCGGCTCAGCGCCCGCCGCATGTCGGCCAGCGTGAATGGCTTGGGCAGATAGTCGAATGCTTTCATCTGAAAGGTCTTGCGCATATCTTCGAGCGAGGGATAGCCCGTCACCATGATGACGCACAGTCCCGGATACCTTCCCTGCAATTGTTCCAGCACCTGATCGCCCTGATGATCGCCCATCTTCATGTCCACCAGTACGATGTCCGGCAGGCGTTCCTCGCATCCCGCAAACAGCCCTTCCACGTGCTCGAATGCGCGAACGGTGTACTTTCCCTCGTCCGCCAGAAAGTCCTCGATGTAGTTGCGGAAATCCGGATCGTCGTCCAGAACGGCGATATCAATCTTGCTCGATGGCTCCATAGGCGCTAGCCGCTCGTCGCCTGGACCGGTTTCAACGCCGCCGGCAGTTTCACCTCGAGCCTTGCGCCGCCGCCCGGCCGGTTCGACGCCGTGATGGACCCGCCGTGCTGGCGGACGATTCCATCCGATACGGTCAGCCCCAGCCCGGTCCCTTTTGCATCCAGGCGCGTGGTCACAAATGCGTCCAGAATGTCGGGCAGCACATCCGGCGGAATTCCCGGGCCGTCATCCTCGACCGCAATGATAACCCACGGGCGACCGTTTTCCCGGGCCAGCTCAGAACGAACCGTAATATGCCCGCCCGGCTGAATCGCGTTCAGTGCGTTGCGAAGAAGATTCACAAACACCTGGATCAGCCGGTCCGTGTTCCCTACCACCAGGTGCTCGTCGAGCACCCAATTGGTGAAATGCACGCCGCTCGCCTTATCGTCGATCGCCAGCAGGTTCCAGGCTTCCTCGACAACCGGCCGCACCTCGACGCGCCCGACCACCTGCTTGCGTGCGCGGGCGAAATCCACCAGCGACTCGCTGATCTTCCGCAGCCGCTCGGTCACCCGCAGGATCCGCGCCAGCCGCTCCCGCGTCGCCGGATCGTGCGGCGTTTCCATCAGCTTTTCGATGGACCCGTGCAACACCGTCAGCGGAGTGTTCACCTCGTGCGCCACGCTGGCGCTCAACAAGCCGATGCTCGCCAGCCGGTCCTGGGTCTCCAGCATTTCCTTTTTCTTTCGCAAATCCTCGGCTGTCTTCTCCAGTTGCGCCAGTGCCGCCGCCAGCCCGTCCTCATGCCGCCTCAGCTCGGCCACCGTTACATTTCGCGACCGCATGATCTGGCCGATCTCATCGTCCAGGATCTCCTGGTCGCGGATCAGCTCGCTCGCCCGGTCCCCCTCCTGGGTGGCCTGGTCCGCCCTTAGTACCATCTTGATCGGCCGGTACACGTACAACGGCATGATGAGGAATTCCAGCGTCAGCACCGCAAGAACGTACACGGCCCCCAGCACGGTGAACAGCGCCCGCTGCGCGCGCCCGATCATCTCTCGATAAAAGCCGTCGGGCAGCCGCGCCCGCCGGTACTGTCCCGTCGCCGGCAGCTTCCGGTATAAGAAATCCGACCGCGCCTGGTCTTTCCAGATCAACCCTGGATTCTCATCGAGCCAGCCAAGCACATGCTGCGGGACCCGCAACGCATCCGCCGTCCCCTCGTAAAACTCGTAAATCTCCGTTCCCGGCAACCGCGGAAGCGGCCGGTCATCGGAAAAAATCTGCACCAGCAGGCTGGTCTCCCTCATCCGCGCGCTTCGCACCCGCTCCTCAAACAACGGGATCAGTGAAAAGTACACCGCGCACGCCAGGATCAGAAAGAACGCATTGTGCAGAACGATCAGCTTCGGGCGCACCTTCAGGTCGCCGAATAATCGGCCTAATCCACGCGGCGCCCGATCGCGATCGCGATTCGCCAAGTCATCCATTGTAAGCCAGCCTCCGGCTGCCGGCGATCAGCGGTCAGCCCTCATTCGTGATAGCATTTCGCATAACTGGGAAGCGGAAAGGAGACTCCAACCAGTGTGGCGCAGGACATTTCTTTCACTGCCGGCGGGCTCTCAGTTGCTCGCGCAATCCAGGTGGAGCGGCAGCTCGACCGTAAAGGCCGGATTCGCGGAAGCCGACATCACGCCGGAGATAGGCATGGAGCAGCCGGGCGGATACGGGAAGGTCTTCCACAAGTCGCTGCATGACCCGTGCAAGGCGCGGGCGGCGGTCTTTGACGATGGCGCCAGGCGCGTGGCCATCGTGGGATTGGATGCGTTGATGATTCCGCGGCATCTGGTTCTCGCGGTGCGCAAGCAGATCGCCTCGCGCTGCGGCATTCCGGGCGAGGCGGTGCTGCTGAATGCGTCGCACTCGCACTCCTCAGGACCGGTCGGCATGGTGCAGCCGGGCGAGTTCGACCAGGCGCCGGAGCTGGTGCGCCGGCTGGCGTATGAGAAATCTTCCTGCGCCGATGCCCGCTACCTCGAAAGGGTGCGGGAGCAGATTGTGGCCGCCGTTTGCCTGGCCGATCGCTCGAAGGCCGGTCTGGTTTGCGGCGTGGGCTCGGGACGTGAGGACAAAGCCGCGTTCAACCGCCGCATTCGCATGAAACAGGGCAGCACGTTCACGCATCCCGGTCAGGGCAATCCGGATATGCTGCAATATGCGGGCCCCATCGATCCGGAGGTCGGTGTGATCGGGGCTTGGGACCCGAATGGCAAGCTCGCGGGTTGCATCGTGAACTACGCCTGTCATGCAACCACCAGCCCCGGCGGAATCTCGGCGAATTGGATCTATTACCTGGAAAAAACCATTCGTGGATTCTTCGGCGATCAGGTGGTGGTGGTGTTCGTACAAGGCGCCTGTGGCGACGTCACACAGGTGGACAACCTGAGCCCGCACCAGCAGCCAGCGGGGGACGAGTATGCGCAGATTGTCGGCGGGCGGGTGGGCGCCGAGGCGGTGAGAGCGCTGCTTTCGATGCCGCGGGGTGCGCTGGCGCCCGTCGATTCGCTGATCAAGAACCTGCGGATCCCGCGCCGCAAGCCCAGCCCCGAGCGGGTGAGCGCAAGTCTTGCCCTGGTGAAGAAGGATCCCAAAGAGGCGGGCGTTACCGAATGGACGTTCGCCAAAGAGATCGTCATGCTGGACTTCATGATCCAACGCGAGCCAGTGGTGGATGTTGAAGTGCAAGCGATCCAGGTGGGTCCGGCGGTGTTCATCTCGAACCCCGCCGAGTACTTTGTCGAGTTCGGCCTGGAAATCAAGTCCAAGAGCCGCTTCCCATACACGTTCCCCGCGGAATTATCGAACGGATGCGTCGGCTACGTGCCGACCGAAGAGGCGCTGAGCGAGTCGGGCGGCGGTTACGAAACGCGGCTGACGTCGTACTCGAACCTGATTCCGGAAGCAGGCCGGATGATTGCTGTGGCCGGGATCGAGCTGGCAAACAAGCACCCGCCCGGAGCGATGCCGGCTCCGCCGAAAGCGAGGCCGTTCAGCGCCCCATGGCCGTATGGGAATGTGCCTGCCGAGTTGAAGTAGGAGGACGGAGGGGATCATGGATCTGTTGCTGATTGGATGGCTGGCGGCAACGTTGAATGCCGCTGACAGCGAACTGAAACCCAAGATGCGGTGCATCGATCTGCGGAGCCTGACAGGATACGAGTTCTCGGTCATTTCGGCGACAGCGGTTCCTCCGTCGCCGGAGGCTCCTGAATACTGCCGCGTTGCCGGGCAGATTCTGCCGCAGGTGCAATTCGAGCTGGCATTGCCGGCCTCCTGGGGCCGGCGTCTGTACATGTTCGGCAACGGCGGCTATGCCGGCGAATCGTTGGATGCTCCACAGCGTGCGGGAATGCGCCATCGCGCCCTGCGCAGCGGCTTTGCGGTGACGCAGACAAATACCGGCCACGACGCCGCCAGCGAGCCGCTCGGCACATTCGCCACCGACCGCCAGAAGCTGCTCGACTACGCGTTTCGCTCGCTCCACGTCACTGCTGAAACGGCCAAGAAGATTGTGCGGGCATACTATGGCCAGCCGCAGGAAAAAGCCTATTTCGAAGGCTGCTCGACTGGCGGCCGGCAAGGCTTGATTCTGGCGCAGCGCTTTCCGGAGGATTTCGAAGGAATCGTAGTGGGGGCTCCGGTGCTGGATTTCAGCGGCACGATGATCTCCTACACGTGGATCGCGCGGGCGCTGGCGGCGGCCCCGATTCCCTTGGCCAAGATGAAGATGCTTGCCGAGCGGGTCTACGCAAAATGCGACCCGGTGGACGGGCTGGCGGACGGGCTGATCGAAGACCCGCGGCGATGTGACTTTTCACCATCGCGCGACTTGCCCAACTGCGCCGCCGGAGTGGATGGCAATGACTGCTTCACAGCGGGCCAGGTGGCGGCGATCGAGAAGATCTACGGCGACGTGGCCGCCGGCGGCCAGCGGCGCTTTCCCGGCTGGCCGGTGGGGGCGGAGATCGCGCCGCCAGGGGGACAGAGCGGCTGGAACAACTGGCTGGTGCGCGACGGCGATCGTACGATCTCGGTCGCCTTCAGCGAGACGTTTTTCCGATACCTGGCTTTTCCCCGGAAAGATCCGCAGTTTGAGCTGAGCCGGTTCGACTTCGACAAGGACCCGCAGCGGCTCGCCGAGATTCATCAGATCCTCGACGCGACTGACCCGGATTTGAGCCGCTTCCGCGCACGTGGCGGGAAGATCGTCATGTACTTCGGCTGGGCTGACCAGGCGTTGAACGCACGCATGGGGGTCGAATATTACGAAACAGTCCGGGAGCGGATGGGCGCTTCGACTCCGGATTTCTTCCGCCTGTTCATGGTGCCCGGCATGTTCCATTGCACGGGCGGAGTCGGAGTGAGCTCGTTCGACACGCTGACTCCGCTCAGAGCCTGGGTGGAGAAGGGCACTGCTCCGGACGAGATCATCGGCGTCCGCAAAACGGAGGGCAGGATCGCACGAACGCGCCCGCTTTGCCCCTATCCGCAGGTGGCGAAATACAAAGGCAGCGGGTCGATTGATGATGCGGCCAACTTCGCCTGCCGGGAGCCGTAACAACCAGCGGTTTCAACCGAGGCCAAGCTGCTGGCGGACGGCGGCGAACTGCCGGGCGGCGAAATCGAGATCTTCCAGTGTGTGCGCCGCTGAGATCTGGATGCGGATGCGCGCCTTGCCTTGCGGCACCACCGGGTACGAGAATCCGATGACATAGACGCCACGCTCGAGCAGCAGGTCCGCCATGCGTGTGGCCAAAGCGGCGTCGCCGAGCATGACGGGCACGATCGGGTGCTCCCCGGGAAGAACCTGAAAGCCGAGCGAGGCGATCCGGTCGCGAAAGAAGCGCGTGTTCGACTCGAGCCGATCGCGCAATTCCGTGGATTCCGAGAGCAGGTCGAGCGCCTTCAGCGATGCAGCCACGATCGGTGGGGCCAGCGTGTTGGAGAACAGGTAAGGACGGGAGCGCTGGCGCAACAACGCGATGATTTCGCGGCGGCCGGAGACATAACCGCCGCTGGCCCCGCCCAGTGCCTTGCCAAGCGTGCCGGTGAGGATATCGATCCGGTCCATGACGCCGTGATACTCGTGCGTGCCGCGTCCGTGTTTTCCCATGAAACCGACGGCGTGGGAATCATCCACCATCACCAGAGCGTTGTAGCTGGCGGCGAGCTCGCAGATCTGGGGCAGCCTGGCGATGTAGCCGTCCATCGAGAACACGCCGTCGGTGGCGATGAGGCGGAAGCGCGCCGATTGCGCCTGGCCCAGTTGCGCCTCCAGATCGGACATGTCGCCGTTCCGATAGCGGAAGCGCTGGGCTTTGGAAAGCCGGATGCCGTCAATAATCGAGGCGTGGTTCAGCTCATCGGAGAGGACAGCGTCTTCGGCGCCGAGCAGCGTTTCAAAAAGACCGCCGTTGGCATCGAAGCAGGAAGAATAAAGGATGGTGTCCTCGGCGCCTAAGAACCGGCTGATGCGCTCTTCAAGCTGCTTGTGCGGAGATTGCGTTCCGCAGATAAAGCGAACCGAGGAAAGCCCATAGCCCCACCGGTCCAGCGCTTGCTTGGCGGCGGCGATCAAGGCGGGATGATCCGCCAGACCGAGGTAGTTATTGGCGCACAAATTCAGAACCTGAGCCCCGCTGGCGAGCCCGATGCGCGCTTGCTGGGGCGAATCGAGGATGCGCTCGGATTTGAAGAGGCTGTTCGAGCGGATCTGGTCGAGCGTCTGCTCGACATGCTGCTGGAATGCGCCGTACATAGGTCAGTTCTCCCAGGAGAGGACTACCGCAGTCGCCGGAGCCTCTCATGTATGAAACTTGCCATGGTATCCTCATTCTCCCGGTTCCGTCTTGACGGCTTCTCCGGTCGCCGCCTTGGCCTTCTTAGCTACTTCGGAAATCGCGTCGAGCACGCCGGCAACTTCCGGCGAGATGAAATCGTCCGGGAGATGCGGGACCAGCCGGTAGTAGTCCGACTTACGAAAATCCGGCCGCAGGCCAAGCTGCTTGTAGAACTCAGGGAAAACCAGATCCAGGAACTCGTCACTCGCTTTTACCGTACGCCACCAAGGATCATTTCGATCTCGCAGTGCCGCCGGGATCACACGATCCTTCACGGCCTTCCGCATGCTCTCGACCGCTTTCTCGGCGCCCGCTTGCTCGAAGAGTGGGCCGCCGGCCATGGACTGACCGAACTCACGCGCAAAGGACTCCAGAGTCTCAGGCTGGCAGATGTAGTTCTCAATCTCCCGCCGATCCCACTTCTTTTCTTTCAGGTTGTCACGCGATTGAAGATCCGGCGCGTCTTGGTCCACAAGCAGGTAGCCCTGCAGGTCCGGTTTGGCCTCGACAAGCGCATTGAAATGTTCGCGGCCCTTGTTCGGCTGATTTCCAACTGGAAAAAGAAACGGCGAATGCAGAGCCTTCTTGGCTGGGTGATTCAACCGCTCAGCAAATGCTTTCAGGATCGTCAGGTCGGTCCGATCCTCGAGGTACAACACCCAACCGGTCTGTTCCGCAAGGTAGTACTGATCATACCGAACCGTGTCGAGAGCACGCCTTAACGCGGTGGCACGGGTCGGCGGAATGCGATGCGGCTTGCCGAGAAACGCCACAACGCTATCGTCACTCGTGCCTGCTGCCTGGTTGAGTACCTCTTCAGAATGGCTCGCGATGATGAGTTGGCTGCCATGCGCACGGGCGGACTCGGTGAGAATCTGGTATATGTCCCGCTGTCGCAGAATTTCGAGATGTGCATCCGGCTCGTCTAACAGGAGCACGGAACCGGGATGAAGAGCGAGGTACGCCGAGAGGAGAAGCGTCTGTTGAAGACCACGGCCCGAACTGGAGAGGTCCAAACGAACATCGCCAGTGTCGCGGTAGGTCATCTGGATCTCGCCGCGCTCTGCGACATAGACCGGCTCGTCGAGCTGCACCTGGAACAGGTCGCGAATCTGGCCAACCAAGCGAGACCAGCGTTCGGCGGTAGACTCGTCCTTTGCCAACTGATAGCAGAGATTCCGAAGAACCTCGGCTGTACGCCCTTCTCCGAGCCTGACGTTGATCGCACCGCTATCCAGACGAGTCTCGTTCGAAGCGAGCCCGGACATGGGCGGCAAAAAGGCAACCTGAACTTCGTAAGCCGCATCGGGCACAGGCATGCGAGATGGATCTTTCTTGCCTTCCAGCCGCAGCGGGCGGCAAAAGAAGGATTCATCATTGGAAAAGTCGAACTCAAGCCCGCAACGCCAGTCCTTCCCCGCGGTATTACCTTCCACCAGCACATCGATCCGTATGTTCTGAGTCTGTTGCTTGCCGTTGATTCTCTGCACGTTCCGCACGTGCAGCCCTCGCCACAGCAGACTTGAGGCCGGAGCGGGCACCATGAGTAGGTCCCTCCGGTTGATGGCGACTCCCGGGCGTTTTTCCGGAGCTCCGCGTTCGCTCCTCTTCTCCTTCCACCGCCGTAACCCCAACTCCCAGAGAGCCAGCGCCTGCAAGGCCGACGTTTTCCCCGAGTTGTTCGGCCCGATGAAAACGACCGGGTTGGCGAGTGGTATCTCTACCTCGTCGAAACGTTTGAAGTTTCGAATGATAAGTCTTGTGAGCATGGCGCTATCTCAGGTTCATGATACCGACTCCCCGCGACCAAGTAACTCTTGAAGGCTGTAGTTCACGCTCTCGACGCCGAAAGCCGGTTCCCGCTGGAACGACTGGCGGACGTGATGGAGAAGCTTTTCCTCGTTGCGGTCAGTTCTCCCAGGAGAGGACTACTTTACCGCAGTCGCCGGAGCGCATGGCCTCGAATCCTTTTTCAAACTCCGTGTAGTGGAACCGGTGCGTGATGACAGGAGCGATGTCCAGGCCGGACTCGAGCATAACGGTCATCTTGTACCAGGTTTCGTACATTTCCCGGCCATAGACGCCCTTGATGGTGAGGCCGTTGAAGATGACCGTATTCCAGTCGATGGCGATCTGCGCGGAGGGAATGCCGAGCAGGGCGATGCGGCCGCCATGGGCCATGTTGGCAAGCATGTCGCGGAAGGCCTGCGGATGGCCTGACATTTCCAGCCCCACGTCGAAGCCCTCGTGCATGCCGAGCTGTTTTTGCACGTCGATCAAAGGGGTTTGGGTCGCGTTCACCGCAAGGGTGACGCCGACTTTGCGAGCCAGTTCCAGACGCGCCGGGTTCACATCGGTGATGACGACGTGGCGCGCGCCTGCATGGCGGACAACGGCGGCAGCCATGATGCCGATAGGACCCGCGCCGGTGATCAGAAGATCCTCGCCCAGAACGGGAAACGAGAGAGCGGTGTGCACTGCGTTGCCGAAGGGATCGAAGATGGCGGCGACGTCGAGGTCGATCGAAGGCGCGTGCCGCCAGATGTTGGCCATTGGCAGCGCGATGTATTCGGCGAACGCACCCGGCCGGTTTACGCCAACGCCGAGGGTGTGCGCGCACAGGTGGCGCCGGCCAGCCATGCAATTGCGGCAGCGGCCGCAGACAACGTGTCCCTCGCCGGAGACGATTTCGCCGGGCTGGAAATCGCTGACGTTGGAGCCAATGCTGACAACGCGGCCGGCGAACTCGTGTCCGATGGCCATGGGTACCGGAATCGTGCGTTTCGCCCAATCGTCCCAGTTGTAAATGTGCAGATCGGTGCCGCAAATGCCGGTGCGAAGGATCTGGATCAAGACGTCGTTGATTCCGATCCCGGGTTCGGGGATTTCCTCGAGCCAGAGGCCGGGGGCGCCACGGGTCTTGACGAGAGCTTTCATGATCTTAGCTGCCACTGCCCGGAGGAATCACTCCTCCTCGGACTGCTGCGCAGCCAGCCGCGTGATCACGCCCATGTCTTCGAGCGTCGTCACGTCTCCGGAGACCGAATGCGAAGTGACGATCTCCCTCAGCAGCCGCCGCATGATCTTGCCGCTGCGCGTTTTGGGAAGCGATTCGGTGAAGCGGATTTCATCCGGGCGGGCGAATGCCCCGATTTCGTGAGCGACCCACTGGCGGAGCTCTTTGGCCAGCGCATCGTGGTCATGGTCGCCTTTTTTCAGCGTCACGAAGGCGCACACCGCCTGGCCGGTGATCTCGTGCGGTTTGCCGACGACAGCGGCTTCGGCGACCGCGGGGTGGCGAACAAGAGCGCTCTCCACTTCCATGGTCGACAGGCGGTGCCCGCTGACATTCATCACATCATCCACGCGCCCGAGGATCCAGAAGTAGCCGTCCTTGTCGCGGCGGGCGGCGTCCCCGGTGAAGTACACGCCAGGGATGCGCGACCAGTATTGCTCGCGGTAGCGGTCCGGGTCGCCCCAGATCGTGCGCAGCATCGATGGCCACGGCCGGCGGATGATGAGAAAACCCTCCTTGCCATCCTCCATCGGATTGCCGTTGAAGTCGACGACGTCGGGAAGAATGCCGGGCACGGGCAGTGTGCCGGAGCCTGGCTTCAGCGGAACGGCTCCGGGCATCGGAGCGATCAGAATGGCGCCGGTTTCCGTCTGCCACCAGGTATCGACGATCGGGCAGCGGCCTTTGCCGATCACACGGTGGTACCACTCCCAGGCCGCCGGATTGATCGGCTCGCCGACGCTGCCAAGCAGGCGCAGAGAAGAAAGGTCGTGCCCATTCGGCCAGTGGTCGCCTTGCCGCAGCAGGGCGCGGATGGCGGTGGGTGATGTGTAGAAAATATTGACGCGGTATTTCTCGACAATGCGCCAGAGACGGTCGAAGGCAGGCGTGTCCGGAGCGCCTTCATACATGACGGTGGTTGCGCCGGCCGAAAGCGGGCCGTAGACGATGTAGGAGTGTCCCGTCACCCAGCCGATGTCCGCGGTGCACCAGTAGGTGTCTTCCTCCTTCAAGTCGAAGACCCACTTCATGGTTATGGCGGCCTGGAGCAGATAACCGCCGGTGGTGTGCAGGATGCCTTTCGGCTTGCCGGTGGTGCCGGAGGTGTAAAGGATGTAGAGGGGGTGCTCGGAATCGAGCGGCACGGCGGGGCAATGCTCACTCGCGCCGGCATCCAGCTCGTGCCACCAGTGGTCACGGCCCGGCTGCATCGAGATCCCGGAGCCGGTGCGCTGGAAGACGATGACGTCCCTGACGCTTGGGCAGTCTGTGAGGGCTTCATCCACAGCGTCCTTGAGCCGCACTTCTTTGCCGCGCCGCCAGCCGCCGTCGGAGGTGATCACGATTTGGGCGTCCAGATCCTGGATGCGCGCTTTGAGCGCTTCCGCGGAAAACCCTCCGAACACGACCGAGTGCGTGATGCCGAGGCGCGCGCAGGCGAGCATGGCGATCGGCAGCTCGGGAATCATCGGCATGTAGAGGATGGCGCGGTCGCCGGCTCTGTAGCCGCGCGATTGGAGCACGCTGGCGAAACGCGAAACCAGCCGGTGCAGCTCCTGATAGGAGATCATGCGCTGATCGCCCGGCTCGCCTTCCCACAGGATGGCGACTTTGTTCTTGCGATGTGTCGCCAGATGGCGGTCGATGCAGTTGTAGGAGACGTTGGTCTTGCCGCCGGCGAACCACTTCACGAAGGGCGGGTTCCACTCGAAGACATGCTTCCACTTCTCGAACCAGAACAGCTCTGTTTCAGCAAGCTCGCCCCAGAACCGCTCGGGGTTGTCCCTGGCGCGGTCCCACATCGCCTGGTAGGCCTCCATGGAAGCGACATGGGCGTTTGCGGAGAACTCTGGGTTCGGTGGGTAGATGGATTGGGACATAGGGGCGAATAGTGGATTGTATCATTCGTCAGTGCTGGAAGCGGCAGCTTGGGAGCGCCGACGTAAGCTGCGCCAGCCCTCTCTCCGAGATGGCGGTCCCTTCGACATCCAGCCACTTCACCGCCTTAAGCTGCGAAAGAGCTGGTACGGCTGTGTCGTCGATGCGGGCGCATCGAAACAGCATGAGATGCTCCAGGCTCTGGAGTTGCGCCAGAACCGTGAGTCCCTGTGCCGTGAGCGCTGTTTGCGAGAGATCCAGCCGGGACAGCGCGGCCAGCGCCGCCAGCTTCGGCATGCCGGCATCGGTGATTTTCGCCGCCCGGAGGTTCAGCGTTTTCAGATTGCGAAGCTGGGCGATGGTATCGAGACCCTTGTCGGTGATGGCGGCCGCCCACAGCCCGGAGTCGGTGCGCTGCGCGCCGGCGAGGTCGAGGGAAGTGAGGCCGGGCGTCAGCCGAAGAAGATTCAAACCAACATCCGTGATCTTGTTTCCGCCGGCGGCGATGGAACGCAGATTCGGGATCGAGGTGAGCGGCTCGAAGCCGCCATCGGTAAACAGCGAATAGCCGGCATCGAGCGATTCCAGCGCCGGGTGGCCGGCGAGCTGGGCCACGCCCAGGTCGGTGACTTTGGTTCCCCGCAGGTTGAGGCGCTTGAGGCGCTTCCAGTTCTTCATCACCACCAGCGCGCCGTCGCCGATCTGCTCGGCGTAGTACAGGTTCATGTCCTCGAGATTGGGCATGTTCTTGAGAGCCTGGAATCCGATGTCCGTAATGCGCGTGTGGGAGAGGTCGAGGGAGCGAAGCGAGGGGATGCGTGCGACGGGCGCGAGGTCTTCGTCCAGGATCCAGGTGGACCGGAAACTGAGCGCGGTGATCTCGCCCTTGGGGCCTTTGACGGCGGAGCCGCCCAGGCGGGCCAGCCAGTCGGCGGCCGCACCTGTTGTGCAGAGCAGGGCGAACACGCTAGCTCTTGCGGCGATTCGGGAGAGAGGAGTCACGGTCATAGATAATCCGGCAATGGGGCAGCGCCGATTTCAGAGTGGTGTGTCCTTTATCGGTCACGGTCGTGTGGTAGAGATTGAGGTACTTAAGCGAGGAGATTGCCCGCAAGCTCTCGACACCGGCATCGGTGATATTGGCCGTGTCCAGGCGCAGCTCTTCGAGGTTCCTCAGGGCCTCGAGCGCGGACAGGCATTTGTCGGAGACATTGGTGTAATCGAGGTTGAGACGCCGCAGGTTCCGCAGCCCGGCAAGGGTTTCACAGCCGGCGTCGGAAGTTCGGGTGCGCGCGAGCTCGAGACGCCTCAGGCTCGTGAGGCCGCTGACGTGGACGAGGCCCTGGTCGCTGAACCGGCCATAGCCGAGATGGAGCTCTTCGAGAGAAGTCAGCAACTTCAGGTGTCGCATGCCTGAGTCCGTGATGTCGATGGAAGTGAGATCGAGCGAGCGGAGGCTCGGCAGCGCCGCCAGCTTTTCGAGGCCGTCGTCGGTAATGTTGGTGTAGCCGAGGCGGAGGTTTTTCAGGCTCGAGAGGGACGCGACGCGCTCGATGCCTTTGTCGTCCAGGTTCGTGCCGGCCAGTTCGAGGTCCTCGAGTTGCGCCAGTTCAGGCAGGCCGGCGCCGGCAACCTGCGTGTGGTTCAGGAGAAGGCGGCGCAGGCTGGCCAACGTCCTCAGAGCGGCGACTCCCTTGTCCGAGATGAGCGTGTGGCTGAGATTGAGCTGTTCGAGCGAGCTGAGTCCGGAGACTGCCTCGAGGCCGAGGTCTCCGGCTTCGGTGGATTCGAGGCTGAGTTTCTTGAGCGCCGGGAGGGCGGCCAGGTGGGCCAACTGTGCATCGGTCACCGGAGTGCGGGCGAGGTCGATTTCCCTCAGATTGCCCTCCGCGAATTCGGCGTGGCCGCCCAGTTTGCGGACCCAATCCGCGATGCCCTGCGGTGAGTGGACGGCGGGTTTCGAGGTGCGAAGCGCGGCCAGAGCGGTCTGGGGCGTTGAGTCCTGGAAAAGGATGCGGCAGTTGGGGAGCGCTTTCTGGAAGGAATCGACGCCGCCGCGAGAGACACGCGTATATCGCAGGTCGAGTTGGCGCAGGTTCTTGAGCTGCTGGAGACGCGCCAGTCCGGTGTTGGAAACCTGGGAGCGATACAGGTTCAGCTCTTCCAGCAACGGCAGAGAAGCGAGAATTTCCACGCCTTCGTCAGTGATCTGGGACCCGAGCAGGTTCAGGCGGCGCAGTTTCCTGGCGCCAGCCAGGTGGCGGATGCCGGAGTCGGTGAGTTTCGCTCCGTACAGATCGAGATCTTCGAGTTCGGTAAGGGGAACCAGATGCGGCGCGCCACGGTCGGTGACCATCGTGTCCTTCAGATGGAGGATCTTGAGCTTTTTCAAACCGGCCAGATACGGCATGCCGTCATCGCTGAATGTGGAGTAATTGAGATCGAGGTTTTCCAGATTCACAAACGGCGCCAGCGAGGAACCCTTGATGCGGGATTGGGTGAGGCGCAGCTCGCGCAACGCGGTCAGGTTTTTCAGATAATCGAGTCCTTTGTCCTGGACGTTGACATTCGTGAGGAAGTGGAGGGAAAAGTGGAGCTTTTCGAGCTTCGTCAGGCCGGCCAGGTGCTTGAACTCCTCGTTCGCGTCGAGGCGGCTGCCGGCGGCGGGGTTGAAGCTGGGGCCTGGGAGCAGCAACTCTCGAAGCTCGATGCATGTTGAGAGCCTGGGGAATTCAGAGGGGTCGATGGTGGCCCCGATCAAGTCGGCTGCTTCCAGGCGGAAGGGGGCGGCCGGGAGATCGGAGATGGATGTAAGAATGGCGGGATTGCCCTGAATGCGGAGGCGGCCGTTGTTACGGAGGACCCACTGGGCGGCCGCGCGGTCGTCCTGGGCCCCGGCGGCGGCGCACAGCGTCAAGAGGGCGATAAGCTGTCGCATCAGGCTCCAGAGGGACATCGTATCATCAGAGAAGGCTATGCACGCAGCGAGCGCGTCTTCCGCATCGGCGATTCGGACAACTTCGGCCTGTGCCGGATCATGTTCCAGGCGGCGGCTACCCGATGGCGAACACAGCGTACACGCTTGGGTACATGAAAGCGCTGCGGGACCGCGTGAACAAGGAAGCCCGCAGGGCGTAGCTATTTTTTTCTGCGAACCGCAACCGGGTTGAACCAGCGCAGGCGCGGGAAGCGGGCGAAGTCCGTGTCCGTGGTGGCGATTTCCGCCTGATACTCGATGGCGAGCGCGGCCAGGTGCGCGTCGGTGGTGAGATTGCCGGCGATGCCGATGGTCTGGATGAGACCGAAGAAGATATCGGCATGCTTCTCGCCAGGGTGGAGGATGCATGTCGCAGGAGAGGCGAGCCAGCTCCGGACGCGGTCGATTGCGTCAACGGGGCGCATTGGATTGCCAAGTATGCGAGGGTTGGTCATGATGCGGATGAACCCAAGAATGGCTATCCATGGCAGGCCAACCTTGCGTTCGCCGGAAAGCGTTTCTTCCCACCAGGATCTCGCTGCCCGGTGCTGGAGTGCATCCGAATTATGGGCATGCACCAGCAGGTTCAAGTCAGGAATGATCATTGGCGGAAATACTTCTTAGCGAATTCTTCTGCTTCCAATTCATCCACAAGCTGATTCAGCTTGTCCAGGTCTATGCCCGGCTTGAAGTTGCAGGCCCACGGCTGGACGCGGTGGCGGTACTTCGCCGCTTTGGACTTGTACTTCAATCCGGCGCGGAGGGCTTGATTTACAGCGCCTTTCAGGGTCAAATTCTGTTTAGCCATGAACTTCTTCAGCTCGACAGCGACATCGGGCTCCAGGGTCAGTGTGGTACGCATAGAAACATCATAGAATTGGAGAAAGTTGATGTCAAGACATCAAGAGGCTCTCATCTGTTTTCTGCTGGCGCTGGCGCCCGGCTCGGCGCAAATCCTTCCGCACCGCTGGGTCTTCGTCACCCGCGGACTGCAAAGCGACCGCGACGTCGAGGACATCCGCCAGATCGCCAAAACCGCGTCCGAGCACGGGCTGAACGGCATGGTGCTGTCCGCCGGGCTGACGCGGCTCGATTTGCAGCCGGCGGCCTATTTCCGCCGCCTCGACGAAGTGAAGAAAATCATGGCGGAGCAATCGCTCGAACTGGTCCCGCTCGGTTTCTCGGCGGGCTACGGCGGCGATGTGCTTGCGCACAATCGCAACCTGGCGGAGGGGCTGCCGGTGAAAGACGCCCTGTTCGTGGTGCGCGACGGCGTGGCGCGACTCGAGCCCGATCCGGCCGTCAGCGTCGTCAACGGCGGCTTTGAAGAGTACACCGGGCAGACGATGCGCGGGTACAACTTCCACGACCGCCCGGGCGAAGTCAGTTTTCCGGATACACAGGTGTTTCATGCAGGCAAGGCGTCGCTGCGGTTCGAGAATTTCCAGAACTATCCGGCCGGAAACGCTCGTGTCATGCAGGAAGTGGCCGTGAAGCCCTACCGGTGCTATCGCGTCTCCGCCTGGTTGAAGGCGGAGGGGCTGGGAGGGACGCCGCGCATCCAGATCCTGGCGACCGATGGGCGCACCATGGCGCCGGTGAGCTTCGAGGCGCCTGCCACCTCGGACTGGCGGAAGCTGACGCTGGGGGTGAACAGTACAAAAGAGGCTCGCATCCGGATTTATGTGGGCGTGTGGGGCGGCCGCGGCGGGAAATTCTGGGTGGACGATCTCGAGATCGAGGAAGTCGGGCTGACCAACATCGTGCGGCGTCCGGGAGCGCCGCTGGCGGTGAGGAGCGAAGATAAGGACGCAGTCTATGAGGAAAACGCCGACTTCGATCCCGTTCGCGACCCGGCACTGACGTTCCGCTTTGATCATGACGCGCCGTCCATTCGCTTAAGAGCGGGCAGCCGCATCGGGGAAGGCGAGCGGCTCCGCGTCAGCTATCACCACGGCGTGTCGATCAACGATGGGCAAGTCACGGTGTGCATGTCGGAGCCTGAATTGTACGAGATCTGGTCAAAGCAGGCGCGGCTGATTCAGGACACGCTTGCTCCCAGGCGCTGGCTGCTGAGCATGGACGAGATTCGTGCGGGTGGAACGGACGAGTCCTGCCGGCGGCGCGAAATGACGATGGCGCAGATTCTGGGAGACGCCGTGACCAGGCAGTACAACCTGATCAAGGAAGTGAATCCGGAGGCGGAGGTGATGATCTGGTCGGACATGCTGGATCCGAATCACAACGCCCGGGCGAACTACTATCTGGTGGACGGTGATTACACCGGCTCCTGGGAGTATGTGCCGAAAGAGCTGATCATCGTGTGCTGGTATTACGACCGGCGCAAGGAGAGTCTGCGACATTTCTCGGAGCTGGGGTTCCGCACGTTTGCAGCCGCGTATTATGACGGCGACACGCTGGACAATCCGCGCGGCTGGCTCGAGGAGCTGGACAAAACCGAGGGCGCGATCGGAATCATGTACACGACATGGCAGAACAAATACGAGTTGTTAGGGCCGTTTGGCGATCTGGTGCGGAACCGCTGACAAGCCGATCTCAGGGTTCTGCGCATCCGCTCACGGTCGCGGCTCTGTTTCGGAGCCGCGCGCGTCAGCAAGCGGTCTTACGCAAACACTTCAGGTTCACCGCGTCAGCGTGATCAGCTCGGCCAATCGCACGTCAACGCGCATCATCCTGATGTCGTTCCTGGTGACAACGAAGATGTAATCCTCGGTGCGAGCCCCGCCATCCTCATCGGCGCGAGGGATCGAGAGAGTAAGCGTGTAGAACCCATCGGGCGCCGAGGCGAAGCTGCCCTTGAACTGGAGTTCGCTCTCCACGCCGAGCGTCTGGGCGAATTGCCGGCCGTCCGCATTGCCGGCGCTGTCGAAACTCAGGCTTACAACGCGGGCGGAGGATCGTTGCGAAGATACCTCGGTGAAGAAATAGTCTCCATTCCACTAACTCGTCGCGGCCGGCACAAGCCGCGCCGTGGCGTAGACTCCGAGATTCATGCGCAGGGCGCGAAGCTCGTTGTCGGGCTCGAGGAGGATCTTGTAGTTGGCTGCGGAGTTGACGGCGTTGCCTTCCGCATCGGTAGTGCTCGAGTTCAGCGTGAGCGTGCCGACCTTGGCGGTGTCAAAGTTGTAAACTCCTTGGACGTCAAGGCGTGCTGTGCCGTTTGCGGTCTGGATAAGTTGCACGCCGCTGACTGAGCCGTTCTCTGCAAAGGTAAGAGCAGCAAGAGTAACCAGCGATCCGGCCTGGGAAACGCCTTCCTCCGAGAGCACGTAGGATCCTTTCAGTTTGGTGAGGCTGCCCTGTTGGGCATGGATGGGGAGGATCGATCCTACAGCCAGGCAAATCGCCAGCAATGAGTTTTTCATTGAAATGTCTCCTTGTTTTCGCACTGCGCTCGTTTGTCAGTGCCTTCATCTTTTTAGAACCCGATCCTGGGAGGCAGGTTGCGCAAAACGGACATTTGCGCTTCGAGGTAAGTTGATGGGTATGGAAAGCGTCACCATTGGAATGCGCGCGCGCTCAGGCTGGGCGACGTGGGTAGTGGTGGAAGGAAACGCGAAAGCGCCCGAAGTCCGCCTGCGGCAGCGGATCGAGCTGGTTGAGCCAGCCGAGCCGTTGGCGAGGCAGCCATATCATGCGGCCGAGAAGATGTCTCTGGACAAGGCAGAGAAGTGGGTGAATCGATGTCTCCATTCAGCGACGATGCTCGCTGAGGCCGCTTTGCGGCAGCTCCTTACCAGCCATGCGGCGGTGGCGAGTTGCGTGCTGGTGAGTGCGGCCCGTCCGGCAGTCTGCATCGGCGACGCGCTGAAGTCGCACACCCTGATTCACGCGGCCGAGGGAGACCATTTCCGCGAGGCCCTGCGGGAGGCAAGCCGCCGGTGCGGTTTACGCCTGATCAGCGTTCAGGAGCGAGCTGTGTATGAAGAGGGCGCCGCGCGGTTGCGAGTGCCGGTCGAAGACCTGGTGCAGCGTGTGGCCGAGATGGGGCGTGCCGTTGGGCGGCCCTGGCGAGTAGACGAAAAGCTTGCCGCGATGGCGGCGTGGCTGGCCCTGGCCACTCCTACCTCTTGATCCAGATCGGTGAGCTCCAAGCCAGTTGCCCATCCTCCTGCAACACCCGCACGTAGTACCAGCTCTCGCCCGCGCCCTTGTTCGCATCTGTAAACGTGAAGCGAACCTCGTTCGCCGATGCACTCCCCTGCGGACGCGACGTGTAGATGAACTGCTGGTCGCGCACCACGTCAATCTGCTTGATCTGGTTCGTGCCCTTTACGTGTACCGTCAACTGCGGCGCCGCCGGGCCTTCGAACGCATCGCCCATGATGTACTCCCGCCCTCCGGCTCGGGCGCGAAAATCCAGAATGATGTTATCGGTGGCCGCATAGGCATGCCGCTTGCGGATCGCATCCAGAAGCTGTTCGCGTGTCGCTCCCTCCACCAGCAGACACGCATAGCTGATGTGCGTCGACCAGTGATCGCTCGACGCCTGCACGCCCAGCTTGTACCCCTTCGCCAACGCATGCCACCAGAAGCCCGATGGCTGCCAGCCGCTCTTCTGCACATGCTGGTTCAGAGCGGTCGCCGCCCGCGGCGCGCCTTCATACTCGTAGCTGGCGCGATAGCCCTGGTAGATCTCGATCAGCGGTTCCACCTGCGGATCGTTGTCCCGCCAGTTTGTCCCCTGGTCGGTGGCCGAGGAATGCGGCATCGAGATCCCGCCCGATTGCCGCAGGTATTCGTACAGCTTCCGCGCCCCCTCCTGCCCGGACGCTTCCTCCGGTGGAATCGGCAGCGTACGCACGCCTCGCCTGGCCCACACGATGTTGCGGTGGCCGTTCGGATACCGGAGGCTGCGCTCGTAGGCAAACATCGGGACAAAGGTGTTGGGCACTAAGAACAAATCGACGTACTTCTGGTTTTGCCACCAACTGAACTCCTGGTCGTAACCCGTCTGGTGATCCGTCGGAGCGATGTAGTCGAATGCCGCCGCGTCCAGCCCGTAGCGGTACACCTCGAATAGCGATCCGTCGTACTTGAAATCCTGCGAAATGTCCGTGTGCCGGTGCATGTCGCCACGGAAGATCCGGTATCGTTTTCCCTCAGACTCGATCGCATAGCCGCGAATGGCGTTGACATCCCCGGCATCGTTGGTGTGCACCGGAATCGCTTCCTCAAACGGCTCGACGTAGGCGCGCTTGCTCACCTGGCCGCCCGCCAGCGGCCCCGGCCGGTCCAGCTTGCCCGCGTACACATCCGAGTTCTGCGGAACCATCGTCGCAAAGGGGCGATTGTCCGTCATCCACGCTGCCCAGAGATCGCCGCGTGTGTCCACCGCCAGCGCGGGATGCTTCTCGATCCAGCCTCCGCTCATGGGCAGCGGCTTCGGATACGCCCACTGCCGGCCGTTGTACGACGTGATGTAGTTCTCCCAGACGATTGGGCTCCCGATGGAGCGTGACACGCGCCGCGTCCAGTGCCGGAATGCCACCACCAGCGCCCCGCCCGGCCCGAAGATCAACTGCGGGTGCTCGGCGTTTCGCTTCATCGCGGGCAGCAGGCTGTCTTCGATCAGCGGCCACGGCTCCTGCCACTGTCCTCCGTCGCGAAACGCGATCTTCAGCCACCGCTCCTGATGCAGCGGCGTCGCCAGCGGCGTCGGGATCAGAAAGCCCTGGTCTTTGGCCCAGTTCACGCCGCTTTCGTTCCACGCGATCCACGGCCGCCCTTGCCCGTCCACGGCGACGGCCGCGTGCGCCTGGAAGCGCGGGCCGCTGGTGATGCGCACCAGATCGCCGGCACGTCCATCCTGATAAGAGCGGTAATGAATGTCGTAGTGGCCCTGATCGTAACTGTCCCAGGCGACGTGCGCCGCGCCGTCGGCCGCGGCGGCCACCGCCGGCTCCCAGTCATTGGCTTTCGACTCGCTCAGCCGCACCTCCGGCTGCCAGCGTCCGCCGGCGAACGCTCGCAGATAGATGTCGCTCTGCCCGTCCCGAAAGCTCTGCCAGACGACGTACACTGTTCCATTGCCAGCCGCCGTTGCGCGGTGGAACGTCGCCGATCCGGCGTCCGAGATACGCTCCGGCTTCAACCAGCTTCCGCCGCGCCTGGCGCGCCCCCACAAGAACCAGCGCGAGCCCTCGCGCTCGCTCCAGAACACCCACAGCGTTCCATCCGGCGCGGCGGCGATCGAGCTGCGGAAAATATCGCCCGGTTTCCCGGTCACCTCTTCCGCCGCCGTCCACGCGTCGCCCTTCCGCGTACGCAGCAACAGGCGGTCTGCCTGTCCTCGATACGCCACCCACGCAGCCGCGATGCCGCCATCCGCCAGCGCCGCAATCGACGGCTCATCGTCTTCGGACTCGCCGCCGGTCAACTTTTCCGCCGTTGGCACACGCATGGCGAGCGCTTTGCCTTCGAGAAACGCGATCGGCTCCAGACCAAGGTCGTTCAGCCCGAATTCGAAATTGCCTTGCGCCGTCTCCACTTTGACGCGCGCCGGCGGCGGCGCATCCAGATGCAGATACACGCCTAGGGGTTGATGCCGCACCTCCGGCGCCGAGCCCGGTCGCATCTCGGTGTAATGGAGATCCGCATACGGCGGCACTGCGTCCCGCCGCGTCGCCGCCCGCCATTTGTTCTCTCCCAGCTCCTGATCGCCTTCGGAAAAATGCCGCCCCGTGATGCTGAGCAGCTTGCCGCCGCTGACGATGGCTGTGCCATCCCAGCGCTCTTCCGCCGTTGCTTTGACGCCGAACCACAGCAGCAGGGTGACTGGATTCGCCGCCGCCTGCGCCTGCGCTCCCTGCGGCGGAAAGCCGCCCACTGTCAGCAAGGCGACTGCCGTCATCAGCAGCGCCGCGATCGTGAACCATGTTCTCACTGTGATCGCCTCACCATCTTTGTTACCCGCTTCTCGCTCCCTTGCGCCAGAAACAGCGCTCCGTCCGGCCCCACGGCGAGCATATGGGTCGACATGTCGGGAATCGTCTCCACCACACGCCCATCCTTGTCCAGCCGCACGACATTCTTGGCCAACACATCCGCCATCCACAGGTCGCCTGATGGCGTCATCGCCAGCCCGTACGGCGCGCCTGTTCGCCACTGGGTGATGTACTTGCCTTCCGGGGTGAAGATCTGAATGCGCTTGTTCTCGCGGTCCCCGACGTACACGCGGCCATTGCTGTCCAGCACGATCGTGTGCGGCAGGTTGAACTCCCCTGCTTCCGTCCCCTTCTTGCCCCACTCGAACAGGTACCTGCCATCACGGCTGAACTTGATCACGCGTGAGTTGCGGTAGCCGTCGGCCACGTAGAAATCGCCGTTGGGCTGAAACGCCAGATCGGCCACGCCGTCAAAATGCGTCTTGTCGCTTGCCGCCTGATCGGGGACGCCCAGCATCTGCAATTGCTTCCCATCGGGCGAAAACTTCACGATCACGTTCCGCCTGGCGTCGGTCGTCCAGATGTTTCCATCGGGCGCCACTTTGATCCCATGGGCCATCTGAAAAAAGCCGCTGCTCCAGGCTTTCTCGAGCGCGCCGTTTTTGTGAAAGCGCAGGACCGCCGGCTGGCCGCGCTGCAAGATCAGCAGCCGCCCTTGCGCATCCACGGCAGCGGAAGAGGCATGATCAAATCGCACGTTGGCCGGCGCCGGCGGCCATGTCTCGGCCACTCGCCAGCCCGGTTGCGCCGGCAGGAGGCAGGCGGACAAGAAACCCAAGATCCAGACGATTCGCATTTCCTGTCAGCCTATCACGCCGCCAATGACGCGCGCGGCGGAGGGCGTGAACCGGCCTGGGGGGTCAGTTGAGACGCGTTCCGTACACCTTGATCGCGGCGTTGACGAGCCCCCCAACCGCACCGTTCTTTGCCAGGTCAATGGCACCGAGCGTCCAGACGCCGGTGCTGCGCTCGCCCCAGTGCCGCACGGAGGTGAACACGAAATCCTTGAAATCCTTCGTGTCGTCCTTTTCCCGTGGCTCGGCGATGCTCTGCATTCCCGAGGGCGAGGTTAGCAGGAATCCCACATCGCCCCGATTCTCGTGCGCCACGTTGACCAGAAACTCGACGTGCTCGACGCGGATCGCCGGCTGAGCCGACAGGTCGAAGCGCACTATGGCCCCCGTTACTTCTCCGTCCGGGATCACGAGGTTGGCGTCATTCACCACGGCCGAGACCGACACCAGCGGGCCCAGATTCGTCCACTCCTCGGCGAGCGCCAGCGCGCGAGCCACGTTCAGCAAACCGGCGCCAAACGAATGGCTGAAGAAGAAGCCTCCGCTGTTGCGGACAAACTCGTCTCCACCGCTCAGCCCCTCGCGTGTGGCGGATCGCATGAGGATCTCCTTCACGTCGCGGTAGCCGAGCCGGGGATTCAGCTCGAGCAGCAGCGCCGCGGCGCCGGAAACCTGAGGCGCCGCCGCCGAGGTGCCGTTGAAGGCGTCCGTGTAGTCGACCGGCGCATCGGTGGTTTCAAAATTCGTCTTTAGAAGCTGATTGGCTTCCGGCCCGGAATTGTTGGTGGTCCACAGGACTTCCGGCGGCTTGAACTCCCCGCCAAAAGCGGAGATCGCCACGTTGAGCCCTTGCTCGCTGAAGGAGCTGGGCTCGATTTTGCGATTCACGGCTCCGACACCAATGGCAAAGCGGGAGCTGGCGTAGCCGTCGTAGCTCGAATTATCGCCCGCCTGACGGCCGTTTCCCGCCGAGATCACAATCACGGTGCCAAGCCCATCGCGGTTCGAGGTCGCCGCTTGTTCCATCCCAGCCAGGGTAAGGGCGCTCGGCCGGCCGGAGGCCTTGCCGTCATCCTCGGGGCCCCAGCTATTGCTCGACACGTGAGTCACCAGTCCAGCCGGTTGCCAGGCAAAAGCAGCCGCTTCGGCGTCATCGCCAGCCGCTTCGGCGATGAGGCGGAGTCCCATGAGCCGCGACTCGGGCGCCACGCCACTGAGCCCGATTCCATTGAATCCGCGCGCCGCGACCAGCCCGCCGCAGGCTGTGCCATGGTTCGACTTGGCCTCCGAAGGAGTCGGGTCCTGATTCGGACCGCTGTTGAAGTTGCGATGGTAGCCGGAACTCAACGGGTAGGCATTGTCGCGCAGATCCGGATGGTCGATCTCGAGGCCGTCATCCACTACGGTCACGTTGATCCCTTTGCCGGTCACGTAATCCCAGGCGGCCCCCAGGCCAATCGTCAGGGGCTGGCCGGTCAGGTGCCACTGTTTCAAAAAGAGCGGATCGTTCACCGCGCGCTTTCGTTCGCCGCTGAAGTCGGTAGCCCGCAGGGATTGCTGCCGCGCCAGTACGGGTGTGTGCTCGAATTGCGGGCGCCTGGACAGCCAGCGCAGCGCGTCCAGCGCTTTGAGCGGGCTCGCATAGGTCACCAGTCTCCAGCCGGCGACCAGGCTGACGTCGTGCTTGTCGGGTGCTGTCGCCTCGAACAACGGCTCGAGCGCTTCCGGGGTTCCCTTGACCAGAACCTTTTCGGTCAGATAGCGTGCGGCCACCGCCAGGCGTTTCATCCGCTCTTCCGGAGTCATTCGATCCAGGCGCTGCTGCGACGGCAGTTCATCGAGATTGATCAGAATCGGCGCCGCCGCCGTCCGGGCGCCCCGCGCGGGCTTTGCTTTGGTGATGGCTTCTGAAGTGGCGGAATCAGCCAGCCGGTAGCGGTTTTTTGCACTTGGATCGGAAAACTGGAAAGTGTCCTGACAGAACAGCGCACCGGCGAACGCCAGCGCTGTGCGTATGATCGTAAGCATCTTCATTGCGCAATTCTTACCTTAGGATTGTCGAGCCCCTGCACGAAGTGAGCTTTCAGAAGGGTAGCACGATGGCGGGCGTCGAGTCTACGTTTCTTACCGCTGCGCCGTGCAGAATGAAACCGCACTCCCATCAACAAGCCTGGTCACGCTCACCGGATCTGGCGTCCTTTCGACGATGCACTCCTGGCTCTGCCCTTCGCCGGCTCGGCCGGTACCAGCCCGACGCGATACCCAAGCGACGCTACGGCTTGCTCTAGCGAGTCGATGGACAGGTGAGCGTGTTTATGGATGACGCGCGAAAGAAACGCCTCATCCAAGCCGGCGCTCTTCGCAAAGCGATACCGCGAGGGGAACGATTCCTCGATGATCCCTTGGAGGTCGTCGCGGTAGTCGCGCTGCCGAAAGTATCCCTGCTCGATGCCCAGGCGAGAGGCGATGTCCTCGCAAATCGCGTAGACCGGCAGCCGGACCAACTCCTTGCCTGAAAGACCGCGGTGCAGACGCAGCAGCTTCTGTCGCCAGGAGTTCGTCAGCTCGGCCCAGTCCACGTCCTTCTGAGCCTCTCGTAGCGTGGACCGCACCAAGCGCCTTTCAGCGGCGTTGAGGCTCCGCAGATCCCATTTGTGTCCTTCAAGATCCTGATAGATATTCGAAGCGATTGTATTCATACGTGACATCACAATATCCCTTCATGGCGTAATCCAAGGTCCTACTTGCGTCTCTTGCGTGGCGCCTTGAGTTCGTACAATTGGTCGCCACGCTAGCCTCCGTCCGTAGTAGATCGAGCAGCAGTTGGACCTCGGCTTCGTTGCTGACACCAACCCACCAGTGCCTTGACTTCTCCACTGGCGTACCCCAGCCCTCGCTTCCCTCCTCCAAGCCGAGGTGCTTGGTCGGCCTGAGAATTCCGTTCTCCCACAAGATCCGGCCCCATTCCGCATAGGCCGTGTGAGGATGCGGCCGACGCGGGGGTTCATCCTGGACCAGAGGGATCATCAGGTAATCGATCCGGATCAGCGACGGCTTCAAGCGCTTGCGAGAGCCCCTCCCTCTTGTGGGAGGGCTCGCGGGCGTGCTCCCGACCCGCGAGCCCCGACGTTTTTCGCCGTCCATTGTCCTTCCCTGCACGTCCGGCTTCATGATACTTTGATGCTGGACTGTGTGTCAAGTAGTAGTCCGGCCGCGGCTATTTACCGCTGCGCAGACCGTAGGCAGGTGCGCGTCCGGTTCGCCCGATCCGATTCGCCACGACGTTTTTCGCGAGTAGCCCGCAAGAAAACGTCAGGATCGAGGCGAGCTCCAGGCAGTCTCAGCGAAGGGGTTGACAGCCGATTGGCCGCCTTTACGCCACTTTCGTTTTCGGAAAGTCGAGTGGCGCAAGCCGCACGCTTCGATTAGTGGAATGGTTTGCCCGCGCCGCTCTCGAAAACGCTTCCCCAATAACCAGCCGTGCGGCCGCTCCGCTTGAAAACCACGCCGCGTAATGCTACTTCTGGACACATGACACGCTTTCAGGGTGCATTTCTCTTTTTGCTGATTGCCGTGGCTCCGGCCCCCGTATTGGCACAGGCAGTCACCGCGAAAGTCGTCGGCGGCGTAACCGACCCCTCCGGCGCCATGGTGCCGCAAGCCAGAGTCACCATCCGCAACCTCGAAACCAACCAGGCGCGCACCACCACGACGGACACCGGCGGCAATTACGAATTCCCGTTCCTGCCCATCGGGCCGTACACCATCGCGGTGGAAGCCGGAGGCTTCCAAACCGCGGAAGTAGGCCGCTTCCAGTTGAGCGTCGATCAGGTGGCTCGCATCGAAGTGCGGTTGTCCCTGGGGCAGACCGCTGAGCGAGTCGAGGTCTCCGCGGGCGCGATCTTCATGCAGACGGAGAATTCCACGGTCGGCACAGTGATCGACAGCCAGCAGGTGGTCGAGCTGCCGCTGAACGGGCGCTCGTTCGTGCAACTGGCGCTGCTCACTCCGGGCGTCAACCCGGGCACCCCCGGCAGCATCACGGTGCGGCGGTTGCGGGGCGCGGTGGGCCAGGCGGTGGCGATGTCAGCCAACGGCGCCCGCGACACGCAGAACCGCTTCTACTACGACGGCATCGAAGCAATGGACCTGGACAGCTACAACTTCAGCTTCTCGCCGTCGATCGACGCCATCAGCGAATTCAAGGTGCAGAGCAGCACCTATTCCGGCGAGATCGGAGGCGCTCCCGGCGGCCAGGTCAACCTCAGCACCAAGAGCGGAAGCAATGTCTTTCACGGCGCCGGCTGGGAGTTCAATCGCAACGACGGCCTCACAGCGCTCAACGGGTTCCAGCCTCGAGTGGCGGGAGCAAAACCCCCGCGGCTGAATCGCAACCAGTTTGGAGCGAATTTTGGCGGTCCGGTCCTGATCCCCAAGCTGTTCAACGGAAAAGACAAGACATTTTTCTTTTTCAACTGGGAATCGGGCCGCCAGGTGGCCGGCTCCTTCGGAGGTCAGGCTTTGGTGCCGCCGGAGCCTCTCCGGCGCGGCGATTTTTCCGGCGTCTCCGTGCCCATCCTCGATCCAGTCAGCGGCCGGCCCTTCCCCAACAACGTCATCCCTACCAACCGCATCGCGAGTTACGCTCGCAAATTCCTCGACGGCTTCGTCCCGGCGTCCAACACGAGCGAGCCGGGGATCAATTACCGCGGCCCGCGCGCGGCGGCGCCCATCACCCAGAACCAGTACATCGCCCGCATGGACCACGTGTTCTCCCAGCGAGACAGCCTCAGCGGGAGCTACATCTACAACCGGCAGTCGGATGACACGGTGCCGACGTTCCGCTTCGACACGCGCGGCAACAATGCGCGGTCGCAAAACGCGAGTCTGGCTGAAACGCACATCTTCTCCTCCGGCATCGTGAATGAGCTGCGCCTGGGCTGGCACCGCTTCTTCGAGCACGAATTCTTCGGCACTACCGACAGGCCGGAGTACGACATCGCGAACCTCATCGGACTCCCCGGGGTCGCCACCCGCTCCCGCGACTACGGCGCACCCACCTTCAGCGCCGGCTACACGCTGCCCACGGTCAGAGGCATCGGCCCGCGCGACCGGCTCAACCAGCTCTGGCAAGTCGCCGACAATGTCTCGATTCGCAAAGGCGGTCATTTCCTCAAGGCTGGAGCGCTGGTGGCGCGCCGCAACTGGACCTTTGAC
>JACQDF010000086.1 GCA_016201205.1 Acidobacteriota bacterium
AAACAGGGACAGCCTGAACTGCGTGATTTTTCCGAGAGCTTTGTCGCGCATCCACACTCCCTAGCATATATGCCGCATCGCAGCCGGTGTCTCTTGCCGGGCGTGCCTTGCCACCTCACGCAGCGTGGCGTCGGCCGTTGCGCTGTTTTCTCGTCCGATCTGGACCGCTTCACTTCCCTCCGTCTCTTGCGCGAGAACTTGCAGGACGCCCAAGTCCGCGTCATCGGCTGGTGCCTGATGTCCTACCACATCCATCTGATCGCTGTGCGCGAAAGGGAGGATTTGCCGTCCGTGCTTCCTTATCGCGTCCTTGGGCAATACGTTCAGTATTTCAACACACACGCCGCGCCCTCGGCCACCTGGCAGAACTGATTCTTCGCCTGCGTTCTGGGCGAGGAGCATTTGTGGATGGCGTTGGCCTACGTCGATCGCAACCCCGTGCGCGCCGGAATGGTTCAAAATGCCGCACAATACCGGTGGTCGAGTGCCGCGGCGCATCTCTCTGGCACGGATGACAGCGCACTCCTCGACCTGGACTGGTGGCGGCAACAGGGGCGCGCGCGGCAATAACTGGGCTGAGGATGTCGCTGTCGAGGAGCCCGACACTACCGCTAAATTGCTGCACCTATTCGGGGCGGCCATTCGCTAGCGATCGGCTGGTGGAGGAATCCGCAGCGGTTCGGACGCTGCTGGACCGTAAGCGTCTGAGCAACCCCTATTGAACAGCGTTTCGGAAGCTGGTGAGATAGCGGGATGGCAATCAGGAGAAGCGCGGAAGCGGTCCAGGCTCTGCTGGAAGATTACCAACGGAGCGGATTGAGGCGGGCAGAGTATTGCCGTAGGCAAGGCGTTTCGGTCACAACACTGGACTACTACCGGCGGCGGCAGGCGCGAAAAGCAACCGGGCGGCTGGTGAAAGTGAAGGTGAAGGCTGAGGCCCTCGAGGCGCAAGGCGTCTTCAGTTTGGTGCTGGCCAACGGCCGGCGAATCGAAAGCTCATGGCGCTTCGCTGAAGCGGAACTAACGCGTCTGATCCAGGTGGCCGAAACGGCGTAATGTTCGGCCTGGGGCTGGCGACAAAGATTTACATCGCGCTCGACGCAGTCGATATGCGCAAAGGATTCGAAGGGTTGTATGGAATGGTGCGCGATCATCTGGGGCACGATCCGTTGAGCGGGCACTTGTTCCTGTTCACCAACCGCACGCGGACTCGTTTGAAAGCGCTGGTGTGGGATGGCAGTGGGTTGTGGGTGTGCAGCAAGCGGCTGGAGCGCGGGCGGTTCAACTGGCCGCAAGCAGGCGAACAGCGGAGTGTCACGATGCGGCCGGAAGAACTGGCGATGTTAGTGAACGGCTTGGATCTCAGCCAGGCTCGGCCGCGCAAGAACTGGTTGCGGCGCGCGCCGGCGGCGTAAAGTCCAAAACATTTTCCACGAAATACGTCGTCGCAAAATAATGCGCGTGAGACCTCAGAAAACTCTCGCATTGATGGGACTTTTCGCTTAGGATAAGACTTCCCCGTGAGTGTTTCCGATCCCCAAGTTCACATCGCGACACTGGAACGCGAACTGCGTTGGGCACACCTGAAGATTCAAGTGCTGGAAGAGCGGCTGCGGCAGCAGCGCATCAAAATGTTGGGGCCGCACAGTGAAACGTTAAGCGATCTGCAACTGGAACTACTGGCCGACCAAGAGCCGGGTGTGACCGGTGAGGAAGTGGAGGCGGAAGCGCGCCGCGAGCCATTCACCCAGCACGAGCGCCAGCCGCATCCGGGCCGCCAGCGCTTACCCGGGAATCTGCCGCGGGTGGAAGAAGTGGTGGTCTGCGCCAGCGACCGCTGCACCGAGTGTGGCGGCCAGACCACCATCATGGGCTACGACGAAAGCGAGCAGTTGGACGTCGAGCCGGCGCGCTATTATGTGCGCGTGATCCGGCGTGAGAAGCGGACGTGCCGGCATTGCGCCACCAGCACGGTAACGGCGGCTCCGATCGCGGAGCGGATTGTGGACAAAGGTCTGGCGAGCGACCGTGTAGTGATCGAGACCGTAGTGGCCAAGTATTGTGATCACCTGCCTCTGTACCGGCAAGCGGCGATGCTGGAACGGGAAGCGGGGGTTGAGATCAGCCGCGCGACGCTGGACGGCTGGGTCATGCGAGTGGGCGAGTTGCTGACTCCAGTGGTGGCAGCGATGCGGCAGGAAGTGCTGGGAGCCACTTATATCCAAGCCGATGAGACCATCGTGCCGGTGCAGATGCACGACGGCCGGGGAGCGGACCATCAGGCGTATTTATGGCAATACGGAAAGCCGGGCGGAGAGATGGTGTTCGAATTCCGTCTGGGCCGGGGGCGGGAGGGTCCGCGCCAGTTTTTGGGAAAGTGGGAAGGGATTTTGCAAACCGACGGCTATCAGGCCTATGACGGAATAGGCGGGCCGAAGCTGGTGCATGTCGGTTGTTGGGCGCACGCGCGGCGCAAGTTCGTCGATGCGGTGAAGGTGAATCCGCGGGATGGGGCGGCGCTCAAGATGGTGACGCGCATGGATGCGCTGTTTCTGGTGGACCGCCACGCGCGGCAGGAGCAGATGAGCGTCGAACAACGCCTGGCGTTGCGGCGCGAGCACGCCGAAACGTGGGCCGAAGAGATTCGCCAGGAATGTATGGCGCTGTCGAAGGTGGCTTTGCCCAGGAGCGTGCTGGGGCAAGCGACGGCCTACACGCTCAACATGTGGGTGAAGCTGAGGCGGTGTTTCGACTACGCCGAAGTGGAGCTGTCGAACAATCTGGCCGAGAACTCGATGCGCCCGGTAGCCTTGGGCCGGAAGAACTGGCTGCACGTGGGCAGCGTGCAGGCCGGTCCGAAGGTGGCGGCCATCCTTTCGGTGGTGGAATCGTGCCGGAGATTGGGCGTGCCGGTGAAAGACTATCTTCAGGATGTCTTGCCCGGGATGAGTCGGCGGAAGCTATCCGAGGTCACCCATCTTACTCCCGCCCGCTGGTCGCTATCCCGCGGTTGACCCCACCCTGGATTCGTCAGACGCTTACGCTGGACCGCTGGACCAGAGGTCGTCCCAGGAACGAGCAAACAGTGGGAGTGCCCGTTCGGTGACGCGGACAGGCAGCTCAGTTTGTTTTGACACTGGGCGGCGAATAAATCGCGCAGTTCAGGCTGTCCCTGTTTGATTCTGTTTGATTCCTGTTTGATTCCTGTTTGATTCACAAATGCCCAACACGTCGACGGTGCCGATTCCAATCCAGCGCGTACTGCGAATGCGCCTGGCCCAGCGCACGCGCAAACGATTCCGGCCGAGGCGGAATGGCGATCAAATGGATATGATTGCTCATTAAACACCAGGCTAGCACTCGGACCTGTTGACGATCCAGATGGCGTCGTAGGATTTGAGAGGTACAGCGTTCGATCGGCATCGGTGAAGAACACATCCTGGCGGTTATTGCCGCGCTGGGTGATGTGGTGAGGGAGTTCGGGCTGGACAAACCTGGGCCGGCGCGGCATAGCAGGACGGTAGTCGCGCGATGATTCCAAAAATCTCAAAAATAAATTCGTCTGTCCCTTTTCGTTCCTTTTCGTTCTGTTTTGGATGCTCGCCGGTAACTTGCTGATTTCCGTGTAGTCGCCTATTGAATATCAGTACCGGCCGGACGGATCTGCTGTGTACTAAGGTCGATCTGGAAGGTGCCGCCGAGA
>JACQDF010000047.1 GCA_016201205.1 Acidobacteriota bacterium
ACGGTTCACGAACGGTTCGCTGTGTTCGAAACGGCCGCTCCCCGGGATTTCAAAGGGCGGAGCCCTTGGTTATCCCTAGCCATACGTGAACCACTGGTTCATGTCATTCCGCATTTGATCACGGATGGCATGTCCAACTGGCAAGTCCAACTCGAAATATGGCGTCTCTTCGTGTTCCTGATCCTAACCGTGCGCTTCTACCTTGGATCTGGCCTCTACTTTGACGATGTATACGTGAACAGCAGCACCAAGGGCAAGTACAGCAGGAGGAGCTACCCAATAGATTTTCTGAGCGGACTGCTTCACTTTCTAATGTTCTTCGCGTGTGCGATAGCTTTATCGTTGCACCAAAGAATTGGCACCGAGATCAGCTATTTTCTTGCGCTGCTGGTACTGATTCTGCTCTACGACAATATTTGGTGGTTGGCTCGCTATGTGTCGAATTTCGATACGATCAAGCAGATCAGAGAGTGGAGCAATTACAACAACCTGACCACCATCATCACAGTTGCGGCTCTTATCGCGTGTCGGGTTGGGTTTCGCAAAGACCCGGTGTTCTCAGAACACATGGCGATCTTCCCTGTTCTTGCATTCAGCCTCTACGACATCAAGCAACTAATGAGTAGATACGAGATTCGTGAAGGTGAAATCAATCAGCCGACTCATCTTTAGTTGTTCCGCTTTCTACCCTAGTGCTAGGCTTCGCCGTGGGTTTTGGGGTCGTCCGGGCAATGGCATCTGTACGCTACGCCGGGCACGCTCCCGACCTCGAGCGAGGGACGATTGGGGCCGGTTCTGACCATGGTCATGGTTGGTTCTTCATCTCCCCACTATGACTCCACTACCAAACGATGCGCCTGCGTTACGTTCGGTGATTACGATTCCGTAAGACTCAGCTCGCGATACAGCTCGAAGACGGCGCGAATGTTTGAGTCATCCGCATGAGCCCTCTGCTGCCGGGGTGGCTTGCCGGAGGCCAACTGCCGAAAGATGGCGTCCACCAGAGAGACCAGGTTCCCCATCGGCACCAGCGTCACTCCCGGCGGCCGCATGCCGTTGTCCGTCGCGATCACCGGCGTGCCGAAGTGAAGCGACTCCCGCACGGAGATCGAGTCGCCGTCATAATGCGTGGTCCTCAGGAAGAGATCGCTGCGGGGGATGCAGGCCAAAGCGATTTCATGCGGGACGTCGCCCGCCAGCAAAACATCACCGGCATAGCCGGTTGCTTCCATCTGTTCGCGCAGCACCCGCTCGAGGCGGCCGGCGCCGAGAATCAGCAAGCCGGCCCGCGGATATTTTTCACGCACCAGACCGAGCGCGCGGATCTGGAGCGGATAATCGTATTCAGGCTCCAGCCACCCCATGCTCAGCAGCACCGGATCATGACTGGCGAAAAACGACTCGAGACCGGCTGCGAAGCTCGTGATCGGAACGGCAGACGGGAGCGCATAGGGGGCGATCACGCGTACGCGTTCCGGCGGGACAGCAAACTTGTTCACGAACAGATCGCGCAACTGCTCGTTGACGGCGATCAGGCGGTCGAAGCGGCGGAAAACAAATCCTCGCAAAGTTCCCGGGCGGGCGCTCCCGCCGGCTTTCGAGGTTGGGTATCCTCCCGAATGCAAGGTAAGAACTGTTCTGGCTCCAGGCCGCAGCCGGCAGGCCAGTCCCAGCAGCAGCAGACGCATGGTGACGTCGCCTCCGATGTGCAGGTGAGCAATCGAATAGCGCAGCCGCGCCAGCAGTCCCAGCACTTCGAGAGCGGAATTGGGGTAATAGATTCCTCGCTGGCCGGCCTGCCGGCGCCGCGTGAGATTGATGACATGGCAGCAGACGCCCTGGTCCAGCAGATATCGGTGTATCGCGGCCAGGTTGGTTTGCACTCCACCGTGCGGCGGGGGATAGGGGCCCAGCAGGAGGAGCTCCATCAGGCGACCTCCGGAGGCCCGTCAGGCTGGAAGGACGCCTGCACGAGAACGCCCCGCCCTTTCCAGCACAGGCGCAAAACGTTTCCTTCCTGTACAAGGGAGAGGTCCGCTTGCGGCGCCGGCGCGTCATCCAGGTCAATGGCCGCGGCCAGACAAACAGGCAAAGGGCAGCGTTGCTGGATCAGCAGAACGTAAGCGGGCTCTTTACTGCCGAAGACGGGCGAGCGCCAGCCGTGCTCCCCGCCTTGCACGGGCTCGGCATTCGCCGGGAAGCAGCGGATGCGCGGGTGAGCAGCCAGGCTTCCCAGGTGCCAGAACTGCTCGACATCGTGTTCCCCCAGGGGGCCCGTCAGCTCATCAAGCACCAGGAGCAGTTGCCGGGTCTTGAGGAAAAGCGCGCGCCGCCGATATGCAAACGGCCGGCTCGTCGAAATCGCATCGGCGTAATCCATCTCCGCGGTGGATGTCCAATTTCGCAACTCCACCTCCGGTTTGGCGATCCAGCGAAAAGGTCCCGAGGGATTGGCCTGCGAGGTGAAGTTCCACCGCAGGATATTGTGAGCCGCGGAGCCGCGAAACCACTCCCGCCAGTGCTTCCCGGCGACGTAGGTGCAGGCGCCCGGATCGATCAGAATATCCTGCTCGCCGCGGCGCACCACCAGACTCAGCGTATCCGAATGGCTATGCCCGGCTCCGGCGTGGCCAAATGGGCCACAGTCCATCAGGATCTGATGGGGGCCGTTGGTCATCACGATCAGCCCGCCGTGCGGGAAATGGCGGCTGGAAGCCGGGGCGCGGGTCTTAGGCTGCGAATCCAGCGCCTGGCTGCCCAGCCACCAGGCTGCCTGAAATGGCAAATCTTGCTGCTCCGCGCTCCACGAAGCATCCGGAAAAAGCTGGCCATATGTGGCCATGGTGGCGCGGCCGAAGTGTTCCCTTCCGCCAAAGGGATGAAACAGGCGTCCTCCATCGTCGTCGCCCAGGCACGGCAACCGCCGCGAAGGCCCCAGGACAGCATCCAGATAATCAGCCATTCGCCGCAGCTTGTCTTGAAAGGCGGCGGGCAGTGGCTCGAGGGCATGGTGAAACGCGACGAGATCCATCGCGTAGAGGTGGTAGTAAGTCGATTGTTCGAAGTGCGCCCCATCGTCCAGCACCTGGAAGCCGATTTGGTCCCGCACCACGGAAGCCCCCTGCCGGCGCCACAAAGCCGCCCGTGGAAACTCGGGGAACAATGCGCCCAGGGCGTGCAATGCCACTGCTTCCCCCAGCAAGTGGGTATTCGGAGAAAAGTAAATGGAAAGGTTGTGCTCCAGGTGCAGGCCATGGCGGTAAAGCTCAATGAGGAAGCGCTCTCGAAAGCCGGGCTGCATCTCGTGGCCGCAAAGGTGATACACCCAAGTCCAGGACAAGCCGCGAAAGGCGACCTCGAGAGCGCTTGCCCAGTTGATGCCGCACTGGAACGGGTTTTCGGCCCACCAGATCTTGAGCAGCCGGAAGAGCTCGTCGAGGAACTCCGTGCGGTGAGTGAACAGCCAGGCTTGAGCCAGGGCCACCAGATGCGGATGGCGGTTGAGCTCCCAAACCATCTTGTGGTCGCCCACCCGGGAAACATTCAGGTAAGGCACGCGGCGGAAGTATGCCAGCGGGCTGGAAATTCCGAGGCTGTAATCGCGGCGCCAATCGATCTGCGGGCCGGTATCGAACGTCTGCCCGAACACCTGAAAGCGGTGATCGAGGACATCCTCGGCGATGCGGATGACTTCCGCGGCGAAGGGTGATCCGAGCAAACGCGCCGCCACTGGACGGGGATCAGGGAGACCGCTGAGAGGAGCGGATGGAGGGCGCAAGACCGGCCGCGGGCTGGCCGCGTAAAGATAGAGATTCGCGGCTTCCTGATTCAGGCGGAACAGAATTTCGCGAGGAGAGCGCACGGCAGCCGGCAAAGCTATAGGATTCCGCCTGTCCGCAAGAGGACAAACTGGTTGCAGCCCAGGTTGTTGTCGGTCACCAGCCGGGTCAGAACAAAACCTCTCTTGCGGTAGAAGTCGAAGATTTGCTCGGCCTTGGCCACTTCGAAGGGGAACCCTCCCACCCAATCCACCAGGTCACGCCACGGGGACATGCCGCGGCGATTCTTCCTGTAAGCACGAAATGCATAGCCAGGACGGAGCAGCAGGACGTCCTTCAACAAAGGACGCCAGTACAGACGCCAGAAAGAGGCAGCCAGAAGAGGGTAACGCAGAATCGGGTAATGATTATAGGCACGTTTGACGAGGAACCAACGCCGGCTGACGCCGCCCTGATCATTGTAGATCGCGATAAACAGTTTGCCACGCTCCTCGACCAGAGGCGCTATGTTTTCCAGCGCCTGCCACATTTGTCCCGTATGATGCAGCACCCCCCAGGAGTACACGACGTCGAACTTGCCAAGAGACAGCAGGTAGCGGGTATCGAGGACCGAGCCTTCTTCCACCGACCAATCCGGATCGGCCGGAAAAAAGCGCCGCTTCAACTCCCTGGTGCAGGCAACAGAGTGTGGATCGTAATCAAAGGAGTGAACACGCGCGCCCAACCGTCTGGCAGCGAGGCTGAACAGGCCGCTTCCGGAGCCGATGTCGAGAAAGCGCTTGCCACTCAGAGTTGCGGCTTCCAGCATATCCGTCAGGGAATGCTCCGCCTCTTCGAGGCGTTGCTCATCGAGTTCATCCAGGAAGCGCTGCCAGTTCCTGCCGAATTCAAAGCGCGCGCCGGAGGCGACTTCCGACGCATGTTGCCGGCTCATCGAACTCCCATTGTAATGAGACTCGCTCCCGCCAGATTCAGCACGGGCAGGGCATTGGAGGCAAGTTCTTCCGCATCCTGGGCCTGCGGCTTCTGGGTGATCACCAGGTGGTCCGCCCAGGCCAGCAATTCATCCAGCGACTCGCTCAACAGACGCCCGATGTGTGGAATGGCCTTCAGCAGGAACTCACGGTTGCTGCCGTAGATGCTGCTCAACTGAACATGCGGATCGTAGACGCGAACGTCGCGGCCTTTGCCGATCAAACGTTCCAGCATTTCGATCACCGGACTTTCCCGCAGATCGTCGGTATTCTCTTTAAAGGCCAGACCAAGAAAGCCGATGCGAGCGGCGGGCAGCTCGATCACCTGCTGAATGGCGCGCTCCAGATGCTGCTGGTTGCTCGGCAAAGCGGCCTCGAGCAATGGCAGCTTCAGGTCCAGACGCGAGCCGCGGTAGACGATGGCGCGCAAGTCTTTTGGCAGGCAGGATCCGCCGAACGCAAAACCCGGTTTGAGGTAGGCCGGAGAAATGTTCAGCTTCCTGTCCAGACACAACGTGTCCATCACTTCGTGAGCCGAGGCGCCGGACTTTTCGGACAGCGCGCCGATCTCATTGGCAAAAGCCACCTTCACTGCGTGAAACGCATTGCAGGCGTACTTGATCATCTCGGCGGTGCGCAGCGAAACCAGCCGCGCCGGCGCCTTCAGCGCGGCGTACAGAGAGGCGATCCGCCGCACCGCCTGTTCCTCGTTTCCTCCCACCACGACGAGAGACGGCTGAAGGAAATCCTGGACCGCGCAGCCCTCCCGGAGGAATTCCGGATTCGACACCAGCGAAACACCAGACAAGCGGGCCACGGCCGGGGCCACCACTTGCTCACATGTTCCTGGGAATACCGTGCTTCGAACGACGAGGATGTAGGGTTTCGGCGCCTCCGACAGCAGCCCCGCAATCTCGTCCACGACACGCTTCAGGTGATCCAGGCGCAAGTTGCCGTTGCGCTCGGATGGCGTACCCACGCACAACAGTCCGATGTCAGACTGCGCGATGCCCTGCCGGGCGCAGGTCGCCGCCGACAAGCGCCCGCTGGAAACGTTGGTGGCGATCAGCTCCTCCAAGCCGGGTTCGAAAAACGGCGCCTTGCCCTTCAGAATGCACTCCGCTTTGAACGCATCGCGATCGACTCCGGTGACCTGATGACCGAGACTGGCCAGACAGGCCGCCGTCACACTGCCCACGTAGCCGAGTCCGAAGACGGCCACGCGGGCGGTTGGAAACGATTCAGTCAAGACGGTGCTCCTCGCGTCCCAGTATCCCATGGCGCATGCAGGCGGCATCTGGCGCGATGCCTGACGATCAATATGCTCCCCGCGACAGCAGGACGATCTTCAGGGTGTGGAACATGATGAAGAAATCGAGCTGCGGAGACAGGTTCCTGATGTAGTACAGGTCATACTCCAGCTTGACCACCGTATCCTCTACCGTGTTGCCGTAGCGATAGTTGATTTGAGCCCACCCCGTGATCCCTGGTCTGACGCTCAGCCGCTGTGAATAAAAAGGCACCTGCTCGCACAGCATCTTGACGAATTCCGGGCGCTCCGGCCGCGGCCCCACGATCGACATTTCACTCTTGAGCACATTGAACAACTGCGGCAGCTCGTCCAGCCTGAATCTGCGCAGGAACCGCCCTAATGGCGTGATCCGCGGGTCATTCTCCTTCGCCCACACCGCTCCCGTTCTGTCTTCGGCATCGGAATACATGGAACGGAACTTATAGAGCGTGAACAGCGAACTGTTTCTGCCGGTTCGAGTCTGGCGGAACAGGATCGGGCCGGGCGAGCTGAGCCGCACGGCAATCGCCGTCAGCAGCATGACCGGCCAGACCAAGACCAGAGTGAGGAAGGCGATGCCCCACGAGTAGATCGCCTGCGCCGTGAGCATCAGCGGCAGCGGCATGAATCCTTCGCGGAAAACGAGCGCCAGCGGCCGCAACTGAGAAATGGCTACTCGCCCGAAGACCGTTTCGTACATGCGGCTGGCGCTTTCGGTGCGGTAGCCGCTCCGCTGCACCTGGATGATTTCCTGGACCGCCTGCATGGCCTCCGTTTCCGCCAGCCCCACAACGATGCGGTCGGCTTCGAGCTTGCGAACCAGTTGCGGGAGCTCCGTCATGACGCCCAGCACGGTTTGCCCTTCCAGGAGATCGGGAGAGGCGCCGTTCTCGATGACGAAACCCACCGGCTTCATGGCGAATTCCGGATGCTCCGCCAGGTGCGAGGCGATAGTCGCCTGCAACGGGTGAGTGCCCACGAACAGCAACTTCTCAGCGCCCAGAATCTGCAGCGAGACTTTGCTGTAGACGGTACGCCACGCCGGCATCAGGACCAGGCAGAGCGTGCTCCCCAGCAACATGGATTGGCGTGGCATGCGGGCGTTCAGGTTGCCGTAGGAAAGCACAGATTGCAGCAGAAACGCGATCCCGATGACCAGGCAGAGCTGTTGGAGAAAGACTGTCTTGGAGCGCATCCGGACGCGCACATAGCAGTCGCTGAAGTACAACCCGAGAATCACGGTTGCCGTCACCACCGCCAGCCGGAGAATCCCGTCTTCATAAAGCAGATAGAAAGACAATTCCTCCATCTGCCAATTGATCGCGCCGAGGTAAACCGCCAGAACGAGTAATGTCTCTGAGGTGACCAATCCGACGATGCTCGAGGGGATGAAGACGCGAAACAACCGGATCATTGGGGACGATTCTTCTTATCTTAAACTGGCCAGCCGCTTACTGAAATACGCAACCAGCGCCTCATGGATTCTCCTCGATGCCTGCCCGTCTCCAAACGGGTTGTGAATGCGGCTCCGCCGCCGGTACTCTTCCGGGTTGTCGAGAAGAAGCTCAGCTTCCGAGACGATCCGGCTCGGATCCGTGCCCGCCAGCCGCGCCGTGCCGGCTTGGACCGCTTCCGGCCGCTCCGTTTTCTCGCGCAGCACAAGCACCGGTTTACCGAGCGACGGCGCTTCTTCCTGAATCCCACCCGAATCGGTGAGAATGAGATAACTGCGGCGCATCAGATCGACAAAGGGCACGTAATCCAGCGGCCCGATCAGGTGCACATTCCCCCTGCCGGTGAGCAGCCGCAGCACCGGTTCCTGGACATTCGGGTTGGGGTGAACCGGATACACGATCTGAACATCAGGCCGCCGTGCCAGCTCATCCAATGCCTGGCAGATCCGCTCGAAGCCGTCCCCGAAACTCTCGCGCCGGTGCGCCGTTACCAGGATCAATCTTTTCTCGAGGTGAAGCCACGGCCAGTGGGGAGCGGGCAAGCGGCCTTGCTCGAGCCCGTCCCGCACATATAACAATGCGTCGACACCCGTATTGCCAGTCACCACAATCTGAGACTCAGCCGCTCCCTCTTTTCCCAGGTTTTCCGCCGCCTGGGCCGTGGGAGCAAAGTGCAGAATCGAGAGCCTGGTGGCCACCGCCCGGTTCATCTCCTCGGGAAACGGCTGGGCCAGGTCCCATGTCCTCAATCCCGCTTCCACATGAGCGACAGGAACGCGCTGATAGAAGGCCGCCAGCGCTCCGCACAGCGTTGTGGTGGTGTCGCCCTGCACGAACACCAGGTCGGGCATTTCCTCCTGCATGACCTGCCCGAGGCCCTCCAGGATTCTGCAAGTCGACTGGAACAGCGTCTGAGCAGGCAGCATGAGATCGAGGTCATGATCGGGCTTTATCTGGAAAGCGTTCAGCACCTGGTCGAGCAGAGAACGGTGCTGGGCGGTGACGCAGACTCGCGTCTGGAAACTCGGATCGCTTTGAAAAGAAAGCACGACCGGGCACAGCTTGATCGCTTCCGGCCGTGTTCCGAAGATGAAAAGGAGCCTCTGCATCACGCCTGCTTTCAAAATTCCTGCTTTGACGCCGATAAGACCTTCCAAGGAGTATTCTATGAGCCTTTCGCCGCTCACGTTTACCGGCGTCAGCACCTTCTCTCAGGATTTTCAGACGATCCTGGACCGAGCCTCGCGGATTGCCAGCCTGCCCATCCAGGCTCTGCAAAATCAGCAGAAGGACTTGATCCAGCAAAAGCTGCTGCTGTCGAACT
>JACQDF010000048.1 GCA_016201205.1 Acidobacteriota bacterium
CTGATTGCGCTGGTAGCCCGGCTTGGGCTCGCCCGAGGGCGAAAAGAAATTGCGGGCGTCCAGGGCCGCGTTGCGGAAAAACTCGTACCCGGTCCCATGCACGCCGTTGGTGCCGGACTTCATCACCACATTCACCTGCGCTCCAGCGTTGCGGCCGAAGCTGGCGTCGTAGGCGCTCGTCAGAACTTCAAACTCCTGAATCCCGTCCAGCGGCGGATTCACGGCGAAGCCATTGAGCTTCGGATCGCCGTTGTAGACGCCGTCCAGGAGGAAAAGATTCGCATCCTCGCGCGCGCCATTCAGGTGAATCGCAAAATCTCCACGCACCGAGCCGGCCGAGCCTTGGGCAGCCGGAACCGCGCCGGGAACGAGCAGGCTCAGCTCGAAGAAATTGCGCCCGTCCAGCGGCAGGTTGCGCACCTGGCGGTTCTCGATGACCGCTCCGAGCGAAGCCGACTCCGTTTTCAGCGGCTCACGCCGCGCGGTCACCTCGATGCTCTCCGTCCGTGCCCCGGCCACCATGGACAACTCAAGACGGATCTCCTGGTTGACGAGCAGTGTCAACGTTTGAACGTGCTTGCGGAACCCTTCGCGCTCCGCTTCCAGGCGGTAAGCTCCGGGAGCAAGCTGCGAAAAGACGAATTCGCCTTGAGCGCCGGTGAGCGCCGTGTGACGTTTGCCCGTCTCGAGGCGGACCAGCGCCACCTGCGCGCCGTCCACGGGCCTGCCGGCGCTGTCATTGACTGCTCCGGAGATCGCGCCGCGCCAGTTTTGCCCAAAGGCGGTGACCGCGGCGTGCGACAGTATCAGAAGTGAACAGGCCGCGATCCGCGGCCCCACTGTTCGCGAAGTTCTTAAGAAGGCTGCTTTGATGAATCTCACAATTTGACTTCCCAGCGGAACGATCTTTCCACTATACCCGACTGCGGCAGGAGTCCGTTCGTTTCGGGGCGTCAAGGGGTGCTTAACGTTTTTGGGGATTGAGCTTGTTCGGCCTCGAAATCCGCTCCCTAACGGTCGCGGCTCGGCAACGGTTGCACTGATTCGGTGGGAGTTACTGAGCCGCGAGCGTCAGCGAGCGGTCAGGCTCCCCCAAACGGTTAAGCACCCGGCGTCAAGCGCGCGCCACTGGCGCCGGCGGGCCGTAGAACAGTTGCTCCGATCCGGTCGACAGCAGTACCCAGAGCCCATAAACACCCAGCACCGCGCCAAAGACGACGGCAGAATCCCCAGGATCTTCACGTGCGTGGACATAGTCGAATCCTCCTTTTGGGGAACTCGCCCAAGCGTTCACAAGAGTATACGGCGAACCGCCCGCCAATGTTCCTGCCGGTTCAAATTCTCCCTCTGGCTGCCGAAAAGGGAATCAAGAACCGTGAAACTGGAGCAAGCCGGCTTGGCGGAGATGATCTCTTCCTTCCGCCTGGAGAAGACCCCGACGCACCGTCCCGGCGGCAGGCCGCTGGTGGAACGAATCCGCGAGGGCGATACATGCGGGCTCGCCGGGCAGATCGCGATCGCCCTGCAACTGGCCCGCATCCTGGACTCCTGGCATGGCAAGGGCATCTTCCACGGAAATCTCGATTGCCAATGCGTCCTTGTGGATGACGCGGGCGTGGTGGGCCTGGCCGAGACGGGTTGCCGGGACCGCTCAGCTCGCCAGCAGGACATCCGGCAGTTCGGGCATATCCTCTATCAGTTGCTGCTAGGCGGGCTGATGGGCCGAGAATCCCCGCCGGACCTCGAGCCGCTGCACAAGGCCGGCATCTCGCCTCGCCTGGTAGGACTTCTGAGCGAGTGCACGAGCGATGAGGAATTGCCGCGAAACTTCCGGAGCATCGCAGGGGAACTGGAGGCAATCCTCCGCGAAATGGTCGAGGGGCCCAGCCCTGGCGTTCCGTGGAAGATGATCTCGATCGTGGTATTACTGCTGGCGGCGGTCGCCGGGATTGCCTTCTACCTGCGTTAACTCACCCATTGGCGGCTGCCGCCGGCATGGGATCGCGGAGGCGTGTGAGCCTCCTTCATGAATGCCTCGATCTTCGCCAGAATCGACGGCTCCGCTGTGGCCAGGCTGTTCGATTCGCCGATTTCGCGCCGCAGGTTGTACAGCTCGATCGCAGCGCCCGGTTTGGGCCGGATCGCTTTCCAATCGCCCCACCGTGCGGCTTCGGTGAACGTCTGTGCGCGCAAACTGCTCGTCCTGAAGTCGTATCCCCAATGCTCCCAGTAGAGGAATCGCTCCGGCGAATTTTTCTCCTGCCCGGTGAACAACGGCATCAGGTTGCGTCCATCCAGGCCGCCCGGAATTTCGAGACCGGCGGCGGAGACAAAGGTCGGGAAGAAGTCACAGAAAGCCCAAGGCACACCAGAGGTTCTTCCGGCAGCAATCCTGCCCGGCCAGCGTACGATCGCCGGCACGCGAATTCCGCCTTCGTAGAGCTGGCCCTTGTGACCGCGCAGCGGGCCCGTGCTCTCGAAGAAGCTGTGCGAGTGGCTGTCCCCCGTCGGAGCTCCGTTGTCGCTCGAGAACAGCACCAGCGTGTTCTCTTCGAGGCCCAGATCCTTCAGCAGGCCAAGCAGGTTGCCCACCATGCTGTCCGCGCGAGTGACCATGGCGGCGAAATTCTTTTCCACCTCGGGCCAGGTCTGGCTGGCGTATGCTCCCTGGCTGGGCACTTCGTAGTTTGCATGCGGCAGCGTGTAGGTGGCGTAAAGAAAGAACGGCCCGTCCTTATGCCGGCGCGCGAAGTCCAGCGACTTCTCCGCGATCACATCGGCGCTGTAGGTCTTGCGGCCGCCGTTCGCGTTGGCCGGCAGCGGGAATTTCCTGTTGGTGTCCCAGAGGAAGTCGGTGTAGTAATCGTGGGCGTGCGTTTGATGAATGTAGCCGAAGAACTGGTCAAAGCCATGGCGTTCCGGAGCGCCCGTCGAGCCAACGTCGCCGAGGGACCATTTGCCGAAACCTCCGGTAGCGTAGCCGGCCTTCTTGAGCAGCGGTACAAAGGTGCGGTCTGTGGCCAGGATGGGGGCGGTGCCGGCGTTGGCCCGGATGGCGGCGTGCCCGGTGTGCAGGCCCGTCATCATGACGCAGCGAGAAGGTGCGCAGACGGCGCCCCCGGCGTACGCGTCCGTAAACCGGAGCCCTTGCGTCGCCAGCCGGTCCGTATGCGGCGTTTGGATCTTCTTCTGGCCGTAGCACCCTACATCGCCGTAGCCGAGATCGTCAAGGAGAATAAAGACGATGTTCGGGCGCCGGCGCTGTTGTGCTGTGAGAACCGCCGGGAACGAGGCGGAAAGGAATTGACGCCGGTGGACGCCGCAAGGAATCGCTTTGCCTGCTGTGTTCTGGCCCAATCCCGTCTCGCGCAATGTTCTGCTCTCCTTGGGTAGTCTACGCCGCTCCGGCTACGGCTGCCGCGCTGCCCAGCGCAAATATTCTTCCACGCTGTAAAAGGTTTCGCCCCGGTACAGACGCCCGTTGTCCTCCACCAGTTCATGCCAGTTGGAAGACCAGGAGTCGCCGGTGCGGCGCATCCAGGCGCTGAGCCTGCTTTCCATTTCGCGCACAATGGCGCGTGCCGCGGACTCGCCGGCGAGGTTCGTTCGCTGATACGGGTCTTTCTCGAGATCGTAGAGGACCCAGGGCTTGCTTTCAAAGCGTGCGTACATGTAGCGGTGCGTTCTCACGCCGCGCCATCCATTTTCGGTGCCATCGCCACGAAACGGGCCGAAGATCTGAAAGAAAGCGGAATCCGGGCCGCCTGTATCGGAAACCGCCAGAATACGAGAGAGATCCGCCCCTTGCATGCCGCGAGCCGGCCTGAGCCCGCAGAAGCCGAGCAGAGTGGGCGCAAAGTCAACCTGCGTGAAGATCGTCCTGGTACGGCGGCCTGGCTTGATGCGAGCCGGGTACCGGAGAATCCCAGGGATGCGAATGGATTCCTCCCAGGGCTTGCGCTTGAGACGCAGGCCGTGCGATCCGAGCATGTCGCCGTGATCGGATGAAACCAGAACGATGGTGTTGTTGCCCAGGCCGAGTTCGTCGAGTTCGCGCATGAGGCGTCCGGCCTGATCGTCCACCGCGGTCACCATGGCGTAGTACTCAGCGATTTCCTTCGGTCCGGGAGCGCCCGCGACGCCGGTCCAGTTGGGGCGCATGGTAAGCCGGGCAGGATCATAGAGGCGGCTGTACTCCGAGGGCGCTTTGTACGGATCGTGCGGCGGACCCATCTGGATGGTCAGAAAGAAAGGCCGGCGGTCCTGGCGAGCGGTGCGAAGGAATTCGATGCCCAGATCCGTCCAGCCTTCCGCTTCAAACTTGCGCATCGGGATGGGTTCCGGCGTGTCGCGGAAGTAGTGGGTATCGAAGTGCGCATGGCTGCATTCGTTCGCCGCCCAATACTCGAAGCCCTGCCGGCGTGGGCCGGGAGGGACGAAGCCAGGCAGACGCTGGCCGCCATCGAGGTGCCATTTGCCGATGAAGCCGGTGCGATAGCCGGCTTCGCGCAGGATCTCAGCCAGCGTGATCTCCGACTCGCGAAGTCGGAGGTCGTTGGCCACCATTCCATTGCGGTGCGCGTACTTGCCGCTGAGAATATTGGCGCGGGCCGGACAGCAGACGGGCGTGTTGGCAAAGGTGTTCTCGATCAGCAGGCCTTCGGAGGCGAGTTTGTCGAGGTTGGGGCTGCGAACATCGGAGTTGCCGTAGCAGCCAAGCGCCTGCGCGCGAAGCTGATCCGGCATCAGGAACAGGATGTTCGGACGCGGCTCGGTTGGCGCGGCAGCGGCAAGCAATGCGCGGCGGGTCAGCATGAAGGAACCGAAAGGTGTTTCCGGCGGCTCATGACTCATGGGCGCGTCCTGCTCCAGACCTGTTTGCCGTCCACGATGGTGGCCAGCGCCTCGAGGTCCTTGATGCGATCCACCGGACAGTTGAGAAAGTCGTCAGAAATGACCACCATGTCGGCCAGTTTGCCCGGCTCGATCGAGCCCTTGCGGTCCTCATCAAAGGAGAGATAAGCCGCGTTGAGGGTCCACAGGCGCAGCGCCTGCTCGCGAGTCAGCGCTTCGCCGGGGTTGATCGGCGTGCCGTCCACCGTCTGTCTTGTGATGGTCATCCACATCGCCCAAAACGGATTGTAGGCGTTAATGGAAGTGCGGGAGTCGAAACGGATCATGTGATCCGATCCGCCGGCCACCACCACGCCCTTCTCCAGCATCGTGCGCAGCGGCTGAAAGAGCTTCATCCGCTCGGGACCGAAGACCGGGCGCAAGGCGGGGCCGTCGAAATAGAACCATTGCGGCTGGCAGTCAAAGACCACGCCCATCCGGGCGGCGCGGGCGATGGTCTCCGCACTTGGAAAATTTCCGTGGGTCACCGAAAAACGGCGTCCACGGATGGATTTCTGCTTGTCGGCGGCCTCGTAGGCGTCCAGCAGAAGGTCGGTCGCTCCACCGCCCGTCGTGTGCGCCGTCATCTGCCAGCCAATCTCGTTGGCGGCCTGAGCCATCGCGACCAGGTTTTCTTTGGGCACCGCCAGCACACCGCGGTAGTCGGGATCCTTGTAACCGTAGATTTCCGTGTGCTCGCCGTAAGGCTCGCGCAGATAGGCGGTGCCGATGAGGATGCCGCCGTCGGCAACAGTCTTGATGGAGCCGACGCGGAACCAGTCGTCGCCGAAACCGGTGACGAACGGGATGCGCTCGACTTCGCGTCGCACATCGGCGGGCTTGCCCTGAGCGCTGATTCTGTAGGTGACCGAGCTGCGAACCGGCAGCTCCTTCCGGCGGTGCAGCTCCTGATAGGCGCGAAAGCCCTCCGGCCCCTGCCCGCGGTCGATGACGCTGGTGATGCCCGTCTCGAGATACTTGCTCTCGATAGCCTTGAGCGCCCACAGCAGGTCGCCGGACGTCGCCGGCCTCGAACTGCGCAGCGGGCCAAGCAGTTGTGGCGCGCCGAGAACAAGCCCGGTGGGCTCACCGCCGCGATCCTTGATGATCTTTCCATTGGCCGGCTGAGCAGTGTCGCGCGTAATTCCGAGCTTGGCCAGCGCGCGTGAGTTGAGCACCGAAGCATAGCCATTGTCCGTCAGCGCGACGTGCTCCGGCGCCGCCGCGTCAAGCTCCTGACGCGTCGGGTAGCGGCGGTCCTTGAGACGCGTGGAATAGATCTTGGGAACGAAGAGAACGCTGTCTTTGGCCGACGCGGCGGCGAGTTTGCCAAGGTGCTGCTGAATCTCCGCAATCGAGTTCATGACGGGGACGGGGCCGTCCTGCTCGCTGAGCGCCGCGCTGATCGGGTGAACATGGCTGTCGATCAGGCCGGGCAGAACGCCTTTGCCTTGCAGATCAATCCTGCGGGTGCTGGCCCCGGCCGTCTTCATCACCTCCGCGGTGGCGCCGGCGGTGAGGAAGCGATTCCCGCGAATCGCGACAGCCTCCGCGGTGGGACGGGCTTGCCACATGGTGACGATCCTGGCGTTGTAGTAAATGACGTCGGCGCTTTGGGCGAACAGGCTGAAGCCTGTCGCCGGCAGCAGCATCAGCAGGGAAGCTCTTCGGCTCCATTGACGGCTTGGCATATGTAAATCTCGGGCTCGATCCCCGTCTGTTGATGATATGCCGGCGCGATGCCGCGGCGGAACTCGCCCATCCGGGCTTCGTCGACGAGATTGATGGTGCAGCCCCCGAAGCCGGCGCCGGTCAGGCGGGCGCCGTAGACGCCTCGAGCCGCGCGCGCCAGATCCACCAGCAGATCCAGTTCCGCGCAACTGACCTCATAGTCTGTTCGAAGGCTGTCATGGGACTCGTACATGAGTTGCCCGAAGCGCGGCAGATCGCCTGCCAGCAAGGCTCCGGCGGCCAGTTCCGTGCGGCGGATCTCGGAGATCACGTGGCGCGCGCGGCGTCGAGCCGGCTCGGGCAGCGAATCAGCGCTGCCGGCGGCGGCATCGCGAAGCGAAGCGACTCCCAACAGGCGGGCGGCGGTTTCGCAATCGGCGCGGCGATGGTTGTACTCGCTGCCGGTCAGCTCATGCCGCACCATGGAATTGCAGATGACCAGACGCACGTTCGGAGGCAGCGGCGACAGCTTGAAATCGAGCGAGCGGCAATCGAGCAGGAGGGCGTGATCCCGCACGCCGTGGGTGGCGGCAAACTGGTCCATGATGCCGCAGCGCATTCCGACAAAGTCATTCTCGGCCCGCTGGCAAAGCCCGGCCAGCTCGCGAAGGGGGAGAGAATGGGCGGACGTGGCGGCCAGAGCGAGCGCGGTGGAAACTTCCAGAGCCGCCGATGAGCTGAGCCCGGCGCCGATCGGAACGGTGCTCGAGATTTCCAGCTCGGCGCCGCGCAGCCGGTAGCCGTTCTCCTCGATCGCGAGCGCGACACCCTGGACATAGTCCGCCCACGCCTTGCGGGGGGCGGCATCCTGATCATCGAGGCTGAATTGAAACGTGTCGGGAAACTGCCCGGAGCGCGCCAGAACGAGACGGTCCTGGCGGGGTGTGATCCGGACCGAGGTCCAGAGATTGATGGCGGCGGGCATGACGAAGCCGAGGTTGTAATCGGTGTGTTCGCCGATCAGGTTGACACGCCCGGGAGCGCGGAACAGGCGGGTCACTCTGCGCTCCTGTTGCGCCGCGCGGAGATCAGGAGAATGATTCCAACGGCCAGAAGAACGCCGCCCCACCAGAGGTTGACATTGATGCCAAGCGAGCGGCGGTAGATGTCGCCGCCGCTGGCCAGGCCGAAGCCGGCCAGCAGCAAACCGATGACGGCCAGCAGAAGGCCGATCGGCAAGCGGAGATCGAGTCCCATCGGTGCTTCAGGCTACCAGAAGATGATGTTCAACAACAGCGCCAGGCCCAGGATCACGGCGCCCAGCGGCGCGGGACGCTGATACCAGCGCAAGTCCTCCTCGGGCGGTTTCTCCGTCAGCGTGTAAACCAGGCCTTTGAGGCGGTCCTCGGGACTGGGCTTTGAGAACAGGCTGGCGAGAATGGTTACCAGAAAACAGACCAGCCAGGCCCAGATGGCGGTCCAGAAATTCTGCGCCATTTCGCTGGGGTAGGCCGTCCATGCTCCAAGCCAGCCGCCTTTGATGCCGGCTTCGGCGCCCTTGGGCAGCGAAAGCCCGTGGTGGAGCGCAGCGGCGACGGTGCCGCAGACCAGGCCGGAAAATGCGCCGTGGCCGGTAGCGCGCTTCCAGAACATCCCCAGCAGGAAGGTGGCAAACAGCGGCGCATTCACGAACGCGAACACCAGTTGCAGAAAGTCCATGATGTTATTGAAGCGCGTCGCCAGATAAGCGGCGAGAATCGAGGCGATGATGCCGAAGACGGTGGCCATCCGCCCCATCCAGAGATAATGGGAGTCGCTCGCATTGCGCCGGATGTAGGACTGGTAGATATCGTAGGTCCACACGGTGTTGAACGCGGTCACGTTGCCCGCCATCCCCGACATGAAAGAAGCCAGCAGCGCAGTCAGGCCAAGGCCGAGCATTCCGGGCGGAAAGTAGTGCCCCAGCATCAGTGGAATGGTCATGTCGTAATTGAGGGCGCCATCCGGCTTCGGCGGCAGATGAAAGCCTCCCGGGCCTTGCGAGCCCGTAAGAGCGATGGCGATCATGCCGGGAAGAATCACGATGACCGGGAAAAGCATCTTGGGGACGGCGGCGATTAAAGGAGTGCGGCGTGCCGCTGCCATCGAGTTTGCGGCCATCGCCCGCTGAACAACCAGGAAGTCCGTGCACCAGTAGCCGAAGGAAAGCACGAAGCCGAGCCCCATCAGCATGCCGAACCATTCGATGCCCATCGGGTTGCGGGAAGAATCGCCCAGATGGCGCCAGGAGTCCGTGAATGCGCCGGCCGCGAAGCCCTGCGAGACGGCCACGTCTTTCAGCCTGTCCACCAGCTTTTGCCAGCCGCCGACGTCTTTGAGGCCGAGGAACACCAGCGGCAGGAAGCCGGCGACGATCAGGAAGAATTGCAGGACTTCGTTGTAAATAGCGGAAGTGAGGCCGCCGAGGAAAATGTAGCAGAGCACGATGAAGGCGGAGAGCAGAATGCTGGCATGGAAATCCCAGCCGAGCAGCGCTGCCAGCAGCAGCCCCATGGCGTAGAGCGAGATGCCGGAGGAGAAAACGGTCATGGCGGCGAACGAGACGGCGTTGAAGCAGCGCGTCTTCTCGTCAAAGCGCAGCTTCAGATACTCCGGCACCGAGCGGGCCCGCGAGCCATAGTAGAAGGGCATCATGTAGACGCCGACAAAGACCATCGCCGGGATGGCGCCCACCCAGTAGAAGTGGCTGGTGGCGATGCCATATTTCGCTCCCGAGGCCGCCATGCCCATCACTTCCTGCGCGCCCAGGTTTGCGGAAAGGAAAGCCAGACCGGTGATCCAGGCTGGAATGGAGCGGCCCGAGAGAAAGAAATCCGCGCTGGTGCGCACGGTGCGTTTCAACGAAAATCCGATCCCGATCACGAAGGCCAGGTAGCAGGCCAGGATCAGGTAGTCAATGAATCCGGGCTGGATGCGGAACATTGCTGCTTATTGTAGCCGTGAAAGAGCGGTTCTCAATTCATCCCACGCCGCATGGTGCGTCTTGTCCTGCCTGGCCCATTCGAGGATCGCCAGGGCGTCAGCGGAGAGAGTGGCGGTTGGGAACGAGCTGTGAAGCGCCCGCAGGATCGTGATGGCCTCTTCCCCCCGAAGGATGCGCTCCCTGCCATCCCTGGTCACGCGGATGCGATCTTGCAGCATCCAGTGGGTGCCGAATGTCCCGGACGCACGGAGAATGCCGGGCATCGGGAGGTAGTGGAAAGAGACATCGCCGGGCTGCGAAGCGCGGTGGTAAGCATCGCGGATGGCATCGAGGAGCTCGGAGTCGAGCTGCGCGGCAAACTGGGATCCGGCGCCGGCTACCGTTCCGATGCCGCGATCCTGCTGATAGGAATTGTCGAACGCCGAAGCTTCGGCGACCACCACGAACAGGCGAGGCAACCGCGCCTTCGGCTCACTCGCGAGCCGGTCGAGCAAAGCCGAGCGGGAGGCATAGAGGAGCATTTCCAGTCCGCGGTTATCGGCGGCGCCTCCATCGGTGACCCAGAAACGGAGCTTCTGGTCGAGGTCGATGGCAGCGTTGGAAAAGACCGGCGGAAAATTGGCGTTCAGCGCGGCGGCTCGCTCCAGACGGACACCGCGATCATTGACCACGATGGGCAACGGCTGGGACTGCGCCAGCGGGAGAGCAGCGCCGGTGAAATTCGCCTCGAGGGCGAGATTCGTGAGGATGAGGCGGCCGCCGGATAACTCGGAGCTGGTGAGGTGGCGATAGGTCCTCTCGACATCGAGAAAGGGCATGACGGGGGGCGCCCCTGCACGGGAGCGATCAAAGTGACCCGCGAGCGCGCAATTGAGGATCAGGCCGAAGTCGGAGATCTCGCCCATCTGATCGCGCGTCTCCGGAAGCTTCCACCGGTTTTCGAAGCTTTGGGCAAGCAGAACCCCGAGCCGGTCGGCAGTGGCAATCCGCCACTCCGATGCCTGCTCGATGACATCCTGGATGAAGGGCTGCCGCATGGTGGAGAAATAGAGGTCCCAGGGACCATCGGGAGCGGTGAGTTGCGGCCGCTTGGCGGCGAAATAGGCCAGCGAGGCGCCGCCACCGGAGACTCCGCTTCCGAGAACAATGCTCTTCGAGTGACCGAGCTTGTGGAGCCCTTCCAGGACGGCGGCGGTGTACAGTGCGGCCCGAGTGCCGCCGCCGGAAGCGGCCATGAGGATCGCGGGGTTTGGCTTGGCGGCGGGCTCGAAGAGCAGTCTTGCCAGCGCGGCGCCGGACGGGTTTCCGGATTGCACCTCGAGAGCCGGATTTTGCACTCCAATATGAATGATCTGAGCCCCGCCGAGAACCAGTCCGGCGACAAGGGCCGCCAGCAGAGCTTTGTATTGCTGGACACGCTGGGCGATCTGCTCGGGTATGGGCTTGGCCTTGCCGCCGGGCGTTCCGGCGGCAGCGAGCTGTTGGAAAGCGTCCAGGTAGGACCAGGAATGAAAATAGGGAAAACCGCCGGTCTCCTGGAGCACGAGAAAACGCGACTTGCCGTGAATCTGCAAGTATCTGTCCTCGTGTGGCACTGAAGTGGCTTTTCGATCCTCATCCAGCGGATACGCTACTTGGGAGCAGGATCCGGCGCCGGGGTCAATGATACGGAGCAGGTGCTGCCCCATCATGCGCTGGGTCCAATAGTCAAACCACCACGACACGGCGTAAATGAAGACCAGCACAAGGAAGATCTCAGCGCCTTGCGCGGTATCGAAGATCGTCGTGACGTAGGTGCTTCCGGCGTATCGGGCAGCGCCCAGCGCGATGGCGGCGAGCGAAACCAAAAAGGCGCTGTTCTGAAAGAAAGGCCGCAGACAGACGGTGTAGATCCAATCCAGGCGCGAGTTCAAGCCGCAGAGAAGAAGCAGGAAGGCGGACGAGACAAAGGCGGCGCGGGTTCCCGGCTCCAGCAGAGCGGCCGGCAGCAGCATGGCGGCAATCGCCGGCGGCAAAAGAAGGTGGAACGGCCGCAGCAGGTTCAGCACCGCCCCAAGCGTGAATCCAGTCGAGGCGCCACGGCTCTGAAACAACTCGGTTTTCTCAAGGGAGGCGGGGTAGGTGCTGCGTTTGCGCCAGCCGGCGAAGAACCAGCGCCCAAGAGGGATCGCGGCGATCACGGCAAAAGCCGTAATCCAGACCATGGGAATGAGGACGTGCCGGTAGATGCCGCGCGGCTGGAATCGCTGCCCGCCTGCAAGCCAGACGATCGCTCCGATGGCCAACAAGAGGACCGCCTGAACCGCCGCGGCCGCTTCGGCTGCCGGCCATCGCCGAAGGAAAAAGTAGAAGACAAGACCGGCTACGGCGAACGAGATTGCAAGCAGGAACAGGCGAAAGCCCGGAACGGGCATTCCGGTCACGATGGCGGCGGCCACAACAGCGGCCCAGAGCAGTGCATCGAAGGGGTGTCCGTCGATTCGCAGGCGCTGCTGGAGCCACCCGCCGCTGGTGCGGCGCAGCGAAAGATCCGCAAACCGGGATAACTCGTCCAGAGCTTTCGACAGAGCGAATAGAGCTTTCGACAGAGCGGCCAGGATGCCAGGATCGGGTTTCGGTGAGCTAGCCATGTGCTGTCTCCCAAGGCGGCCATTCAAACCGGAATCTCTACTGTAACGGAGAAGGTTTTTCCATTGCGCTCCTGGCAGGTGAAGCGGGATGGGGCTGAAGGCGGCTCATCGCTGCGGGCGAATTCGACGCCATATTTCGTAAGGGCGGTGAGCAGGGCGGCTTTGGGAATGAACGGCCACCGCGTCATCGGTCTGGTGGGAATCATAGCCAGCGCTCCTTTGGGAAGGAAAGTTTCGACGAATTCCGGCGGTGTGGCGTTATGACTTCCGTGATGGCCGACTTTGTAGAAGGACGTGCGCCGGAGCATCGGGTGGCACTCGGTGTCGTCGAGAATCTCGCGCCATGTACCCCACTGAGCATCCCCGGGAAACAACAGGTGGGCTTTGCCCATCCGGAACATCAGGACAAGGCTGGTCCCGTTGACGGCGGTTTCGAGCGAAGTGGCGATGGCCATTTCGTCCACCACACCCTCGCTGGAGATGCCCGCGGCGGTCTTCGCGCTGAAGCCGTTCAGCAACTCCTGGCAGTCGAGTTCCTTCAAGAGAGCGTCGAATTCTCCGCGCGTCCATCCGGGACTGGCGGGGAAAGGACTGGGTTGAGAGAGCATCCGGCCGTCTTCAGCGGTCACACGGAGATAACTTTCTCCTTCCGGCGGTTTCATGTCCCGGATGACCTTCGGGTCGCGGGAGGGGCCCAGGGCGTGAATCTCGACGCCGGGGAGGCAGGCGGGCTGAATGGCGGTTCGTTTGCCATTCTTGTGCGGGAGGAAGCGTCTTCGCTTGACGTCCTTGAACCCCTCATGAAGGGTCGTCATGGCTTCGGCGTTGCTGAGGTTGTTCTGAGCGAAGGCAAAGCGATAGTCCCTTTCGGCGGCATCGAGGTTGAGCTGCTGGATGGCGAGACAGAGACGCTGCGCCAGACTGCTTTGGCGTTCGCGGATAGAGCGCGCTTCCGGGTCCGTGGGGTGCTCGGTCCAGGGCATCCAGACTTCCGCGACACGGACCTTGTCCCAGGACTTGTGCTCAAAGCCGGAGACGTGATCGCGGTGGCGGTGGGTGGCGACTACGATATCAATCCGCGGACCATCGGGCTCGTCCACATCGGCGAGGATCTGGTCGACGACTTCGCCGGCAGGAAAGGGGCCTGGACCGAACTGATGCATGCCGCAGTCGATGAGGACTTTGCGGGGCCGGTCGGCGGGGAACGTAAGCAGAAACGAATCGCCGAAGCCGGTGTTGTACATGCGGATGGTGATGAGATCGCTCATCCGGCGCCTCTCCGGTCCACCATGGCGAGGGTAAGACCGCGAACGAGCCGCTCCTGATGATATCGCTCATCCCGCCAGATCTGGCAGGCGTCGGTGCAGTCGAAATCGCGAAGGAAGCTCTCAAAGCGCATCTCGCGCTCTTTTCCTTCCCGCGCCTTCTCTGGTCTGAGATCCGTTGAATCGAGAGGTTTCGAGATGACGTAACGGATACGGCCATCGGCCTGGGCGATCACAGTGCTCCCACCCCGCATGGCGACGCCGCCGTAGCTGGACTTGGAACGCCTTCTCTCTTGCACAAACTGGATCACGGTTTCAACCAGCAGTTGGCCGTCCTGCCCGATGCGAAAGACGGGATGCATGGAAACCAGGTTGGTCCGCACCGTGTGAGGAGAAGCAAGATCCAGCTTGTCAAAGCTCTCCCAGGCCTTCTTCCGAAGCTCCCTCGCAAGATAGTTCAGTGTTTTCTCTTCCCTCCTGCCGAGTTTCTCCTCGGCCACCTGGTCGCGAGTGGAGGAACGGCTGGAACTGGCGGCTTCGCTGAGCAGACGGTTGTTCAGCTCGCTGATCACATAGTCGGGACAAGTGGCGCCGGCATCGAAGCGTTCCCACAACAGAGAGTCCTCGGCAAGAGAGCGGACGCCGTGGGGATAGATCCCGCGTACGCGGAAGGCTTCCACCATGTTCCTTCGCAATCCGCTCCTGTCGTCGGGATTGAGCTCATAGTCGGCGGTGACCAGAGCGCGTAAATAGTCGCCGAAGGTGACGTCGACAGGCGGGAGGTAATCGAAAGCTCGGATGCACATGCGGAGGACAGCCTGAGCCGTTGCTCGCGCCTCCTGGGCGAGCCGGTTGACCAGATCGGGATGCAGATAGCCCTCGGGCAGACGGCCCGTGCCCCCGCTGGCCAGGCGGAGCAGATCCTGAATCCTGCTTTGAAACGTGGTGAAGAAGCCATCGAAAACCGCCGCCACAAGGATCGAGCCGCGTTGATGCGGCTCGAGGATGTTGTTGCTGGCGGCGGCATCAGGACGGTCGAGAGCGGTCCGAAGCGCTTCCCCCTTGCCGGTGGCTTGACCGAATTGCGCCGCCAGCTCGATGAGCGGCGTCGGGCGGCGCAGGTCGCCGTGCGTTTCCTGGATGGCGTGATTCAGGATCTCAGGAAAGGAGAAGTGCTGGAAGATCGCGACGATGTCGGCGAACCCTTCGTGGAAGGCCAGCATGTCGGGATTGGTCGGCCATTTGAAGAAGCGCCGCAAGCGGTCCACAATGGCGTGGGTCACTTCGTGGGCAATGATGTCTTGCGAGAGGCAGGAGAAGACGTTCTGGCCGGGGATGTTTGAGCCGGGTTTGGCGGCATCGGCGGAAAAGTAACCGAACAGAATCGCCTGGCGGCGCGAGCTGTAATAGGCGTTGGCGCCCGCGAACGCGTGGGGGAGCAGAAGGAGAGGTTTGCGGCGGTAGAAGTGAATGCGGCGTCCCAGAGCGACTTCGAAGTTCTCGATGACCTTCATGGCAACCGCGTAGACCATCTGCTGATGAAACCTCGGATCGGCTTCCGTGGGGTCCAGCCCATCCTGGAGCAGGAGCGCCGGATCATCGAGGTTCACAGGCTCGTAATAGCGGCCGCGGACGCCATCGTAGTCTAGGATGGTGAGCCGCGAACCCATGGGGCCGGGGCGCAGTTGCTCATGAGTGACGTCGATCGTGATGCGGTGCAGCGGCACGCGGCCGAGCATCGGATCAAAGGCGAAGATCTTCAGGGAACGCCTGGTCGGGAATGGGTATGAGGAAGCGCGCATGGAGCGCCAACAGCAAGGTAAGGTCCCCCCCGGTCACTTTCGCAACCGGGAGGACCAGAAAAGATACGGGGGTTGAACCCGTGTGATCTTTCATTGCGAGTATCGGGCAGAATTCAGATGAAGTCAAGAGGCCGAATTCCGGTATTCGTTGAAGCGGTAGCCACCAGCCCCGATCTGTGATAAGACATCTTAGTCATGCGAAGCGTTGGGATTGCCTGTCTCTTGCTCTGTCTGGGTTGCGCGGAGTCCGCCGGCCAGATTGTCTCCGGGACCATCACCGGGGTTGTGAGTGATGCCAGCGGGGCGGTTGTCGCCGGAGCGGAAGTTGCCGCCGTCAACACGCAAACCGGGCTGAAACGCATGACCACCACCAATGAATCCGGCATCTTCTCGCTGCCGCAGTTGCCTCCCGGCGGCTATGATGTCTCGGCGAGCGCGCAGGGATTCAAGAAATATGAGGTTTCCGGCGTTGTTCTACGAGTGGACCAGACGGTGCGCGTCGAGCTGCGGCTGGAAGTGGGCGCCATCACGCAGGAAGTGCAGGTTTCGGCCGCGGCGGCGCAGATTCAGAGCGAAACGTCGTCGCTCGGCCAGGTGATTGACCGGGAGCGCATCGTCGAGCTGCCGCTCAATGGCCGCAACTTCATGCAGCTTGCCAATATTTCCTCCGGGGTCGCGCCGGCCTACCATGCGCGCAGCGCCACCATCACCAATCAATCCGGCCGGGCCGACCTCGCGGTGCACGTTTCCGGCGGCCGCGGCGACAGCAACAGCTTTCTGATTGACGGCGTCGAGACCAGAAGCTCGTGGTTCAATTCGCCGAGCGTGCTGCTGAGCGTCGACGCCGTGCAGGAATTCAAGATCGACAAAAACCTTTTCACGGCCGAATACGGGCAGGGGAGCGGGCTGGTCAGCCTGGTGAGCAAATCCGGCGGTAATGACCTGCACGGCTCCGCCTTCGAGTTCCTGCGCAATGACAAGCTCGACGCGGCGAACTTCTTCGACAATTACTTTGCGACGCGGAAAGCGCCCTTCCGGCAGAATCAATACGGCGTTACTTTGGGCGGCGCGATGGTGAAGAACAAGCTCTTTTACTTCGGCAATTGGGAAGCGTTGCGCAGCCGGCGCAGCAGCACGCTCACCGCGCTGGTTCCAACGCCGCAGCAACTGGCCGGCGATCTCGCCGGGCTGTCCTCGACTCGCCGCGATCCTTCCGGCGCCCTGGCCATCATCGATCCTTCCACCAGCCTTCCGTTCCCGGGCAACCGCATTCCCTCGAATCGCATCTCGGCGGTGACACGCAACTTCATCAAGTACACACCCGCGCCCAACGCCAACATCGGCGGCCGGAATTTCGTCACCACCAAGAGCACCAACCGCGATGACGATCAGTGGGGAATTCGCGGCGATTACCAGGCTTCACCCAAGGATTCGATTTTCGGCCGTTACACCGACTTCGATTCGACGCTTTACCGCCCGGGCGTGGGCGTGCTGGCGGGCAACGTGTTCCCTTACGCCGGCCGGAACGTAGTGGTTCAGCACACGCGCATCCTCAGCCCGAAACTGCTTAATGTTTTCAAGTTCGGGTACAACCGCGCGCGTGTGTACAATACCTGGGAAATCACGCCGGCAAGCATCGCCAATGAGATCGGCCTCAAGATCCGGCAGGTTCCGGAAGAATACGGCCTGCCCGGCGTCTCGCTCACCGGAGGCTATTACGCCGGAGGCGGCACCGGGATCAACCAAGGCAACGGCGATCACTTGTTCCAGTTCAGCGACACCATAAGCTGGGTGAAGAACAGGCACATCTTCAAGTTTGGCGGCGACGTGCGGCTCCTGTATCCGGAGCAGCGGCTGGGGCTGAGCAACAACGGCGCTTTTACGTTTGACGGGCGCTACAGCGGCAGCCCGGTAGCCGACTTCCTTTTGGGCAATCCCTCGGCGATGACGGCGCAGATTGGACTGGGAGTGGGCCGGTGGCGGAGTAAATCGCTCAATTTCTTCATCGCCGACGACATCAAGCTCACGTCGCGGCTCACGCTGAACCTGGGAGTGCGCTACGAGTACGATCAACCGGTGTGGGAGCGCGATCACCGGGAAGGTTACGTCGACGCGACGCTTCAGAAGTTCGTCGTGGGTATTCCACGCGAGCAGTCGCCGATCAAGCGCGAGATTCCGCAAGTGGTTTTCGATCCCAACCTGCGGCGCGGCATCTGGTCTCCGGATCGCAACAACTGGGGACCGCGGGTGGGGTTCGCCTATCGCGCCACCAACTCGACCGTGATTCGAGGCGGCTATGGCGTTTTTTACTCGAAGACGCAGGGCAACGAGTGGCAGTTCAAGATCAACGCCCCGCCGCTGGTGTTCACGGCGGCGCTGACGGGCAACATCAACACGCCGAATCTGAGTTGGGATCGCGATGCGTTTCCGGATCCGGCCGATCCGAATTTCCCGTTGGCGACGCTTTCCCCGTTCAGTGTGGATCCGCGGGATCGCACGCCGTATTTGCAGCAATGGAACCTGAGCGTCGAGCAATCGCTGGGGGCGAGCCTGTTGTTTGAGGCGGCGTATGCGGGCAGCGTGGGTCACAAGCTGGCCGAGCGGGTGAACATCAACCAGGCGACGCTGCCCAACCCGGCTAGTCCCACGCCGATCGCGGCGCGGCGGCGCTTCCGCGATTTCGGCGATATTCTGTCGTCGAACTGGCAGGAGAACTCGAGCTACAACGGCCTGCAAACGCGATTGGAAAAGCGCTTCAGCGGCGGATTGAGCTTTCTGCTCGGCTATACCTGGTCCCATTCGATCGACACCGCTTCGCGCGGGTCCGGCGGATCGTGGCACCAGAACGCCTACCGTCTGCGCGACGATCGCGGCAGCTCGGATTTCGATGTCCGCCACCGCTTTACCTACAGCTACGTGTACCAGTTGCCGTTCGGCAAAGGGAAGAAATTTCTTGGTGACGCGGGGCGCCTGGCGGATCTGGTGGCAGGCGGGTGGACCCTGTCCGGCATTACCAGCCTGATGTCCGGAAATCCATACTCGGTTACCGTGGCCGGCGACCGCGCCAATGTCGGCGGTTTCGCGTTTCAGCGCGCCAATCGCTCCTGCAACGGAAATCTCGACCGCGGCAGCCGCACGATTGACCGCTACTTCGACACCGCGTGCTTTACGACCACCCCGCTGGGGACCTTTGGCGGCGGGGGCAGGAACATCGTCGAGATCCCGGGCCTGAACAACTGGGATTTCTCGGCGCTCAAGGATTTTCGGGTGACGGAGCGGGCGCGGCTTCAGTTCCGGGCGGAGCTTTTCAACTTGTTCAACCATGCGCAATTCGGCCAGCCCGATCTTTCGATTGACAGCCGGTTTGTGGGCGAGATCCGCGGAGCGCGGGATGCGCGGATTGTGCAGTTCGGATTGAAGGCGCTTTGGTAGTGAACCGCGGCGAGGTGCTGGTTCTCTATACCGAGGATGGCAATCTCCGGCGCGACCAACTGCTCGAAGCGGCGCGCCGCATCGGAGCGCGATCTTCGCCACCGACTCAAGCGAGACCATCTCGCCGGCAATCTTCGCGAATCGCTTCAATCGCCCCAGAATCCTCAGGAAGCCTTCAAGGAAAAATTGGCAGATTGACAACCGTCGTACTGTTGCTTATACTGTAGTGTCTCCGGTGTAGATGGACTCATCTTGAGAGAGGTTGCGCCCATCGAGTCGGTTCGCAGTCGCCGATGGTGTGGCGATTTTATCCCCCAATTCGCTGCTTCGATTGGCGATACGACCGGATGACTTGTAGGTTAGCGTATTGGAGGAATACGATGCGATTTCCCCTGACTTCAAGGAAGGCTTTCGTGCTGGGCCTTCTGCTGCTGGTTGCGTCGGCTTCTCCGGCTGCTATCATCTTCGATAATAGCCCGCATGATCTTGTGACGGGTACCGGTCTTTCGGAGCTGCTGGTGGCCGAAGATTTCGTCCTCGCCAGCGCACAAAGTCTCACGGCGGTTCGATTCTGGAGCGCTCAACTGAGCGCCGCTGATTCCGTCGGGACCATCGACTGGGTGATTTACGCAGATAGCGCCGGGCTGCCGGGCAGTGTGCTGTTCTCAGGATCGGCGGCAAACACGAATGTGGCCACAGGGCTGACCGCGGCTTCCGGCCTTCAATTCGAGTTTGTCAACGACTTCCTGATCAGCGGGACTCTGGCCCCGGGAACATACTGGATCGGGCTTCACAATGGGCCCATCTCGGACACGACGTTCCGCGATTTCAACTGGGGTTCTCGCGCCGCAAATGCTACGGCGACGGGGCAGTACCAGGACCTGACGCTGGGGCCCAACCCTCCATGGACAGACAGTTTGACCGAACACGCGTTTATCCTGTTCGGGGATATTCCAGAGCCATCAACCTGGGTCCTGGTCGGTAGCGCAGTCGGTCTTTTGGCGTTTGCCAGGCGGTTCAGATCCCAGGGGGCGTCATCAAATACAGAGGGACACTCATGAAATACACTGGACTGGTCCGTTCATCCCTGATGCTGGCGCTCGGAGCCTTGGCCTGCTCGATCGCAGGTGCTCAGACGCCGACTGTCATCGTGGCGACGCAGGCTGACGTCTCGCCGACTTTGGCTGAGCTGGCCGCTCGGGCGCTGACGCCCGCCACGGGCTATCTTAGAATGGCGAGGCCCCGCCTCCAGGTGGCGCCAGATGATGAGAGTGGCACGGCAAGTCCTGGCGCGCCGGCGACTGCTCCGTTCCTCCAGACCGGCGACTTAGCCGCTCCGCGCGTCGCGTCCGTCATCGGGAAAAACTTCGAGGGAATCGGCCAAGGACTTGGGTTTTCCCCGTGCTGTGCCCCGCCCGATACGGTTGGGGCGCCGGGACTCACAGAGTACGTTCAGGTTGTCAATGTCAGCCTGGGAGTTTTCAGCAAGGCCACTGGGGCGTTGACTTTTGGCCCGGTGGATACGAGCGCACTGTGGGCAGGCTTTGGCGGTCTCTGCGAGACCACCAATAATGGCGATGCGGTCGTGCTGTTTGACCGGATGGCGAACCGCTGGTTCATCACTCAGTTCGCATTCAACGTGGACGTGAACGGTACTCCGGTTGCGCCGGTCTTACAGTGTATTGCCGTTTCGACGACTTCCAGCGCCACGGGTACCTATGCGCGCTACGGCTATAGCTTCGGGAGTGAGTTCAACGATTACGGCAAGATGGGCGTTTGGCCGGACGGGTACTATTTTGCGTTTAACATGTTCACCCTCGCTGGCGCGAATACGGGTATTAAGCCTTGTGTGGCGGAACGCGCCAAGATGCTGGTTGCCGATCCGACTGCGGTCATGCTCTGCTTCCCGACCGCCATTTACGCGGGCGGGGGCTTCGGCATGCTGCCCACCGATTTGGATGGGCCTACTCCGCCTCCCGCCGGAACGCCGAATTTCTTCATCCGGCAGCGGACCACGACCCCCAGGAGTCTAGGCATGCACAAGTTCCACGCCGACTTCGTGACGCCGGCGAACTCCACCTTCAATTTCGCTCAAAACACCTCAGTGGGTACCTTGGAGCGTGCGTGCAGCGGGGGAACCTGCATCACTCAGCCAGCGGGTGGAGAGTTGCTCGACTCGTTGGGGGACCGCCTGATGCACCGGCTCGCGTACAGGAATTTCGGAAGCCGTCAGATTCTTGTAGTAACACAATCGGTGACCCCGCCCGCTCCGAGCACGGCTCTTTCGGGAATCCGCTGGTTTGAAATCCGCGATCCAAACGGCGCGGCGACTGCGTTTCAGAACGCAACATTCGCCCCGGATAACAACGCCCGGTGGATGGGCAGCACGGCGACCGACAAGCTGGGGAACCAGGCGATCGGCTACAGCGTCTCCGGCTCCTCGGTTTTTCCGGGTATTCGTTATACAGCACGGCTTCGAGGGGAGCCGCGCAACCTGATGGAGGCCGAGGCGACGATCGTCAACGGCGGTGGTGTTCAAATGGCGAACACCTTCGGCCGCTGGGGAGACTACTCTTCGATGAATATCGATCCGGTAGACGATTGCACCTTCTGGTATACCCAGGAGTACATCAAACAGAACCCCCCCAATACGTTTAACTGGAGCACGCGCGTCGCTTCGTTCAAGTTCCCGAATTGCCAATGACAAGCAGTACGTTGCAAGGAACTCGCTCGCACAACGCGCCGGGCCTACCGGCAGCCGGCGGGTTCCTCACCGGTATGGAGGCCGGCCCGGCCTGTGCGAGCTTTTGAGAATCAGGCCACCGGCCCGCCCGCCGGTGGCCTTTTCCATTTCAACTCTGTCTTCGTCCAGTCCTGCCTTCTGCTGATTGCGAGCGGCCTTGTGCAAGCGCAGTCGCCCGCGCCCCAAACCGGCGAGGTCCCGGACGAAACTGTGGTCGCTCACGTCGGCGAGCGACCCGTTACCGCCGGGGAAGTTCGCCGCATCGTATCGAGGTTGCCCCCGGTTGTGGCCATGTCGGTGCAGGAGCAACCCAAGACGGCTCTCGAGCTTCTGTTCCAGACCCGGACGTTGGCCGCTGAGGCCGAAGCGGCCAAACTGGATCAGCAGAGCCCGGCCGCCGAGGAGCTTGCGTACACAAGGGCCCAGATCCTCGCGCGAGTCGCTACGAACAGGCATCGATACTCGTTCGTCATTCCCCTCGAGGACCAGAAGAAGCATTACCAGGCGAACATCCATCGTTACGTTTCGGGCAAGACGCGCTCGCTTTCGGTTCCCTTTCGCGTCAAGGCGGGAAACCCCAAGCTGCTGCCCGAAGCGCAGGCACGGCAAAAGGTCAATCAACTGCTTAGGGAGCTGCGATCCGGCGCCGACTTCGAGAAACTCGCAAAGGCGCATGCAGCGGACGCCGTTTCGCCGGTGAAGGCCGGCAGTTTCGAGGTTACCGGCAGCATCCTCGAGGGATCGAGCGACTCCAGGGTTCACATCATTTCCACGCTGAAACCCGGTGAGGTAAGCGAGCCCTTCCGCGAAGAGAGCAGCTTCACCATCTTCCAAGGCGTCGAGCGCAAAGTACAGCCTTTCGAGGAAGTGCAAAAGGGCGTCGAAGTGGAATTGCAGCAAGTAAAGTTCCGCGAATGGTTTGCCGCATTCAAAGCGCGGTTGGCGGTTTCCGTCGCCAACGCGGATTTCTTTCGGTCGTTGAAGAAGTAGTTTCTAACGCGCATTCTGAGCCGCGCGCGTCAACAAGCGGCCGTGTTGTACAATACGATTCTGTTCCTCCCGGGCAAGAACAGCGGGACCACGCGCGTGGACAATTCGGAGAGGAAGATCGATGACCTTCTGGTCCCCGTACTCCGCGCCGGCGCGGTAGAGGAATCGGACCGCTTGATTTCGGAGTTGATCGCCTGTCACGCCGAGCCTGTGATCCAGGGGGCGATCCGGAGCAAACTGCGGGTGTTCGGCCGGATCAGCGCCAGCAGAGACGCCGAGGATGTGCGCGGGGAAGTGGTGCTGCGACTGGTGGCGCGCCTGCGGGAGTTCCTCTCCAGCCCGTCGGAGAACGGCATCGCCGATTTCCGCGCCTACGCGGCGGTGACCGCCTACAACGCCTGCCACGAATACCTGCGCCGGAAGTATCCCCGCCGCTCGAGCCTCAAGAACACGCTGCGCTATGTGTTGTCCCATCAGCCGGGCCTGGCGATCTGGGAAGGAAAAGGGCACGAGTGGTTGTGCGGCCTGGAGGGATGGCGGGGAAGGCCCGAGTCGGGCGGCGCCGCCTCGATGACGCCAGCCGGGGCCGCGCCCGGGAATCGGGCGGAGGCGCTGAGGACAATCTTCCGGTCGAGAGGCGGTCCGATCGAGATCGACGCGCTCACCACCGTGGTCGCGGAATGGTGGGGCATCCAGGACGAGCCCGCGGGGAACCTCGCCGCTGATCTGCCGGACCCGCGCGTCGATGTCGCCACCGAGGCCGAGCAGCGCGACTTTCTCGGCCGGCTGTGGACCGAAGTCCTCGAGCTGCCGCCGCGCCAGCGGGCGGCTCTACTGCTGAATCTGCGGGATCCGCGGGGGAATGGCGTGATCGAGTTGCTGCCGCTGACCGGAGTGGCGACCATTCGGGAGCTTGCCGCGGCGCTCGTCATGCCGGCCCAGGAGTTCGCGGTGTTGTGGAACAGCCTGCCGCTCGAGGATTCCGGAATCGCCGGGATGCTTGGCGTGACCCGCCAGCAGGTCATCAACCTGCGCAAAGCGGCCCGCAGCCGGCTGGCCAGGCGGCTACAGTATTAGGTAGTAGGGCATGGTCATATGACATCGGGTTCGGCCTCTTCACAAGATAGGAGGATGCCTTGACCGAGCATCTGACCGATCAGCAGGTGGTGCGTTTTCGCCGGCGGGCCATGGATGCGGACGAGCTGCTTGCCGCCGGCGACCATCTGGCGGTGTGCCCCGAGTGCCGCCGGGCCTGCCGGCGACCGGAGCTTCAGGGCTCGATTTCCGCCCTGCGCGACGACATCCGCTCCGTCGAGGCCGATCATCTCGTGTACGAGCTGCTGGAGGCCAAAGTGGACGGCAGGCTGGACGACGTCGAGCGCGAGATCGTGGACAGCCATCTCGAGGTCTGCCCCCAGTGCGCGGCGGAATTGGGCGATTTGCGAACGGCGAAGGCGGCGCTGGCGGTGGCTGCGACACTGCCGCGGGGGGCGCGTCTCCGAGCGCTCTGGCGTCCGCTGTCCCTGTCTGCCGCCGCCGCGGTCGCCCTGGTGGTCTGGTTTGCAGCAAGACCCGACGCCAATCGCCAGGCCCCGCCCGTGCGCTCGGCGCTGCCGCCGGAGTACCAGCGGATGGTCGCCCTCGCCTTGCGGACGCAAACGGTGGCCATGCCGGAGACCCTGGCCGGCTTGCGAGGCCGGACGGGAACGCTGCTCGCCGGTTCAGATCCGGAGAGCTTCCGCCTGCTGGGCCCGGTAGGCAGGGTTGTGGAGCCGGATCGCCCCGTGTTCCGTTGGAAGCCGGTTCCACGCGCGAGCCGCTACGTCGCCTCGGTATACGACGCCGCAATGAATGAGGTGGCCTCCAGCGGAGCCATCCAGACGACCGAGTGGACTCCGCCGCGGCCGCTCGCTCGAGGCGGCATCTATTCCTGGCAGGTCACCGCGCGCGTCAACGGCGGCGAGCTGCTGGCCCCGACGCCCCCGGCCCCTGAAGCAAAGTTCCAGGTCCTGGCTCAGTCGGCGGCGGACGAGATCGCGTCGGCCCGCCAGACCCTGGCAGGCGCCCACCTTGCGCTCGGCTTGCTCTACGCGCGGGTCGGACTGATCGAGGACGCGGCCCGTGAGCTTCGGGCGGTCCCCGCGGCGGAAGCCTCTCCGGACGTTGTCAAGAAGTTGATCGATCAAATCGAGTCGCGGTGGTAATACGGCCTCCGGCTCTCCATCTTCATCAGACGGAGGTTTCATTACATGACGACCAAGATCCAACTTCTGACCGCGCTGGCCCTGGCGGGCGGGCGTCTCTGCGCCGACCCGA
>JACQDF010000112.1 GCA_016201205.1 Acidobacteriota bacterium
AAGGTTTTGAGCTGTTCCACTAAGCGCCGGCGTTGACGCTCGACCTGTTGGTGGTCGCGCGGGACGTTCCCGAGTTCGGCATAGGGCACGCGCCGCCTCAGCAGGTGATAGCTCAGCACCAACAGACGGTGCGCGATCGCCCCCAAGGCCTTCTGCTTGGGCATCCGCTTCACCAAGCGTTGGTCCTTCGCCCGGAGGAACGTGCCTTTCGCCTTGGGGGCGGCCCACGCCGCTTCCACTACTATCGTTCGCAAGGATTGGTGCCCTTTAGTCGGCGGTCCACTCTTCCGTTTGCCGGCCGATTCGTGATGGCCCGGACACCCCCCGGCCCAACTCGCCACGTGTTTCGCGGAGGGAAAGCGACTCATATCGACGCCGATTGCGGCCACGCTCGTCTGGGCCGTTCGGACTCCCACGCCCGGCATACTCTCCAGCAACGCCACGGCCTCCGGGACGCAGAGGTCGGGACAAGCGGTCACCTCTGCCGCAAGCCGCGCCTCTACTCGCGTGAGGGCCGCCTCCAGTTCCTCCACCCGGGTGAGCACTTCCGCCAGCCCCCACCGCTCCACCTGGGGGAAGCGCCCGTCCCCCGCGCGCCGTCACTCCCTCTTCTTACTCTTCAGCTTGCCTTGGGCCAACTCCGCCCGCTGGGGGGCATTTGGCACCCCCTCTGCCAGCGCTTGGGATCCCCAGGGGCCGCGTCTCCTCTGTCCCCGGTTTCGGAATCCGCATCCGACGGACGGGCTGAGCGACCGAGTTGAGGCTCAGCCCGTTGGCTAAATCTAATTTCTCGGCGAGGGTTAAAGGGGGCATTCCCTCCACCCCCGCCGTTGCCTTCCCCCGGTTGTCTTACGTCACGCGTCGGTCCGCTAACAGATTGGCGGACCGTGACTGCAGCAAAAGTCGTTGCAGCGAACGGCCGGTTTGACTATCGCCACGACGCTGGGCTCGGTACCTGCGCGTGTGGAGCTTACACACCCTCCGCTCGATTTTCTACCAGCCGAGGATGCTCCATCCCTACCGCGATTGGTTGGCAACCGTGTTCCTAGCGGGTGCGCTCCGACTGGTCCCTTGCCTCTCCAGACGATCGGGCTCACATCCGCCTCTCCTGGGGCTTTCCCCCAGGCCTGTGCTTCTTGAGCCCTCCCTCCACCGTGTCGTCTCCGGGTGACCCCTGCTCAGTGCTGAGCACGACACGGGGTTACTCCGTTCCTCAGCGCCGTTTGGCGCTGGAGGAAGGACTCCCCTGTGCGCCGGGTTTCTCAGGGGTGGCTCCGGGTCGAGTGCTCAGGCGCCCGGCCCTTATCCTTGCCTTTTGGCCCCAGCCGCTAATCCGCGTGGGCTGGCCCACTGAACGACGAGTCAGACGTGGATTCGCTTGCCTGTCCGTCTCCAACTTTGTGCGACGGGATTCCTGGTCGGATTCCGAGTGACCGCCTTTTATCCTCGCTTTGGGGATTGAGGGTCAGTCGCTACCCCAGAGGATATACTGTCACCCCTCCACCTGGGGGACAGGAATTACACCTGCACGGACATCAAGTTATTAAAGATCAGCGTGATCTCAGCTCCCTAGCCCCCACAGGGTATGAGCCTGTGGTTTCAGGGAAACGGATCGCACGCGCACGGCCTGGTTAGACCTCCGTTCCTCTCGGCACTGTGCTGACACTTCACGCCACTGCCTTGAGCGGACGGACTTCCCGTATCACTCGCTCCCCTAGGGCATCCTCCGCCACATCCATCTCATACCGGCTCTGCAGGTTGAGCCAGTAGCGTGGGCTCTGCCGAAAGTACCGCCCCAACCGTAGCGCCAGCTCTGCCGTCACCGGTCGTTTGCCGTGTACGAGGTGGCTGATGCGCATCGCTGGCACCCCAATATCTTGCGCCAGGCGGTATTGAGACACCCCCAACTCTGCTAACAGTTCCTTCAGATACATGCCCGGATGTACCGGAGCGAGACGCGCTTTGGCCATGTTGCTTCCTTAATGATAATCTACGATCTCCACTTGTTCGGCGTGCCCGTCGCGCCAGACGAAGCAGATACGCCATTGGTCATTGACGCGGATACTGTGCTGCCCTTCACGCTCCCCCTTCAAGGCTTCCAGTCGGTTTGACGGGGGTAGGCGTAAGTCTTCTAGCTTGATGGCGGCGTCGAGCGCGTTGAGTCTCATGAAGGCTCGTTGTTGAATGTCGGGTGGAAACTTCCGCACGAATTGACGCTTGAAGACCTTCTCAGTATTCGCATCGCGAACCGCTCGAATCACTCCCAATAGTAAACAGATCGTTTACTATACGTCAAGTTTGCTTCAACGAGGGCTAACGCCCCCGCTCAGCCGCGCCGCTTTGCGGCGTCAGCCTGCAGTGGCTTGTTATATTTCGTTTGACGTAGTTCCACTGGTAAACGACAATCGAGCGTGTGCATCCTATGCCTCATCACACTGAATACGCGCGTCGCACTTATTTTGACGTCAGAATCCATGCAATGATCGCGTCAAGATCAGTAGTCGACACATCGGAGTGCGGAGGCATGGGGATCATTCCCCACACTCCCGCACCACCATTTTTCACTTGCACGGCGAGGTAAGCAGCTGCGCCTGTCTGCGCGCGATATTTCGCCGCAACGTCCTTGAATGCTGGCCCAACGACTTTCTTTTCGACGGTGTGACACGCCACACAGCCGTACTTCGCCAGCATCCCTTCCACGCCCGTCGCAGGCAACGCAGGCTGCAGCGCAACGAGGGATGTCGGAACGTTGGCATCCGGCGTGGCATTGGTCGCAAGGTCTTCGTACGAAGTTGTCGGCACTACCGTCGGCACCGGCTGCGATTTCAGGTACGTCACGATCATCCATACACCTTCACTCCCCAGCAGCCCGCCGTACGCGGGCATGCCCTTCGGTCGGCCGTAGAATATCGAGTGGAATATTTCTTCGTCCGCGCCGCCATAGCGCCAGCGTCCATCGACCAGACTCGGCCCGACCCACCCCAGCGCGCCACCGCCGTGACAACCGTCACAGTTCATGGAGGAAAACAGTCTCTCCCCCGTTTGCGCGCTCTGCAGGTCGTCCTTGTACGGATTCTCGAGCGCTACGCCAGCCGGATTCACCCCACCTGCAGACACGTTGGCTTCGTAGCGGATCGCCGAGGGTACATCGCTCGAGTCGCTGGCCTCTGCATCGCACTTGATGCAGGAAAACGTCGCAACCAATGCTGCAAAAACGAGTGCTGCGGCCCATGCAGTTCGCTGTTTCATGCTTCGTCTCCCCTCTACAACGCAAAGATCCACACGATCCCGCCCTGGCTCGTATGGCGACCGATGTCTTTCATGAAATCCGCCGGTGGCCGTACATCCGCTGGATCATCAGCACGCACATCGCCCGAAAGCAGGAACCAGTCGCCGCCGATGCCCGCGTATACCGCCACATACTGCTTGCCATCGGGGCCGGTGTAGGTCATCGGATTGCCCACGACTCCAGAGCCCACTTTGAATTTTGCGAGGAGTGCGCCGGTCTTCGCATCGACCGACTTGAACCAACCGTCGAGCGTTCCGTAGAATGCGACATCGCCCGCAGTGACGAGAGCTCCGCTCCATGCGGGATATGGCTCCTTCACCTCCCACACCTTTTTCCCGCTTGTCGCATCCCAGGCAATAAAAGCGCCGAGATGGCCGCCGGGACCCGGGTGGTACGGTAACCCCGCGCCGATGAATGGAACCCCGCGCATATAGGTCGCGCGCGTGGCCTCGAAATCCATGCAAAAGTTGTTCGTCGAGGTGTAGAAGAGTCCGGTGCGCGGCGAATATGCGCCGGGCGATGCTGGACTCACCCCGCCCTCAGCACTGGGACAAATGTCCTTGATGTTGCCTTTCGAGGCGCCGGTTTGTTTGCTTGGGTCAAGTACCGGCCGTCCAGTCGTGAGGTCAATCGATGTGGCCCACGTCACCGTCACAAAAGGCGGAGCAGACAATACCTCGCCTGTCGCACGGTCCAGCGTATATTGGAAGCCATTCTTGTTAAATGACACCAGAGTTTTGCGTTGTCGTCCGCCGATATCGAGATCGGCGAGGATCATGGTAGCGGTTGAATCGTAGTCCCAGTTGTCGTACGGCGTAAATTGATAAGCCCACACTAGCGCGCCATCTGATGGCCGACGCGCGAGTACGCTCGAGGCCCACTTGTTATCGCCTGGACGCTGCTCAGGATTGTAGGGCGCGGGATTTCCGGTGCCATAGTACAGCAGGTCGAGTTCCGGATCGTAGGACAGCCCTCCCCACACCGGAGCGCCGCCGATCTTCCAGGCCTCGGCTGGCCAGCTCGACTTCCCGAGTTCAGTTCCCTTATCGTAGAACGGCTTGAAGGTGTTGGCATTGATGAGCATGTCGGCGTCGGGACCGAGATTGCGTGCGGTCCAGAGAACCTTGCCGGTCTTCAAGTCGAGTCCTTTGACCCAGCCGTAGATTCCGAACTCACCGCCCGAGGCGCCGACGATGACACGGTCCTTGACCACTAAGGGAGCCATCGGAGTCGTTTCACCCTCACCGACATCGGCAATTGTGGTGATCCACACTTCGCGACCTGTGGACGCGTCGACTGCGACGGTGTGCCCGTCCAAAAGATTGTAAATAATTTTGCCATCGGCGAAGAACGCCCCGCGATTGATCGCGTCGCAGCAAGCGATGCCAATTGCGTTCGGGCTCACGGCCGGACGGTACTTCCACTTCAGCGGGTATCCTTCCTTTGTGAGGTCGAAGGCGTAGAGCACGTTCGGGTACGGCGTGACAACGTACATGGTGTCGTGTACCACCAGTGGCTGCCCTTCGTGCCCGGCCAGCACGCCCGTGGAAAACGTCCACACCGGATGAAGCCCTCTAGCATTCGAGGCAGTGATCTGTGCCAAACCGCTATAGCGCGTAGAAGCGTAGTCTTTGGCGGGCATCGTCCACTGACCATCTTCCGCCCCCTGCGTCGCGCCACATGCGAAGACAAGCATCATGAGAAACGCAGCCGTCCGGGCTAAAACCCATGTCAGTCCATGAGCCAATTTAACGTGTTTCATGTTTTCCCCACTTGTGTTTGGGTAAATGTCCGCGATTACTTCAGCTCGTGCTTAGAATCGCGCACGACTCTGGCGAGTTCTTTCTATACTGGGAGCGGCAACTTGTCTGGGGTGTGGACGTGGTCGGTAAGAGGATCGACGCCTTCTAATGCAACGTGTTCGACGTACATTTCCCATGCGGCGCACAACGTCACTACTATACTTCTTGTGATATGGCTGAGCCCCTTCTTTCCCTGCGTCGTGCCTTTCAATGCCTCGTGGAGCTTGATTAGCCGATTAACCTCGACCAGGTTGTAGCGAAACATATTGAACAATGTGTAGCCTTTGTCAGACCAGAGCCACATAATAAACGTATCCTTACCTATATAATAGGAGGTCAGCCAAGGTACGCCTCAAGGCCTGCTTACTCCGCCAGGACATTCGGTATGAAGGTCGCGCGAATTGGACCGCGGCGCACCTGCGGTGGTTGGCCGACGTGGTCTGTCCGACGCCCGCTCAACAGATCGTGTTCCAGGAATATGTCCGGGCGGTCTCCGAGCAGACTGAGCGCCTGCAGCGGTTGGAAGCCGAACTCCAGCCCCTGGCAGAGCTGGCGCTGGTATCCGGTCGTCGAAGCCATCCAAGCGCTGCGCGCCGTGCAGTTCCTCGCCGCCGTCACCTTAATTGCCGAACTAGGGGATCTGACCCGCTTTGCCACGCCGCGCCAGCTCATGAGCTACCTGGGGCTGGTCCCTAGTAAACACTCTAGTGGGGAGCGGCAGCGGCAGGGAAGCATCACTAAAACGGGCAACTCTCACGCCCACCGGGTCCTCGTGGAGGGCGCGTGGGCTTACCGCTATCCGGCTAAAGTCAGTCGCCATCTGCAGCTACGCTTAGAACAGGCGCCGAAGGTCATCCAGGATATGGGTCAAGTCCCCTAATCCCTGTAAACTCGGTCAGGCAGCAGACGCGGCACTCCGACGGGATAAGCTGTCCGCAATTATGGGGGGTGCCAGCACGGTTGGTTCGTCGAGGTGGCGCTGGCGGCGCAAACTGCGAATCTGTTGTTGTTCAAACTCACTAAAGCACTTCTTACCCCAGCGCTCACTGACCCGGATCAAGACGGCAAAGACGAGCTTGGTCACGCTCCCCTCGTCCCATAAGTGGGGAATGACCTTGGTCCGGCGTCGCTCCTCTGCAAAGGCGCGTTCGGCCAGGTTAGAGGTGCGCACATACTGTTGATGGCGCTGGGGGACGTAGAGGTGATTGAGACTGGCCTGGGCATCATCCAGCAGGCAGCGACACGCGGCGGGAAAGTCCTGTTGATAGCGGTTCACGATCAGCTGGCGGCGCCGCTCGGCTTCGGGCACCGTCGGCGCGTCCCGCATATCCATGACCAAGGCTTTGCACTCCGGCCACGCCTGGGGCGGGACTTTCTGCTGCAAGTTTTGCATTTTGTGAAACCAGCAGCGGATCCGCAGCGATTTGGGCCAAATCACATCGATCGCTTTGGTCAGTCCGGGCGCGCCATCGGTCGTGATCGTCACCGGCGTCTGTAGCCCCCGTTTGACCAAGTCCCGCAGCACCTCCAGACTACTCTCATAACTTTCGCTATTGGCCGTCGAGAGGGTCAGCAGCACTTTGCGCCCATCTTCACAGATCGCCCAGACACAAACACACCCCCGTCTTACTCCCCCAGCGCCGCAACGGCTCATAGACGGCATCCATAAAGAGGTACGCGACCTCATACCCACTGAGGTCCCGGGTGCGAAAGGCCTCGTATTCTTGGGCGAGGCTGTCAGTCAGCTCACTGACGGCGCTCTTCGAGAGGACAAATTGGCCCAGGGCTTTCTCTAAGCCAAACTCAATATCCCGTTGCGACAACCTTCCAGTATACATCTCCACAATGAGTCGCTTGAGCACGTCACTCGTCCTCCCCACCTGCCTCCACAAGGGCGACCGATACGGTTCTTCCCGCCCGCGAATCTGCGGCACTTCCACCCGCAGCACGCCTTCGGCCGTTTTCAGCGTCCCCTGCTCATACCCATTCCGGTAGCCTCGCTCCTCCTCCCGTCGCTCATACCGTCCGCGGCCCAATGCCACCGCTTGTTCCTCTTCTAACGCTTCTTGGAGCACGCGCTCAGTGGACAGGCGCACCAAGGTGCTCAATAATTCCTCGCCACTTTGGGCATCGAGTTGCCCCTGGACTAACGCCTGGATCTCCTGGGCTTTCCGTTCACTCGGTGCTATCTTTTTCTCCATCGGGAGTCCTCCTTCTGTCGGTTCGTAATCTTGCTTGTTACCGGATTACTTATCCCAGAAGTGCCTCCCGTCTACTCCCCGCCTTTTACAGGAACTTTAGACCATGACCTCGGGGAGTTATTTCCCGCCGCCAGTCAAGGAAGTGGGGATTCCCAAGGCCAGCGGGGGGACCCGCCCGCTGGGGATTCCGACGGTAGGAGATCGAGTGGCGCAGACAGTAGCGAAGCTGGCGCTGGAGCCGCACCTGGAACCGCACTTTGACCCTGACTCGTACGGCTATCGTCCGGGTAAGTCAGCCAAAGACGCGGTTGCGGTCACGCGGCAGAGGTGCTGGCAGTACGACTGGGTGGTCGAGTTTGATATCAAAGGAGCCTTTGACAATCTGGACCACGGTCTGCTGATGAAGGCGGTGCGCACGCATACGGACTGTCGCTGGGTGGTGCTCTACGTGGAACGCTGGTGGCAGGCGCTGACCATCACGGAGGCGGGAGAGGTGAAAGCCCGGCAGCGAGGCACGCCGCAAGGTGGGGTGCTCGGACCGCTGTTGCTCAATCTCTTCCTGCACTATGCCTTGGATCGCTGGTTGCGCCGGGAGCTGCCGACGTGCCCGTTTGCCCGCTATGCCGATGATGGGGTGGTGCATTGCCGTACGGAGCGGCAGGCGCAGGAGGTGAAGCAACGACTCGCGGACCGTTCGTGAGAGTGCGGGTTAGAGCTGCATCCGGACAAGACGCGGATTGTCTACTGCAAGGACAGCAATCGCGGGGGCGACTATCCCACGATACAGTTTACCTTCCTGGGCTTTACGTTTCGACCGCGGCGGGCGCAGAACCGTGCGGGCGAGCTCTTTACGAGCTTCCTGCCCGGGGCGAGCCGTCCGGCCCAGAAACGAATGCGTCAGCAGATCGCTCAGTGGCAGTTGCCCTGCCAGACGACCGAGGAGCTTCGCACCTTTTCGACTCACTCCAACGCCATTTTGGCTGGGTGGTGGCAGTACTACGGGAGTTTCTACCCCACCGAAGTGTGGAAAGTCTTCCGCCATTTGGACTTGACGCTCGCCTGGTGGGCACAGCGGAAGTACAAGCCCCTTCGCGGGCATAAACGCCGGAGTCGTCGTTGGTTGGCGAAAGTGTCGCGCCGGGAGTCGGAGCTGTTTGTTCACTGGCGGCTGTGGTATGGCACGGCTCGATAAGGGGAGCCGTGTGAGTCGAGAGGCTCACGCACGGTTCTACGAGCGACTGAGGGGGCAGTTCCCTTGGCCGACTCACCAGTTATCGTAGAGAGGCCGGTAAGTGTCATCTAACCATCCACTGCACCGTATTGCCGCCCGCTTGCGGTTCGGGGTGAACATGAAAAGTCCCGGTTTGGGCGGCAAACGGTGACTGGAAGCGTTACGCCGCACAAGCTCGAGCGCCCGGCAAGGGAGGAAGAGGTCCATGAGACACACGCGCATCATCGTCACTCACTACGGCGGGCCCGATGCACTTCGGGTGGTTGAAGAAGAGTGCCCCGAGCCGAAGGATGGTGAAGTGCGGGTGAGAGTGCTGGCCGCAGGTGTCTCCTTGCCCGACCTGCTGATGCGCGAGGGCGTTCATCCCGAGACACCCCCGCTGCCCTTCACGCCGGGGTGGGATCTGGTGGGCGTGGTGGATCGGCTCGGCGACGGTATCTCTGGAATCGAACCAGGCCAGAGAGTTGCCGCGCTGCCGATCAGCGGTGCGTACGCGGAGTTCGTCTGCCTGCCGCAACGTGAACTGGTTCCGGTGCCATCCGGGTTGGACGCCGCCGAGGCTGTCAGCCTCGTGCTGAACTACGTCACGGCGTACCAGATGCTGCATCGTTCGGCTCACGTCAGACCGGGCCAGCGCGCGTTGATTCACGGCGCGGCAGGCGGGGTCGGCTCGGCACTCTTGCAGCTTGGGCGCCTCGCCGGGCTGGAGATGTACGGAACCTGTTCATTGCGAGGGGCGCCGGCCGTTTCCGACCTGGGCGGTATCCCGATTGATTACCAACATCTCGACTTCGTGAAAGAAATTCACCGCCTCGCGAGCGAGGGCGTCGACGTTGTCTTTGACGGCATCGGTGGCACCCATATGTGGCGTTCCCGCAAGGCTCTCCGTCCTGCCGGGAGGGTCGTGGCCTATGGCCTTACCTCCTCGCTACGTGGGGGACGATTGGCTTCAGGTCGTCGCCATCGCTATCATGGAATCGCCATCTTCGGGTTGTACATTGCTGGCGGCTGGCTTCTCCCGGGCCGGAAACGGGTGGTCCCCTACAGCATCCAGTGGCTTAAACGGCTGAGACCGGCATTGTTTCGACAGGATTTGATCGCCTTGTTTGCCCTCCTTCAACAGCAAAAGATCAAGCCGCTCATCGCGCAGCGATTTCCTCTTGCCGAGGCGAGACACGCGCACGAGTTGCTCGGGAAGGGAGGCGTGACAGGCAAGATCGTGCTCGTGCTTAACGGGTCATCGCTTGAGTCAGGAGCGGCGTAACAACGGTATGCAGCGGACGGCGCTTCGCGCCGCTGCTGATGCCGAGCGTTAGGCGGCAGTTTGCTCAGCCGGCTGAGAGACAAATGGGTTGCAGATTGGTGCCTTTAGAGGTACGGTTAGCGATACGTTTAATAGTGCCCTAGAGGTTTCCAATGGCAAAGCTCCTCAACATTCTCCCGGTGACAGACTTACGCCAAGATGCTGCTGCTATACTCAAGCGTGTGTGCCGCTCGAAGGAGCCCTTGGTGATTACTCAGCGCGGTCGCGCCGCTGCGGTTCTTCTCAGTGCCGAGGTCTATCAGCAAGCGGAACACGAACGGCAATTGCTCAGGCTTCTGGCTCGCGGAGAGAAAGAGATTGCTGAAGGGAAAGGGTATGACTTGGAGACAGTGCTCGCCGAGGCCGACGCGCTACTCGGAGCTGAAGAGCGGTGACAGTTCGCTTCACGCCCTCGGCACGAGCACAGTTCTTGGCCGCTTTGGCATATATCCGCTAGGACAACCCGACAGCTGCGCGCCGGTTTCGTCAGCGAGCGGAACGCGTATTGCGTCGGCTCCAACGATTTCCCAACTCCGGTCGTATCATTCCTGAGTTTCCTGAATTACCCTACCGTGAGGTAATTGTTGTGCCCTACCGCTTCTTCTATCGTCGCGAAGCTGAGATCGTCTGGGTTGTGGGTGTTTGGCATGGAGCGCAACTGCCGGACGAACCACCGGAGTGAGGCTCGCGCCTAACGCCTATGAGCGGGTCATGAGGCCGGGCCTCGCCACGCCAGAGGCAAAGAAGGCAGCCCAAGGCTCCACTAGCGCCGGTCCTGGTGAGACAGAGGGCGAGAGGCCGTGGGGCGTGTAGCCCGTCTATCAGCCGGACCCGAGAGCCGTGTGCCGGCACCACACCCGGTTGCCACCCTTGCGGTGAGCACGCAGAGCAGACTCTTTGACAGGCGCGGCGCTCCCGCCGGGACCGAAAGGAGCTGGCGATGGCAGTGGGGGATGAGTGTTGGTGCGGATGGGAGGTGCACGCCAAGACGGTGGTCGCGAGCCTAGTCACTGAGGGGCGCAAAGAGATTGGCACCTTCGCCACGATGACGGACGAGTTGCTGCAGTTGGGGGATTGGCTAGGCAGTGTCGGAGGCAGGCATGGGGCGATCGAGAGTACGGGAGGGTACTGGAAGCCGGTGTTCAACCTGCTCGAGGGGCTCCTCACCGTCATCCTGGTCAACGCGCGGCACCTCAAAGCGGTCCCCGGGCGCAAGACGGACGTGCGCGACTGGGAGTGGGTGGCGGATTTGTTAGGGCACGGACGGTTGCAGGCGAGTGTCATTCCGCCCCGGGAGATGCGGGAACTCCGAGAGCTGATCGGGTACCGACAGACGGTGGGGAAGGAACACACGGCGGTGGCCCATCGGATCCAGAAGCTGCTCGAGAGCGCCAGTATTAAGCTGGGGCAGGTGGCCAGTGAGGTGTTGGGCCGCAGTGGGCGGCTGATGCTCCGGGCGCTGGCAGAGGGGGTGCCAAATGCCCCCCAGCGGGCGGAGTTGGCCCAAGGCAAGCTGAAGAGTAAGAAGAGGGAGTGACGGCGCGCGGGGGACGGGCGCTTCCCCCAGGTGGAGCGGTGGGGGCT
>JACQDF010000113.1 GCA_016201205.1 Acidobacteriota bacterium
GATGAATGCCATCTGGCGCTGGCTGCGGGAGCGCTGAATCAGCCTGCGGATGGCGTCCCGGGCGCCCGGGTCCGGCTCCTGGACATGCAGGTACGGAGCAAATCTGGCAACCGCCTCCTCGTATGTGCGGCCCTGCCGCAGTAAAGCGCGCACCACGGTGAAATCCGTCGTGTGCGCTTCCGGAAGCGCCGTCTGGCTCAACAGCTCCGGCATGCGCGTCCAGCCATTGAACACGTGAGCCGCCTGATGCGTGCGCAGGCATTCGAAATATTCCGGCGACAGCGTTTCCGGGTTGCGCACCTCGACCGAGTAGCGGAAGCCGGCCGGCAGTTGCGCCAGGAACCGGTCGAGCTGTTCCAGAAACGGAGGCTCGTCCTGGAAGCTGCCGCGCGAGAACGCGCCGAATTCGAAGATCAGCGTGCCAATCTGGCGCCGGTACGGCTCCAGCGGGCGCAGGAAGGCCTCCTCCAGCAGCGGTGCGCTCAGGAATGTCTCATTCCCCAGGCCGGCGCGCGGGCCATACCGCGCGTGCGCCGGAAAGCGCTTCACGGTGATCTCTTCGGGAACTTTGAACGCGTAGAGCAGGCTGGCTGAAGCGGAGGAAAAAAGGCGATGCCAGTAGGCCTCCGAAGGGAACTGGTAAAAGGAAAAATCGCCGCACACGACCGGAAATGTCCTGGCGTATTCTTCCAGGCACTCAGCTTCGAATTTCTTCTGGGAGAACCTGCCGCGTGCCCGGTAGCGCTCGCGGGTGTAGATCTGATCCAGCCAGCCCTCGTACTTCCAGGAGCTGCAACCGATGTAGATGTTCTCGGCGGCCAGATCGCGGAGGCGGGGCGCAAGGCGGGCGGCCAGATGGGGCGGCGGATCCTCAAAGAGCGGGAGGGTTGACATGAGGGGGCCTGATAGTGTAAGAATTTATAGTAGCATGCTCACGCCCCGCCAGCAAGCCATCTTCGACTTTGTCCTCGAGTTCCGCCGCCGCCACGGCTGTTCCCCTTCCATCCCCGAAATCCAGCGCGCTTTCGAGATCCGCAGCCCGAACGGCGTCGTGGGCCATCTGCATGCCCTCGAAGCGAAGGGCTATATCCGGCACGGACAGCGCGGCTCCCGGCAGATCGATGTCACCGGACCGCATGCCGCCCAGCGTGGCCCGATCACGGATCTGCCGCTGTACGGGCAGATCGCGGCGGGCTTGCCGGAGTCCGTCACCGAGGCCGCCGAAGGCTACGTCAGCGTGGATGAAACAACGCTCGGCTTCCGGCCCAAGGACGGCTGCTTTGTGGTCCGCGTGCGCGGCGATTCGATGAAGGATGCGTGCATTTTGCCGGGCGACATGGTGGTGGTGGAGCCGACGCCGACGCCGCGCGAAAACCAGATTGTCGCCGCTTTGATTGACGGCGACTGCACGCTGAAGCGGCTGGTGCGGGTGAAGGGCAAGTGGTTTCTGAAAGCGGAAAACGCCGCCTACCCGGAACTGCATCCGCGCTCCGACCTGGTGATTCAAGGCGTGGTCCGTGCGGTGATCCGGCGACTCGGGTAGGCTGGTCACCAGGCAGCCGCAACGCGATACCCGTAAGGATCGGCGCCTGCCTCGATGACTCCGCTGGGCAGCACGCGCACCAGCACCGGCATCGCGCCCACGCCCCAGCGGCTGCGCGTGCCGATCCTGTGCCCCCGTGAGGCCAAATCCTGGAACGAACCGCCGGACATGCGCTCGTCGATCTTCAGATCTCCAGGAACCATCGAGTGGTTGTCAAAGCTGTAGACCAGATGGCGCGTCTCAAAGCGCGGCGCCTCGACAGCCTGCTGGGCATTCATGCCGAACTCAATCACATTGAGCAGCGCCTGCAACATCGACTGATCCTGATTGTCGCCGCCCGGCGTGGAAGTGACCAGGTAAGGCCTGCCATTCTGCGTCACCAGCGTCGGACTCAGCGTAACCCGCGGGCGCTTGCCGCCGGCGAGCTCATTGGGATGGCCTTCCACCAGCAGGAAGCTCTGCGCGCGCTGCGTCAGCGGAATGCCGGTATCTCCAGCGATCACCGATGGCAGCCAGGCTCCGGAAGGCGTCGAGGAGAACATCACGCCGTCCTTATCCGCGGCATCGACGCAGGTGGTGTCGTGGGCCGCCAGAGCATCCTCGACTTTAAACTGCACCATGTCGCTTTCCGAAGGATGCCGGCCCCGCACGCCCTGAATCGCGCCTGGAAGGAACTCCAGGGAAGCCCGCGCTCCGATCTGCCTGCGGCGCTGTTCGCCATAGGCCTTCGAGAGGAGCACATCGGATGGGATCTTGACGAACTTGGGATCGCCATAGTAGGTGTCGCGGTCCGCGTACGCCAGCTTCAGGGCCTCCACCAGGCGATGCACGTACTCGGCGGAGTTGTGCTGCATGGCCTTGAGGTCGAACCCTTCGATGATGTTCAAAGCCTGAATCATCGAAGGCCCCTGGCTCCAGAAGCCCGGCTTGTGAATCGTGTAGCCGCGATACGTGGTGGACACGGCCGCTTCCGCCTGAAGACGGAACGCCGCCATGTCCTCATAGCGCAGAAGACCGTCGTGAGCCCGGCTGAACGCGTCAATCTTCTTTGCGATCTCGCCGCGGTAGAAGCAGTCCCGGACGGCGTCGATGGCGGCGGCGCGGCCTTTTCCGGAAGCCAGCGAGCGCTTCTCGGCGTCCGCCATGGCGCGCAAAGTTCGCGCCAGATCCGGCTGATGAAACACATCGCCGGTCTGCGGGACACGCCCGTTTGGAAGAAACACGGCGCGCGAAGCGGCCCACATGTCGTAAAAGCGGCGCGTCGAGCCGATCATGCGTGCGCGCATGTCGTCGATCGCCATCCCGTCGGCCAGATCGAGCGCCGGCGCGATTACTTCGGCGAACGACTTCGAGCCGAAGTCGCGCAGCGCAACCAGGCATGCTTCCGGCAAGCCGGGCACCAGTGCCGGCATCAGGCCGGCGACCGGCACCATTCCTTTCAGACCGCCGGGCTCCATCATCCAGATTTCGCCCGGCTGCAATTTGCGCTGCCGGAAGAAGTCAGCGGTCGCCGCCTTGGGCATCGTGCCGACACCGGCGATGGCGAAAACACGCCCGTCCTTGGCGCGGATCAGGGTGGGCGCTTCGCCGCCCAGCCCGACGTGCGAAAACTCCGCGGCGGCGGCGGCGAACGTCGCGGCAACGCCCGCGTCGACCGCGTTTCCACCCTGGTGAAAGAGGCGCATGCCCGCCTCGGTTGCGTATTCGCTGCCTCCTCCCACCGCGCCCCGCACGCCCCGGGAAGGGCGTCTCAAGGGCCGCTCGCCTTCGCCCCGCCGCTGGGCGGGCAGATTCCACACCATCAGCAAAGCCGGCGGCAGCAGAAGGAGAAAGCGGGCAGTCTTGCTGTTCATACCGCTATGGACATTATAATGGTCGCACCGGGCATGAAATCCGATCAAACAATTCCTGGCGAAAGTGTTGCGGCGGCCGGGCATGCCGAAGAGGCGATGCTGATGATTACTGACGGAGCGGCATGAGCGAAATATCCGAATTGCTGGAACGGTTTCGCCGCGGCGGCGAACTGGTCGCCGTCGTGACCACCGGCGCCGCCGGCCCTGAGCTGAATTTTTCTCCAGGCCCCGGGAAATGGAACATCCGGCAGATTGTCTGCCACGTTTCCGACGCCGAACTGGTGGGCGCGGGCCGGTTTCGCCGGGCGATCGCCGAAGACAATCCAACGATCCTGGCTTACGATCAGGATGCGTGGGCAACGAAGCTCGACTACCACAAACGCAAGTTCTCCCATGCCATCGAAATATTCCGGAGCATCCGGGGGGAGAATTACGAGCTGTTGAAGGATCTGCCGGAAACCGCCTACGCCCGCAACTGCACGCATTCCGAGCGCGGGCCAATGACACTGCTCGATCTGCTCCGCATGTATGCCCAGCACGCGGAAAATCACGCCCGGCAAATCCAGTCCCTGCGTCAGGAGTACAAACAGGCGAAGGCAAGATGAAGCGGGCGCTGCTGATCCTGGCTGCTGTTCTGCTGCGGGCCGAAAGTCCGGAGGCGCAGCGCTGGTGGAGTCGGGTCGTCTATCTGGCCGACGACAAACTCGAAGGACGCGAAACCGGCAGCGCGGGGCATCGCACCGCGGCCCGTTATGTCGCCCAGGAATTCGAGCGTGCCGGGCTGAGACCCGCGGGAACCGACGGGTACCGTCAGCCGGTGACCCTCCGTTCGCAGAAAATCGATGAATCCGGATCCTCGCTGGCGTTGCTGTGGGAAGGACGCGAGGAGCCCTTGATCCTGGGCGACGACGCGTATTTCTCCCTGCGGGCCAAACTGGCGGCGGAAATCGAAGCGCCGCTGATCTTCGCTGGCTACGGATTCGCGGTTCCCGAGCGCGACTACGACGAGCTGGCAGGGCTGAAGCTGAAAGGGAAAGTGGTCCTCTACCTTTCCGGCGGTCCGCGGAATCTTCCCGCCCCGCTGATGGCGCATTACCAGTCTTCCGAAGAGCGCTGGAAGCGGCTCCAAGCCGCGGGCGCCGCCGGCATCGGTGTGATCTCGAACCCGAAGACTTCCGACATTCCCTGGCAACGGTCCCGTCTGGCTCGCTTCCAGTCCCAGATGCGTCTGGCCGGGTTCACAAGCGGCGGACCACGTCTGAGTTTCGCGATCAATCCCTCCAGGGCCGGCCGTTTCTTTTCCGGAACGGGCCATACGATGGAAGAGCTGCTTGCTCTGGCCGAGCGTGGGCAGCCTCTGCCCAAGTTCGAGCTGCGGGCGAGAATCCGCGCCAGAACGAAAGTGGACGTGAGCGAAGTCGTCTCGGAGAACGTCCTCGGAGTGCTCGAAGGCTCACATCCGGCAGGGAAGAATCAATACATCGTGCTGACTGCGCATCTGGACCATGTGGGCGTCGGGCAGCCGATCAGCGGAGACAGCATTTACAACGGGGCGATGGACAATGCATCGGGCATCGCCACCCTTCTCGAGATGGCCGGGCTCCTCAAAGACAGGCAGCTCGGCCGTTCGGTGCTGTTTGCCGCGGTGACGGGCGAAGAAAAGGGCCTGCTGGGGTCGCAGTATTTTGCGCGCTTCCCGACCGTGCCCCGGGCGGCCATCGCAGCCAATCTGAACTTTGACATGTTTCTTCCGCTGTACCCGCTGAAGCGGCTGACGGTGATCGGCATCGACGAATCGACGCTCGGCGACACCGCGCGCACAGTGGCGGAGCAGTTCGGCCTGACAGCCCATCCGGACCTCGCCATTGAGCGAAACTCGTTTATCCGCAGCGACCAATACAGCTTTGTGCGCCAGGGCATCCCGTCGCTTGCCTTCAAGATCGGTTACACGGCCGGATCAGCCGAGGAACAGATTTTCAAGGCATGGTTGAAAGAACGCTACCATGCGCCGTCGGACGACATCCTGCAGCCAGTGGACAAGGAAGCCGCAGCCGAGTTCAGCAAGCTGATGGCGGCCGTCGTCGAGGCCGTCGCCAACGACCCGCGCCGGCCGCAGTGGAAAGAAAAGAGCTTTTTCCGGCGGTTCGCGCAATAGGCTGATCAAGCTAGGTTCGGGAAGCCGGCCGCTGACCCGATTCGCCGCCGAGAAGAATCCGCGCCATTGCAGGAAAGAGGCCCCTTGCCGCCTTCGGAGGCCCGCGGCGGCCAGACAGACAGGCCAAAAGTCCCCTGAAGTACCAGCTTGCTCTTGGCTCTTGATGCTATCGGCTTGGCAGAATGGGCCGGGTCCTTTGCAACTCATTGAATCTCCAACTCAATAGCCGCAACAGCCTCAGCCTCTTCACAAATGGACCAAAGAGTGTTATATTTGGGTTGCCCACCTGCCGTATAGAAACGGCGAAGCTTTGTCGAACATCCCCTTGGCCGTTTCTGGTAGGACAGAAAGGCAGACCAATGCAACTCAGGTTCAACGAGAAGAAAGCAACCCAGGCGGCAGCGCGACTTCTCAAGCGCCGCGGGCAAGGAGACATGATGAGCTACATGAAGCTCATCAAGCTCCTCTACTTTGCGGACCGAGAAGCCCTTCTGCGGTGGGGCAGCCCGATCACGACCGATGCTTATTTCTCAATGGGGCGCGGTCCAGTGTTGAGCCGTGTCCATGATTTGATCACCGAGGGCGCTTCTCCCAACGAACCGCATTTTTGGGAAGAGCACATCCAGCCTTGCGGCGACCATGAAGTCAAACTTATCAACGACCCGTCTAACGGGGAACTTTCCGAGATCGAAGAAGAATTGCTTGACGAAGTTTTTGCGCGCCACGGACACCTGAGCCGATGGGACATTGTTGAAGAAGCTCACAAGCTTCCTGAATGGAAAGACCCGCAGGGGAGCGCAGTTCCAATGGACATCGAAGACATTCTCCGCGCCGGCCAGAAATCACCCCAAGACATCGAAGCCATCTCGAGAGAGCTGGAGGCGGCTGAGCACGTTCATGCGCTCTTCGCCTCGCGCTGATCGAGGATGCTCATCTGAAGCCCGGCGATACGTTTTGCATCCCGACTCCCAATAACCCGATTCAGCATCTATGGATCGTTCTCACTGATGTCGATTCGGACGGCAAGGCTGTCTGTGTCAATGTCACGGGGATGGGCGATCACATCGCCGACACCACCCTCATTCTTGACGTGGGCGATCACACGTACATAACTAAGAAATCCGTTTTGGTTTACGCGAAGGCCGCCCTTCTCGACGTCGCCACCATTGAGAGAGTCATCTCCGATCCAAAGAGCAAAACGAATTGGCAACGGCAGGATTCCTGCAGCGCGAACCTGCTTGAGCGTATTTGCAAGGGGCTGATCGCTTCGAAGTATACGAAGAACGACATCAAGGTGCTCTGCAAGAAACTCTGGGGCATTGGCTAGATCTTGCCAGGACCTATCATTGCCGCATGTCCGCAAAGGCCAACATTATCCAATCTCCCGAGCCGCTAAACGCCAGCCTTAGCTGCTAGGTTCGTTGAACAGAAGAATCCCTCCTTTGCTGCTGCCTCCGCCAGCCTGCCATCGAAGCAAACAAACGGACGCCCCCGGGGATACTCCTTGGACCAGACCAGCCCTGCCGCAAGCTGCAATCCGTCGGCCGCGCGGAGCGGGTGCTTCTGAATCAGTGCTCGGGCAAGTTCGCGTACCCGATCGCCGGGAAGGA
>JACQDF010000114.1 GCA_016201205.1 Acidobacteriota bacterium
CGAAGCGGTAGCCAACCCATCCTGCCAGCTTTACCCACAGATTTCTCCGAGGCCCCATCTTTTTCAATGCCGCCCACCATCTAAGAAAAGGCCTTTTCGTGTCCAAATCTTGGGTCCATTACACGTCAGTGCCGCGCCTAGGCTCAGCCACAGACTGCCTGGGTGAGTTTTGGAAGGCAGAGGTGGGTCACTTCTCGCGGGCGCCGAAGGACATTCTCCAATTATTCGCCAAATCATTGGTGTCCCAAGTGTCCCAATTATTGATTGAAACCTCCTTTCATATCTTGTACACTAGGATTCATGAAAAACCTGACATTACGAAAACTGGTTCTCGCCGGGATCCTGGCGCCTACAGGAATCCCGAGTGCTTTGGCGCAGGACTGCCCGCCTTGCACGTTCTGGGAGTACTTTGACTGCGTTGGACCGACGTGCACGAACTGCTCGGTAGGAGAGCCACCAGGGCAGGCGAGCGTTTACTACTGCGCATCGGGCAGTTGCATCCGCTACGCCTGGAACACTGGTGACTGCTGCTGCTGATACACCCCATACGAGATAGTAAAAGGTTATCCCGGAGGTAATTATGAAGATATTGCGCAGCCGGAACGGCGGAATTCTGGCGAGTGCGGTTACGCTACTGTTCTCTCCATCCGCGCTGGGGGCATCGTGGGAACCCTTTACCGCCAAGATCAGGCGTGAAACTCGAACCGTCGATTCGAGCGGTAGGACGGTGACAAAAGTCTCTTTTCACACCTACATGCGCGCAACCAACGGGTCTCTTCGCCACGAGGTGTGGGGGGCCGCCGAGGGATCCGTGTTGCCGGAGAGCGTCAGCTTGAGCGATGTGGAAACACGCCGGACCTATCATTTGGATGTTCGCCGGAAGATCGCCTCCTATGCATCCGGATTCCAGGATCCAGAGGAGCAATATACCTCCTCTCTCGGTGGAGCAAGCAAGGCAAACCAGGAGTTTCTTGGGGTCCCTTGTTCGATGATCACGTCCGTTTTTCACGAGAACGGCAAGGTTGTCTCTCGTGGAAAATCCTGCCGCGCCATTGGCTACGGAATTGTGATTCAAGAGAGGGCGACGGTTCCAACGGGCAACGGCAAGGTCATGTACTGGGAGACTGACTTAGTCGAGTTCCAGCGGAACAGTGAGCCGCCTGCCGAACTGATGCGAGTTCCATCGGGATACCAAGTGGTCGAAACAACAAGGCCCAATTTTCCGTGCACAAATTGTGTGCGTTGACAACGCGGCTGCCCTTCTTTCGAGTACCGAATGAGTATCGTGGGAGGGGCGAATATGAGAGTCACGGACGCGGGCCAACTCGTTGTTCCGGTCATGTGTCTGCCCCCGTGGCCTCGATCTCTGGCACCGCTACTCAGTCCGGAGGTCTTCGCATGGGCTTGTCGCCGAATCCGGAAGTTCAGCGCATCGGCAGTCGTCCGTGTGCCGGTCATCTTGGTTCCGCGTGGCCAATCTCCAGTAGGATCGTCAGACCTTCTGGACGAGACTCGCGAGATGCTGCACGTGTACGACGAGAGTCGACCGCTGGCGGCTGTCTTGCGAGAGGTGCGCTCAAGTGGGGCTTCGGGCTGCCTATACCTGCCGATGGGTGCGGCTCTACTTTGGCAAGACGTCGTCGCCCCGCTGCTCACAGCATACCTGACCGGCCAACTCTCGTACTCAACCTACTGTGATCTGCCGATCGGTGTTTCCCCTTATTGCTTTTCGACTGAATTGCTGGGGGCTGCTCTCGCGCTTGAACCGTTCCTTTCGCAGACTGGGACACTAGGCGCTCTCTTCGATCGGGTTGCAAGCCTCTGGGGTGCTCTTGGTGAGGATAGACCCTTCCCGATCAGAGCGGCACGTTTGAGCGCCGCCCAGGAGTTCGGTTGCGAGGTCGAGCGGTTTCCAGCAGCGATGGATTTCCGGGTCTGCGCCGCCGCCCTACAAGTTGCGCACTCCATGGACAAAGCCACACGGGAGGATGACTGCTTTGAGGTCCTTTACAGATGGAAGGAGCGGGAGATAGAGAGAGCGGAGGCCTATCGTGAAACGGATGGACTGCAGCGGTCTACTCGAACTGCTTCTTCACCGATTCGTGTGCTCTTGATCTCGAATCCGTCTGCGTTCTCCGGCGCAGAAGAGTCCTGCTGTACGATGGTGTCGGCATTTGGCGGGGCCGACGTGGCGGTAATGGCGCTGGTCGGTTCTGACGGCGAGTTCTCTGCAAGGCTCAAGAGCGCCGGTGCAACAGTCATCGTTTCCGATAGGGACCTCTCGGTCCCTGACGCACGCGTTGCCAGGCGGCTCGCCGCCATCGTGGATGGGTGGCGCCCGCACGTGATTCACGTAAACAGCCCGAGTGGTCCAATCGTCGCCGCAGTCGCAGCAGCAAAAGGACTTCCACTCGTCCAGCATCTCCGACTCGCCGATGTCGGGCCCATAGCAGACCAGATTGAAGCCGCTGATCACGTGATCTGCGTTTCCCAGTTCGTGGAACGCCGGGCTTCTCGATGCAACCTAAGACACGATCGGATCAGTGTTATCTACAACGGCGTGAACACAGATCTCTACCGGCCGGATCGCGCAGCAGGTGCAGCCGCGAGGAGATCTTTGGGTATTCGCGACGACGAATTCGTTACTCTGGTGATCGCGCGCTTTGCACCCAACAAGCGTCACGATCTGGCACTTCGTGCGTTGCACCAGGTAGTGAGCCGCGGAGGTAACATTCGATTGCTCCTGGTGGGTGAGTCGCTCACTCAGTCGGAGCGTGAAGTCGAAACGACTACACGACAACTTGCCTTTGATCTGGGGCTTGAGCAGAGAATATGCTGGCTTGGCTTCCAGGCGGAAGTGCGATCCTTTCACAATGCCGGGGATGTTGTTGTCTTGTGTTCTGACGAGGAACCTTTGGGAAGGTCCGTCTTGGAGGGAATGGCCACCGGCAAGCCAGTAGTGGTGTCAGATAGCGGGGGTACCAAGGAGATTGTCAGGGACGGGGCGTGCGGTTACGTCGTCCCGGCGGGAGACTACTTTGCGCTGGCCGACCGTCTGGAGGGGCTGATGAGGGACAACAAACTTCGCGATGAAATGGGGCATCAGGGGAGAAGACACGTGAAGGAACATCTTACTGCCCGGCATTGCGCCGAGCGTGTGCATACGGTCTATCAAAGCCTTGTCGGCGGAATTCGTGTGTCTGTCTACCGGGGAGAACCTCCGGACAGTTCGCCAACCCCTCGATAATGCGTGCGTTACACAACAGGCGAAGTCCACGACCCGAATCTTTTTTCCCAGTTTGCTTTCCGTTTTCCGCAGCCACTCGGCACCTGTGTGACAGTCGGGCGTTTGGGGCCTGTCGTCATGGATGTCTTTGGGTTCCCCACGCTGGAATGCGCACACTGCACGCGGATTTGGTGGCGGTACAGATCGATGGACCGCAGGCACGATCTTCCCGTCGCCGCATGGTCATCGCCGAAACGACAGCCACCCATCCTGCCAACTTTACCCACAGATTTCGCCGAAGACCCCCTAAAATAGATAGATCCTATGCCACACGTCACCCGCCGCCAATGGCTCGGCGCTGCCGCCGGTTTTCCCGCCGCACTCGAAGGGCAGCCGAACCCCGCTCGCCGCAACGTGCTGTTCATCGCCGTCGACGATTTGAATGACTGGATCGGCTGTCTCGGCGGCCATCCGGACGCCAGCACGCCGAATTTCGACCGCCTCGCCAGCCGTGGCGTTCTGTTCACCAAGGCTTATTGCGCGGCGCCGCTGTGCAATCCCTCGCGAGCCGCGCTGATGACGGGCCTGCGCCCTTCCACGACCGGCATTTACGACAACGGCCAGCCCTTCCGCCAATCGCCGGTCTCCAAAGACGCCGTCACGCTGGCGCAATACTTCCGCACGCACGGCTACCGGGCCATGGGGTCGGGAAAGATCTTTCATGATGCATTCCCCGATCCTCGAAGCTGGGACGAATACTTCCCGGCGCTCGACCGCCAGAAACCGCCGGACCCGCGTCCCGAGCAGTTGCCCGCCAACGGCATTCCGAACACCGCTCAGTTTGACTGGGGTCCGCTGAAGAATCCCGATTCCGACATGGGCGACTACAAAGTCGTCGAGTACGTGACTTCGCAGATCGCCAGGAAGCACGACAGGCCCTTCTTTCTCGCTTGCGGTCTCTTCAAGCCGCATCTGCCCTGGTACGTCCCGGCGAAGTACTTCGATCTGTTTCCACCCGGGAAGATCGCGCTGCCGAGCGTAAAGGAAGACGACCTCGACGACATTCCGCCCATCGGCCGCAGGATGGCCAGGCCGGATGGCGATCACCGCAAAGTGATCGAGCATAAGCAATGGCGCAAGGCCGTGCAGGCGTATCTGGCGGCGATCTCGTTTGCCGATGCGCAGCTCGGGCGCGTGCTGGATGCTCTCGATCGCAGTGAGCATCGCGACAACACGACCGTGGTGCTGTGGAGCGATCACGGCTGGCATCTTGGCCAGAAGCTCCACTGGCGCAAGTTCGCGCTATGGGAGGAAGCCACCCACAACGTGCTCATGATCAGCGCTCCCGGCGTCACCCGGCCCGGAGGCCGATGCCCCCGGCCCGTCAACCTCCTCGATATTTATCCGACGCTGGTCGAGCTGCACGGTCTGCCGGCCAAACAGGGTCTCGAAGGGACGAGCCTTGTTCCGCTGCTGCGCAACCCGCCGGCCTCCTGGGAGCGTCCGGCGCTCACCACCTATGGGCGCAACAACCACTCCGTGCGCAGCGAGCGGTTCCGCTATATCCGATACGCCGACGGAACCGAAGAGCTGTACGACCACCAGGACGACGATCTCGAGTGGCACAATCTGGCATCCGATCCGCGTTACGAATTGGTCAAGCGCGAACTGGCGCGCTGGCTGCCCTCGGTCAATCATACGGATTCGGTGAGGACACGGGGCAGCGGCGAATGAGCCGCCGCCATCCTCTGCTGACCGCTTATCTCGCTTTTGCCTCCGTCTGCTTCTTTTGGGGAACAACATATCTCGGCATCCGCATTGCACTCGAGTCGCTGCCGCCGCTGTTCCTTGTCTCGGTGCGCTTCCTGCTCTCGGGCGGCTTGCTGCTGCTCGGAGTGCGCCTGGCCGGCATCGCGCTGCCGCGCGGCCGGGAGCTCTGGATGACGGGCCTGTTCGGCATTCTGGTGCTTGGCATGGGCAATGGCTGCCTCACGTTCTCCGAGCTCCTCATCACCAGCAGCCTGGCGGCGCTGTTCGTCGCCGTTTCTCCGCTCTGGATGGTGGGCATCGAAGCGATGTTTCCCGGCGGCGAGCGCCTCACGCGCGGCATCCTGGCGGGCATGATTGTCGGCATGATGGGCGCCGGGCTGCTCGTCGGTCCCGATGTGTTCAAGCAAGGTTTTTCCGGCGTCGTGGTGCAGGGTTTTCTTCTGCTTCAATTCGGCAGCGCCTGTTGGGGGCTTGGCTCGATTCTCCAGCGCCGGAGGCAAGCCGGGATCCATCCGGTGGCCAGCGCCGCCGTACAACAATTCGCCGCCGGATTGTTTTTTCTGCCGGCGATGCTGCTCGAGCGCCAGCCGGTGCAGTGGGACGTCAAAGGCGTTGGCGCACTGCTCTACCTGGCGTTGTTCGGCTCCATCGTCGGTTACACCGCGTACCTCATTGCCTTGAGCCGCCTGCCGGTGGCGATTGTGTCCCTGTACACGTACGTCAATCCCGTGGTGGCGGCCATCCTGGGATGGCTGATCTACCGGGAGCGATTCGGCCCCCGCGAGACCTCCGCCATGGCGGTGATTTTCCTCAGTGTCGCCATCGTGAAGAAATACGGCCACCGCGGCTGAGGCAGCGCAGCCCGCGCTATGATGTTGGGTTATGAGACGCCTTGTCCTGCTTTTCTTGTGCACCACCCTCACCCTTCTGGCCCAAGCACGAAGGGACCGCCCCAGGCTTCCCGGCGAAGACTGGGTGCAGTTGTTCAATGGCAAGGATTTCACCGGCTGGATTCCCGTCGGCCAGGAAAAATGGACGGTCGAGGACGGCGCCATTCATGGCGTGGCCGTCACCAAGTCCTACGGGTATCTGAAGACGGAGAAGAGCTACAAAGACTTCCACCTGGCTTTGCGCTTCAAGTGCGAAGGCGATGGAAACAGCGGCGTTTTCTTCCACGTCGATTTCAAGCCCGGCACTGCCGACGTCTCCCAAGGACTGCAATTCGAGATCGATTGCACGATCGGGCAGCACACGGGAGGCATTTACGGCGATGGCCGCCAGTGGATCGTCTGGCCCGCGCCGGAGAATGAATTAGTCGTGCGGCATGGCGAATGGAATGAGTACTTGCTGAAGGTGGAGGGGAATCGCTACGTCTCGCGATTGAACGGAGTGCCGATGGTCGACTTCACCGATCCCGGGCCGCGCTCGTTCGACGGCCCCATCGCTCTGCAACTGCATTCCGGCGGCCGCGGCAACATGTTGTTCAAGGACATCTGGATTCGCGATCTTTCCAAACGTTGAAGCGGCTCTGCTACTGCGATCACCGGTAGAGCAAATACTTGTCGCGAACGGCGGCGAAGCCGCGAAGCAGCTCCTCTTCGTCCTGCACGATCGTGCGCGGGTCGGTCAGTTTGCGGATGGCCTGAATCGTCTTGCGGCTTCCGATGAGGCGCTCGTTGCGTTCAAAAGGAATCTTGCCTGGGTAGAGTCTTTCCAGCAGCACGGCCAGCTCCAGGCCGAGACGAGCGCTGTTGAATCGCTCCCGGTCGGTGATCACGAAGCGCAGCCCCTGGCAGAGCACGCCTTTCAGCACGCTGTCCCGCGGCGTGAACGCCGTCGGGTAGACACGCACCCCGGGAACATGGCGCGCGTTGAGCTGCGCGGCCAACTCGGGAGCGTTGATCCAATCCGCGCCCACCTGCTCGAACGGCGCATCGGTGCCGCGGCCCACTGTGTAGTTCCTCGAAGCTTCCAGCATGGCGATGCCCGGGAATAGCAGAGCCGCGTTGAGGCTGCGCATGTTGGGCGACGGATCCACCCAGATCAGGCCTGTCGCATCGAACCAGTCGCCTCTGTTCCAGCCTTTCATCCGGATCACTTCCAGCTTTCCTGTAAGCTTGCGTTCCCCGTGCATCATACGCGCCAATTCGCCGATCGTCATGCCGTGTCGCAGCGGCATTGGAAAACAGCCGATAAAGGACTCGAGTTCTTTCTCCAGCACCGGCCCCTCGACGCGAACCCCTGTGATCGGATTGGGCCGGTCCAGCACCACAAACGGAATGCCCAGCCTGGCCGCCTCCTCCATCGCGTTCCACATCGTGCACGCGTACGTGTAGAAGCGGGCGCCGATGTCCTGAATGTCGAACACCAGCACGTCAATGTTGCGCAGCATTTCGCGGTTGGGGCTGCGTGTTTCGCCGCGGTAGAGGCTGTGGATCGGCACACCCGTCGCGGCGTCCTTGGCGTCGCCGATATTCTCGTGGTCCTCTTTGCCCGTGATGCCGTGCTCGGGAGAGAACAGAGCCGTCAGCCTGACGCCGGCGGCCGCCATCAGGTCGATGTTGCGCTTGCCCTCGCGGCTCAGGCCGGTGTGGTTCGTAATCAGGCCGACGCGCCTGCCTTTCAAAGAAGCAAAGCCGTTCGCCGCCAGCGCGTCGAGCCCGCTCTGCACATTGCCGTTGCGGGCCACGGCGCGCCGCGAGCCCGGGCCGGTCAGCGTTTCGTTATAGCCGGTCAGCAGCACGCCGGCAAGATCGATGCCCAAAGCCGCCGCCGTGATCGTCGCCACCTTGGAACGCAGCGGCGAGATCGGCGGCCGGCGATGCGGATGCACGCTGTTGGTCAGCAGAATGACCGCCGTCTTCGTGGACGGATCCATCCACACCGACGTGCCGGTGAAGCCGGTGTGGCCGAAAGAGCCGAGCGGAAACAGCTCGCCGCGATTGGCGGAGTAAGGCGAGTCGATGTCGAAGCCCAGGCCTCGCAGAATCGTCTGATCGGGGGGCGTCTGCGGCTCGCTGAATTTGCGGATGGTCAGCGGGCTGAACACGCGCGTCCTGCCGGCCTGGCCCAGGTTCAGGATCATCTCGGCCCATTTGCGGAGGTCGTCAGCGGTGGTGAACATGCCGGCGTGTCCGGAGACGCCGCCCATGAAACGCGTGGTCGGGTCGTGAACGAGGCCCCGGAGCGGGGCCGCCATCCCTTTCTCCTGCTCGGTCGGCGCAATGCGGCCTCGGAGGCCGGCCGGCGGCTTGAACATCGTGTCCTTCATCGCCAGCGGCGCAAAGATCGTCTCCTTTGCATACTGATCCAGCGGCTTGCCGCTCAGCTTGCGCACGATTTCGCCCAGCAGAATGAAATTGATGTCGCTGTAAAGGAAGCGCTCGCCCGGTTGCGCCACCGGCGCATCCGCCAGCGCCTTCTTCACTCCCGGATCGTATCCGCTCCAGGGGGGATCGAGATCCAGATCCGGCCTCAGCCCGGAAAAATGCGCCAGCAGATGCCGTATGGTGATTTCGCTCTTGCCGTTCTGGAAGCCCGGCAGATAGACGCTGACCTTATCCGCCAGACGAAGCTTGCCCTGCTCGAACAGCTTCATGAGGCTCGACGTGGTGGCCACGATCTTGGTGAGCGAGGCGGCATCGAAAATCGTGTCGATGGTCATCGCTTCCCTGGCCGGCGTCAGCGCCCGGTTCCCATAGGCCTTGCGGTGGAGGACCTTGCCTTGATGCGAAATCAGCAATACCCCGCCGGGAATCTGGTTGTCGCGGATCGCTTCCTCGACGGCGGCGTCCAGATCGGCCGAGCCGGCGAAGCGCTCCTGGGCCGTGGCCGTGAGAGCGGAGAGGATGAGCGCCAGAGTTCTCATAACAGGCGTGTGGCGATCGTCTCCAGTCTGGCGGCCAGCTCAATGTCGCGCGCCGTGATGCCGCCCGCGTCATGCGTGGTGAGATCGATCACAACCCTGTTCCACACGTTGGACCACTCCGGATGATGATTCATGGCTTCGATGGCGATCGCGGAGGTGGCCATGAATCCGAAGGCGTGGACGAAATCAGCGAACCGGTACTCGCGATGCAGCTTGCCGTTGCGGATTTCCCAGCCCGGCAGCGACTGGAGCGCGGAAACCAGGTCCACCTCGCTCAGTTTGCCCATGCCTCCATCTTAAACCGGGGACAGGCTACCCTTTCCCCAATTTCCTTTCTACGCTTTCCCGTAGACCGGAATCAGCGCCCCGTTGATATCGGCGGCCGCCTCCGACGCCAGGTACATGATCAGTTGCGCGATGACCCCAGGGCTCACCCACTGGGAGCGGTCCGCCTCCGGCATCGCCTGGCGATTCGAGCGTGTGTCGAGAATGCCCGGCAGAATCGCGTTCGCCGTCACGCCCGTTGCTTTGCACTCCTTGGCGATCACGCGGATCAACGCGTGCATCGCCGCCTTGGAAACGTGATACGCTCCCATTCCGGCCACCGGATCCACGCCCACCTTCGAGCCGATGGCGATGATCCGCCCTCGCCGCGCGGCAAGCATATGGGGCAGCACCTCGCGGCACAGATTGAACGTCGAGTGCAGATTCAGCGCCAGCATCCGATGCCAGACGTCATCGCCGGTCTCGGCAATGGCCGCCCCGCTCGAGTAGCTGCCGACCAGGTGAAACAGCATGTCGATGCGGCGGTGATGCTCGAGTGCGATGTTCACCGCGCGGCGGCACTCGGCCGGATCGGTCAGATCGAGCTGCACCGGCAAGACCCGCTCGCTCTCCGGCGGCTCGTCCCAGTGGATATCGACGCCGACCACGTGGGCGCCGCTATCGAGAAACTGCCGGGTGACGATCTCGCCCAGCGCACCGGCAGCGCCCGTGATCAGCGCCACCCGATCGCGGAATTCCGACATCCTCCTACCGTAGCATGCCGGACTTCTTATCGCCGATTTATCTCGTAGACGTAGATCTCGGCATTTCCTCGGCCAATGCCCAGGCCCTTACTTTGTCCGGAAAGAATTCTATCTCCGATAAGCTCAAGAGATGGCCTGATCTCCCCTCCGCCCGGCCCCCATACGACACTGAGAACTTCTTCCTGATGGACGAGATTGAAATCTCTGTCGAAAATTTTGATCCACGCTCTATGCCTCCCTGATGGAGGGCTTCCCACTGACTGCTTATAACTGTCATTGGGTTCGGCGGAGATGGTTTGAACATCCTTTTGTGGGTCGAAAGTCCAGTCCGGCCTCATTCTAATGAGGACGATATCCGACAGAGCGCCGTCGTCATTATTCTCGTTTACCGCTTGATCTGAAACAGTGGTTGCAAGAGCAATGAAAATGCTATTGTCTATGGAAAGCAGGCTGGTCACTCGCGCCCGGCCATCAACGGCATCCGATAAATCGAGATCGACCTCAGATAACGGGGTCAGGTTATCCTTACTGAATTCGCGAATTCTATAAACAGTCCTGCCGGCCATGGCTATGGAATACTTGAGACGTGTAACTACAAATACAGATGTCGTTCCAACCAAAGGCGCAGGATCGTCAAGGGTTTCTCCGCCGTCTTGAAGTTCTGACGCCGGCTTGCTGCTTGCGATGGGCTCCGGAGTATAGGCAACTCGCTCAAAACTGTCGTCCAAAGTATATTTTGCGCCCCAAAGATAGGTTGTCGCCGTGGTCTGGGAAGTGGGCTTGAATGTCTCATAAAAGGCATAAAGATACTGGCCATCAGAAGCAACTCTGATGTCGGTTGGGCCACCATACTCGGCGGTTGTTTCCAATATCGTCCTGGACGCGATGACGTTGTTTAGATTGGCATCGAAGATTTTCACATTGAAGCGGCGCCCGTTTCCACTTCCGATGTTGCCCAGATAGACGACAAAGACTCTGTTGGGAGCAGCAACTACCTCTGGTCTTGCTGAGCCACCCTCCGCATCGGTGGTCATGGCAACAGTTCTCAGCAAAGTGAGGGACAAGAAGGGGGCATCGTCGCTGCCCGGCGCACGTGGAAGCATCGGCACTGGTTGGCAAGCCGTTACTGGAACTGCAAGGATGAACAGTGTAGCGGTCACATGTCGCAACCGGGCCCCGCCAGGACGGCAGTTCTCGCATCGGAGGGTCGCCTCACTCATGCTATCCCTCATAAACCCGGAGAACGTACTTTCCACTCGCGAGAGTAGCAGAAGCCGGATAGCCCCCTGCTCAGTGTGGCAGATCGCCGTGCGGCTTGCCTTTCGAGATCTCTTCGAACGTGTCGCGAACCTGCGCCGCGTAGAATGGCCCGACCCACTTTTTCACCGAATCGGGGAGCTGGAGGGTGGCCGATTCCGGCTGGCCGTTCTTGAACTTCACGATGTCCTGGAGCGTGCGTCCCTCCTGAATCGACCGGTTGACGGCGCGGCGAAGCTGGATCATGAATTCGGTTTCGCCGGTGAGTACGTCGCGGCCGCCGGCGGGCCCGTGACCGGGCAGCACGTGCTGGACATCCAACTGGGCCGCCTTGCCAAGCACCGCGGGCCAGTTGCTGACGTTGGCGTCGGCGGTGTAGTTGTAAGGGCCGTTGGTGGCCGCATCGCCGGTGCAGAGGACTTTCTCCTTGGGCAGATAGACGAAGCCGTCGCCGCGAGTATGCGCCCATCCGAAGTAGTGGAACTCGACGCGGCGGGCGCCGTCGTCGAGCACGAAGGGAGTCTTGTCGAAGGTCTGCTTGGGAGGCTCGGCGGTGTTCAGCTTCAGGTTGCGGACGTCCTCGCGCGTCTTGGCTGCTTCCTGCCAGCGCTTGGGCTCATAGCGCTTCATCTCATCGACGACGCCGGCGTGAGCGAGCGTAGTCGCGCCCATCCTGGTCCAGACGGGGTTGCCATAGGAGTGGTCGCCGTGGTGATGCGTGTCGAAGACGTACTTGACCGGCTTGGTGGATACTTTCTTGATGTCGCTCAGAAGAGCCTGGGCGCCGCTGGGGAAATTGGCGTCGACGACAATGAGATGATCTTTCATGTCGATGACGATGTTGTTGCAGTGGCCCTTGCCGCTCAGGTCGCCTTCGCGGAACCAGACGCCAGGCAGGATCTGTTTGAAGGTGTCGGGCTGAGCGTCGGACTGGGTGACCGCGAGACCGAACAGCAGCAGCAGACAAAATGCGAGCGCGCAAAGAGTACGTTTCGTCATGTTCGTAAGGATTCCGATCTTAGCCGAAGGAGGAGTGCGCGCGCAACTGGTAAAATGAAGGTTGGAGACTACGATGGCAGCACCCCAACGCAGGCGTTCGGCGTCCGTCAGCGTCGGCGGCGTCATCCTTGGAGGCGGCCACCCGATTGTCATCCAGTCGATGACGAACACCGATACCGCCGCCGTGACGGCGACGGTGAACCAGGTGATGGCGCTGGCGCAGGCAGGATCGGAGCTTGTGCGGGTCACGGTGAATACGGAGGATGCGGCACGGGCGGTTCCGAAGATTGTCGAAACGCTGGACAAACTCGGGATGCACGTTCCGGTCGTGGGCGATTTCCACTACAACGGGCATCTGCTGCTCACGAAATATCCGGAGTGCGCGCGGGCGCTGGCCAAGTACCGGATCAACCCGGGCAACGTGAACATCGGCAGGAAACACGACGACAATTTCCGGACGATGGTCGAGGCGGCGATCGAACACGGCAAGCCGGTGCGGATCGGAGTCAACTGGGGGTCGCTGGATCAGGCTCTGCTGACGCGGATGATGGACGAGAATGGGCGGAGAGCCGGCCCGCTGGATGCGCGAGAGGTGACGCTGAACGCGATCGTGGCCAGCGGTTTGCTCTCAGCGCAGGCTGCTGAGAGCTACGGGCTGCCCCGCAACCGGATCGTCATCAGCGCCAAAGTGAGCGGCGTGCAGGACCTGGTCGAGGTATACCGGAAGCTGGCGGCGCAATGCGACTATGCTCTGCACCTCGGGCTGACCGAAGCGGGGCTGGGCGCCAAGGGAATTGTCGCAACCACCGCGGCGCTGTCCATCCTGCTTCAGGAGGGGATCGGCGACACCATTCGCGCGTCGCTGACGCCGCTGCCCAATGGGGACCGGACCGAGGAAGTACGCATCTGCCAGCAGATCCTGCAATCGCTTGAATTGCGCAGTTTTTCGCCGCAGGTGACCGCGTGCCCGGGGTGCGGCCGGACGGCGAGCACGTTCTTCCAGGAGATGGCGGATCAGATCCAGACATATCTGCGCGATCAGATGCCGGTGTGGAAGCAGGGGCATCCGGGCGTCGAGCGGATGAAGGTGGCCGTGATGGGGTGTGTCGTGAATGGCCCGGGCGAGTCGAAGCATTCCGACATCGGCATCTCGCTTCCGGGAACCTTCGAGGAGCCGGTGGCGCCGGTCTACGTCGATGGAAAACTGCTGCGGACGCTGCGAGGGGACCGCATCGTGGCGGAATTCATCGAGATCCTGAACAGCTACGTCGAGCGAAAGTATGTCGTGGCGGAGACTGCGCAAATCGCGGGCGGCTAAGCCGGCGGCCGAGGAGCAGGCCAGGTCCGCCGAAGCGGGAGCGAGCGTGCGGTTCCAGCGGCTGGCGCGGAAGCTGGACGAGATTCCCGCCAAAGACAAGCTGCGCATCCGGCAGGAACAGGAGCTCGAGAACAGCCAGCAGGCGGCGCGGAAGGAATTGTACGAGCAATGCCGCGTGCTGGTCGCCGCGCTCAACGGGATGCTCGAGAAGCTGACCATCGAGCTGACGCCGGATACCTACCGCGCCGAGGCCGCGCTGTTCCAGATGAACGCCAGCGGCCGAATCGTCCAGATTGCACTCGAGCCTCCGGAAACCGCTATGTCCACCGAGCGCTACCGGACCTGGTACATCCAGCGTGGGGCTTTGCGGTGGTTCAACCAGGACTACCTGGACCGGCAGGAGATCAGGGAGAATCTGATTTACTACTGCGTGGGTGCGGAAGAGCGCGGCTGGCGATATGTCGATCCGGCCAGCAGGAAGAGCGGCGCCCTGGACCAGGAATACCTGGCCGAGATCCTCGAGCGGCTGCTTTAGGAATGGCTCGGCCCGTGGACCGGACTAACTCTCCAGTTTTCGGCGCAGCCACGCTTGCGCGAGGCGCAGATCGTGGCGAACGATGTGGACAGAAATCCCGAGCGCCTCGGCCGTTTCCTCGGCCGTCATCCCGCCGAAATACCGCATTTCCACAAGCCGCGCCAGCGATTCGTCCTCTCGGGCGAGGGCATCGAGAGCGCGGTCCAGCTCGATGAGTTCCAGTTGTTCGACACCTTCCTCTTCACCCGCCTCCAACCCGGTGGTCAGCCCAATCCGCTCCGGCATGCCATGCACGCCGCCCCCGCGCTTCTTTGTGGCTCGGGCCCTGGCGTAGTCGACGAGCACCTGCCGCATCACTCGCGACGCGACCGCCAGGAAGTGGACTCGGCCGGCGAATTGGCGCTCGGCGCCGTCAAACAGCCTTAAATAGGCTTCGTGAACCAGCGCCGTCGTTTGCAGCGTGTGATCGGATCGTTCTCCGCGCAGATGCCGCGCGGCGATGCGGTGCAGCTCGTCATACAGCGCACTCACCAGCTTGTTCAGCGCGGATGGATCTCCGGTGCGCAGCCGTTCCAGCAATTGGGGCACGGGAGACGTCACGAGACCAGATTACTTCTTTCCAAAGCGGTATGCACTATAATGCTTCCTGTAGCTGGGCCGCATCATGAATCCGCTGGTGCGCGATCTGTTCCACGAACTCGCCGATCTCTCGGGCACGGACCGCGAAAGGATCTTTTCGGAACGCCGGATCGCGCCGGAGTTGCGCGCGGAAGTGGAATCCCTGCTCGGCTTTGATTCAGCAAAAGCCAAGTCTCTTACGGATTGTGTGTCTGACGCCGCGCAAGGGGCGCTCGGTTCCGAAGAAGCCCGCACGCTCAGTGACTGCGGACCTTACCGGCTGGTTCGTCTGCTTGGCTCGGGCGGGATGGGCGCCGTCTACCTGGCCGAGCGCACCGACGGCGAGATTCGACAACAGGCCGCTGTCAAGCTCCTTCGTTCCGGCGTCGACCGGCCCGCGTGGCGCGACCGGTTTCTCCGGACGCGCCAGCTCCTGGCGGACCTCAATCATCCCTCGATCGCTCGTTTACTGGACGCCGGGCATACCGGCGACGGGCGGCCCTACCTCGTGATGGAGTACGTGGACGGGGTTCCGATTGATGCGTACGCCGCAGGACTGGACCTGCGGGATCAACTGATGCTGTTCCAGCGCGTGTGCGATGGAGTTTCTCACGCGCATCGCCATCTCATCATTCATCGCGACCTGAAGCCGTCCAACATCCTGGTGGACGCTTCCGGCCAGCCGAAGCTGCTGGACTTCGGCATCGCCAAGCTGCTGAACACGGACGAGGACGCAACAAAGACAGTCGAGCGGCTGCTCACGCCCTATTACGCCAGCCCGGAACAACTGCGCGGGTCGAATCAGACCACGGCCACGGATATCTACTCGCTGGGCGCCGTCTTGTACAAGCTTCTGACGGGCCGGTCCCCGCACGAATCCGAATCCGGCGGCCAGACCTCGCAAGCCATCGAAGTGATGACGGGAGCAAAGGACATCCCGCCGCCGAGCCGGTTGAACCCGGCTCTGCCAGGCGATATCGATTCCATCTTGCGCAAGGCTCTTCGCCACGAGCCCGAGGAGCGCTACGTATCTGTCGAGGCCTTCGCCAGCGATGTCCGCGCCTTCCTCGAATGGAGGCCCGTCGAGGCCCGTTCCGGCGACGCGTGGTACCGTACGCGGAAGTTTCTGCGGCGGTATTGGCTCCCGGTTTCGGCGGGTGTGCTTGCCGTCGCCGCTCTGGCCGTGGGCTTCGGGGTGGCGAATCACCAACGAGCCATTGCGCAGCGGCGCTTCAATGAAGTACGCCAACTGTCCAACAAGCTGTTTGACATTGACCGGCAGGTACGTCAGTTGCCGGGCGGCGCCAAAACCCGGCAGTTGATTGTGGACACATCTTTGGAGTATTTGCGGCGGCTGGCAGCGGATGTCCAGGGAGATCCCGATCTTGCGCTGGACGTGGGAACCGCTTATATGCGCGTGGGGCGCGTGCAAGGGGTGCCCATATCAGCGAACCTGGGCCAGATAGAGAATGCCGAGCAGAATCTTCGAATCGCCGAGGGGTTGATTGGGTCCGTACTGGCGGCGCAGCCGGCCAATCGCACGGCCTTCCTTAGGGCGGCGCAAATCGCTCATGACCGGATGATTTTGGCGCAGGCCAGGCGACCGGTCACAGAGGCCCTGCCTTTGGCCCGTAGGTCGGAAGAGTGGCTGGAAAAGTATCTCAGTGCCGGAAAGGTGGATGAGGCTGAAAAGGATCAGGTAGTCATCGTTGGCATGAATGTCGCCAACTGGTATGTGCGCGAGGAACTGGCCGAGGAGGCCATACGTCTACTCCGCCGCACGATCGACATCGCCAGGGCCACGGATCAGCCGCATCAAGCCGGTGCAGCGCATATGGTGGTGGCGCGCGCCCTTCGCAGTACCGGCGATCTGGACGGAGCTCTTGCAGCCAGTCAAGAGGCAGTGAAGCTCCTGGAGCCTCCGCCGGGGGACAAAAGCGTGAGCCGAGTCTTAACCTACGGATTGGCTCTCGTCACCCAGGGCGATGTTCTTGGCGAGGATCACGCCGTCAGCCTGGGCCGGTCCGAGGAAGCCGCGAAATATTTCGAGCGTGGATTCAGGATCGCCGCGGATCTTGCGCGGCAGGATGCAGACGATTCCCAGAGCCGGTTTGCCGTTGCCAGTCGCGGAATCAGACTGGCCGGCGTCCTTCGCCACTCGGACCCGAGCCGGGCGCTTGCGATCTACGACGAGGCGCTTCGCCGCTCGGCGGAAATCAAGAACAATCCCAAAGCGCGGCGAGACGAAGCAAGAGCGCTGGCGGGGTCCACTTTTCCCTTGCGCCAGCTTGGGCGTTCCGCCGAAGCCCGCCGGCGTCTGGACGCCGCTTTTTTCCGCTTGCGCGAGCTGAAGCTCTATCCGGCAGAGCAAATCGCACCGGGATCGGAAGCCGGCAATGCGCTCCGGGCGCTGGCGGAGTATGAAGCGGGGAAGGGCGATATCCGGCGGGGAATCGGGATCTATGAGCAGTTGCTCGCCCAGATCCTGGCATCGAAGCCCAAGCCGGAGTCCAACCTGGCGGACGCCAAGGATCTGTCGAACATTTATCAGGCCACGGCCCGGCTCCATCGCCGTGCGAGGCAGGCTGACGCTGCATCCGCGGCCGAGGCTCGCCGCCTGGAATTGTGGGAGGGCTGGGACCGCAAGCTGCCGAATAACAGCTTCGTCCGGCGCCAGCTCGAAGCGGCACGCGTTCCGTAGACAGCCGATCCCGAGCGCTTTCTTCCGCTAATTTTCTCTCCGGTTCTCGCTTCAAGAGATAGGGGCGATCCATATCACTTCCGTTCGATGACGTCCATTGGGTGGAATGCGGCATTCGCTTTTGCGTCTCCACCCGGACAAAAGTCCAGGAAAGGAGGATGCGCATGAAACTCAAGACCAGAGTCAAGGCGGGGAAGTTATCCGCCAACCATAACACCCCCGTTCGCTGACCGTAGTCCCGCGAGCGGCCGCAGGGCCGGCTCGCGGGCTTTCCTTTGAAAGCGCATGCTAAAGACCGCCTTTTCCTTAACCTTCGCCCGGCTATTGGCCGACCGTGGGCACACGACCGTCCGGGCACTCGTTGCCGCCCTGCTCCTGGCAGGTGCATGGATCTGGTGGGCCGCACGGGGGCAAGTCACCCTATACGAAATCTCGGCCGCGGCGCGTGTGGAACTCGATTCAGCCACCTATCCGATTCAGTCGCCCCTGCTCGGCAGGGTGATCGAAACGAAGCTCCGTGTCGGCCAGGCGGTCGAGCGCGGCGAAGTGCTGGTCGAGATCGACGCCATGCCGGACCAACTGAGATTGCGCGAGGCGAAAGTCCGGACGGAGGGTCTGGAACCGGAATTAGCACGGCTGCGCGGGCAGGTTAGCGCCGAAGAGCGCGCCCGCACCGAGGAGCAGCGAACCGCCGGACTCAGCGCCGAGGAGGCCGCCCACCGGATGAGGGAAGCGGACGCGGCGGCGAAGTATGCCGAGGGAGAACTGCTTCGGGTGCAGGCGCTCGAGCGGGAAGGACTGACGCCGAGGCGCGATCTCGACAAGGCCGAGGCCGAGGCGCGCCGGCTCCGCGCGGCCGTGAGTACACTCGGCGCGGCTGCCCGGCGTGTGCCGCAGGAACAGGCCACCCGCGACCGCGAGCGCGACGTTCGCCTCGAGCGGCTGTATTCCGCGATCGCAGCTTTGGAAGCGCAACGGAGCACCTTACGGGCCGGCATGGAGCGGCTGGGCTACGAGATCGACCGCCGCCGGGTGCGCGCCCCAGTGGACGGACGGGTCGGCGAGGCGGCGATTCTCCGGGTGGGCGCGGTCGTCCAGCAAGGCGACAGACTGGGATCCATCGTGCCTTCCGGCCGGCTCCTGGTGGCCGCCCAGTTTCCCGCCGGCGCCGGCCCGGGTGGCCCGGGTGGCGCAGGAGATCCGCGACGGCAACGTCCGGGTTGAGCTGGACATTGAACCCGGCTCGAGCTTCCGCGGCAAACTCGAACACGGAATGCCGGGCACGCTCGAGGTGGCAGTCGAGCGCCTGAGTCCGCTGTCGCTCATTTTGCGAACCGCGGGCCAACGGCTGACCGTCCATCGTGAGACCACTCGCTAAGACCAATTCAATGACACGCCGCTTCTTCATCCCCGAGGTGATTCAGACCTCGGCCATGGACTGCGGACCGGCCGCTTTGAAAGCGCTCTTCGGCGGTTTCGGACTGTACCTGTCTTACGGCCGTTTGAGAGAAGCCTGCCAGACGGATGTGGACGGCACGTCCATCGACACCCTCGAAACCGTCGCCCAGCAGTTGGGCCTCGATGTTGCGCAGGTCCTGATTCCAGCCGACTTGCTTCTGGCCGATCCATCGGCATTCCTGCCCGCTATTGTAGTTGTGCGGCTGCCCGGCGGCGGGACGCACTTCGTCGTCGTGTGGCGGGTGGCCGGCCCGCTGGTGCAGGTGATGGATCCGGCGGCGGGCCGTATCTGGATGCCACGCCGCCGCTTTCTCAACTCTCTTTACATCCACGAGCAGGAAGTTCCGCGCGCGGATTGGGAAGAATGGTCGCGGAGCCCTTCGTTCACGGCCGGGCTCGAGCATCGCATGCGCGCCCTCGGCTTGAAGCCGGAAATCGGGGACGATCGCGCGCGTCTGGACGCCTCGATACGGCTGGCGCAGACTCTGGTGGATGCCGGGAAGTTGGAGCGCCGCGGGGAGGCTCGGGAGTTCCTCGAGCTTTGCGCCCGCAATCCGGAGCAGATCCCGCCCGAGTTCTGGACTGCGCAAGATCTTGCAAGCGATGGCGACCGGGTCCAAATGCGCGGAGCGGTGCTGCTGGCGGCAGCGGGTCCACGAAAGGACGCAAGCTCCGAGCCTCTGCCGGAATCGCTCGACGCCGTACGAAAGGAGCCGCCGCCGCGCGTGTGGGCTCCCGTGTGGGCGGCAGTGCGCGCCGGCGGCTGGCTGTTGCCGGCCATCCTCGCCGTTGCGCTGCTCACGGCCGCGGCGGGCACGGTGCTCGAGGCTCTCCTGTTCCGCGGGTGGTTCGACCTGGCGCGGCACTTGAAATGGAGCGGCCAGCGTTTGGCGGCCCTGACCGCGGCGCTGGTCTTCCTGGGCGCCCTCCTGGCGCTCGAATGGCCGGCGATTCTGGGGCTGCTTCGCCTGGGACGGCACCTGGAGTTGCGCCTTCGGACACGATTTCTTCTGAAGATCCCCCGCCTGAGCGACCGTTACTTTCACTCCCGCCTGATTTCCGACATGGCATTCCGGGCGCACTCGTTGCAGTTGCTGCGGGAGTTGCCGGAGCTTGCCGGGCAGTTCCTGCGCCATGCCGCCAGCCTGCTTTTCACCGCGGCGGCGATTGCCTGGCTCTACCCCGGGGCGGCATTGCCGGCGGCGCTCGCCGTCCTGGCGGCGGCGATTACACCGCTTCTGTTTCAGCCCGCTCTGGTAGAACGTGAGTTGCGCTTCCGTGAGATCAATGGCGCGTTGAGCCGGTTCTATCTCGATGCGCTCCTGGGGCTGCGCGCCATCCAGGCGCATTCCGCGGAGCGTACGCTGCGCGCCGCGCAGGCCGGCCAGCTTGGCCAATGGGCCGACGCGGGATTGCGCCAGCAGTCGTTGCTGGTGAGCGCCGAAGTGGTCCAGATCGTCCTGACCCTTGGCGCGGTGATCTCGCTGGTGTATTCGCAGGCGTCGCGCGCGCAGGACCCTTCCGGTTTGCTCCTGTTGATTTACTGGGCGCTTTCGATACCCTCGACCGGCCGGCAGTTGGCATCGGTCGTCTGGAGCCTGCCTGCGCTGCGCAACACCCTGTTGCGGTTTCTCGAGCCGGTGGGCTCGGGCGAAGGTTTTCCTGGCCCCCGACCGGGGCTCAAGCTGGACATCGGCCATGTCACGGTGGTCGCGGGCGGCCAAGTGATTCTCGATGACGTCAGCCTCGAGGTCGCGCCGGGCGAGCACATCGGCATCATCGGATTGTCGGGTGCGGGCAAATCGTCCCTGGCCGGATTGCTGCTTGGGTGGCACAAACCGGTCCAGGGCTCGATCCTCGTCGACGATACTTCGCTCGATTCCCAGCGGCTGGCGCAACTGCGCCGCGAGACCGCCTGGATCGATCCGCAGGTGCATCTGTTTCAGGCCACTCTGTTCGACAATCTCCGCTATGGCAATGACAGCGCCGCCGAGCGCATGGGGCCGGCGATCGAGAATGCCGGAATCGTCGATGTTCTCGAACGCCTGCCGGACGGGCTGCAAACCGCGCTCGGCGACGGCGGCGCTTTGGTGGCCGGCGGCGAAGGGCAACGCGTTCGCATGGCGCGAGCTTTGATGCGCTCGAATGTCCGGCTGGCGATTCTGGATGAGCCGGCGCGCGGGCTTGACCGCCAGAGCCGCCGGAATTTCCTGTCGCGCGCGCGGCGCCACTTCCAATCCGCCACTCTGTTTTGCATTACGCACGACGTCGCCGATACGCTCGATTTCGACCGCGTTCTCGTGATGGAGCAGGGACGCATTCTGGAACAGGGTCCGCCAGCGGAGTTATATCAGGATCGAGGCTCCCGGTATCGCGCGTTGTGCGATCGCGAGCGAGCCCTCGAGCGGGACCTCTGGGCGCACCCGATGTGGCGGCGCTTGCGGCTGAACGCCGGAACGCTCAGCGAAACAACGGAGACGAGGGAATGGACGCACGCTTAGGATCCACCGCAAAATAACTTGCACAAGTTGCGGGAGAGGTGTACGCTAGGAGCGTGACCCATGTGGAAGGGTTTCAAGATCGGCTGTTAACACTGATGCCGCACCTCAACGA
>JACQDF010000097.1 GCA_016201205.1 Acidobacteriota bacterium
GACTTTCGCTCCCTCGCCACGGGCATCGCCCTCCCCTTCGGCATTTATGATCCCCAAGCCAACCGCGGTTCGGTGTTCGTCGGCGTCAGTCACGAGACCTCCGCCTTTGCCGTCACTTCTTAGCTCCTCCCAGGCATTCGGATAACAGCATACTGTTACCCCCAAGACCCCGGCCGCAACGATCATCCTCGGCGAAGACATGGGCGAAATGGAAGGGAAACCTTTATCATATCAGTCACAACCGATTCAGAAATTTTATCTCCATGAAAAACAAGTGTCTTGTGTGCTGAACACCAATTAGCGCAGGCGCCCGCTCTGCTATCCTCGTGCCCGGGAGGAGACCAACATGTCCATTCCGGTGCACAACGCGCCCCTGTCCCCCACACAGCTCACCGTGCTCAATAGCCTCTGCGAAGGCAACTCCATCTCCGCTGCCGCCGAAGCCGCCGGTGTTCATCGAAGCACCATCCACATGTGGCGGCGACAGACTACGTTTGCCGCCGCGTACGACGAGGCTTGCCGTGCCCGTGCGGAATTCATCCGGGACGGCGTCAGCGCGTTGGCCGGCAAGGCTCTCGACACAGTCCGCCAGATCCTCGACAATGAAGCCCAGCCCGCCACTGTTCGCCTCAAAGCCGCCCTCAGCGTTCTTCACTCGTCCACCCTCACGCAGCCCGAATATCGTCCCATCCCCACCAACCGCATGACCGGCGCCCAACTCGACCAGTTCTTTGACGCCGTCTTCCTCGCCGCCGAACGGGAAGTCTCCAACAGCCACGACAGGCTCGAGGCAGGGGAGAACACAGGATTCGACACAATTCGACAGAATTCGACAGTTTGCACAAATCCGGACAGCGCTTCTTTGCGGCGATAATCGAAGTATGGACGAAGCCCGCCGATGGCTCCGCGCCGCGCGGCGTGTCGCCGTTCTCACCGGCGCGGGCATTTCAGCGGAAAGCGGAATTCCGACCTTCCGCGGTCAGGGCGGTCTGTGGCGCCAATACCGGCCGGAGGACCTGGCCACGCCGGAAGCATTCGACGCCGATCCGAAGCTGGTTTGGGAGTGGTACAACTGGCGGCGCAGTCTGATCGCCAAAGCCCAGCCCAACCCTGGCCACCGCGCACTGGCGCAACTGGAAGAGCGAGTCCCCGAGTTCTGCCTGATCACTCAAAACGTGGACGGGCTGCACGAGCGCGCCGGGAGCAGGATGGTCGTCCGCCTCCACGGTGACATCTGGACCCTGCGGTGCACTCATTGCGGGCTATCCTGTAAGAACGAGGATCCAGAGCTCGGCGAGTTGCCGCCGCGATGCGCATGCGGCGGGCTCCAACGGCCGGGCGTCGTCTGGTTCGGCGAGAATCTGCCGGCGGAATGCTGGCAGACGGCCGAGAAAGCGTCGCGGGCGGCGGAAGTCTTCCTGGTGGTCGGAACGTCAGCGGTGGTGATGCCGGCGGCCGGGCTGGCGGCGGTGGCAAAGAACGCCGGCGCCAGAGTGATCGAAGTCAACGCAGACGACACGCCGCTCTCCGGATGGGTGGACGCCTCGTTGCGCGGACCGGCGGGAAAAATTCTTCCGGAATTGCTGGCGGCATAAGCGAACAAATGAAGATCGGATATTGGGACGCATTCAGCGGCATCAGTGGCGACATGGCGATCGGCTCGCTCGTCGATGCCGGAGCCTCGTTCGAGGATCTGGCCAGAGAACTGGACTCGCTGGGAACCGGCGCCCGCTTTCGCCTCGAGCGGACGCGCCGGCGGGGACTGGCGGCAGCCAGGTTCACAGTGGACTGCGAGCCGCAGAACAAGCACCGGCGTCTTCTCCAGATCCTCGAGATGATCGAGCGCTCGTCGCTTCCGGCTGAGGTCAAACAAAACGCCGCCGACGTGTTTCGGCGGCTGGCCCAGGCCGAAGCCAAAGTCCACGGCACGACGGTGGACCAGGTGCATTTTCACGAAGTCGGCGCCGTCGATTCCATCTGCGATGTCGCCGGCGCCTGCCTGGGGCTGCACTCGCTTGGCGTCAAAGAGCTGTATTGCTCGCCGCTGAATCTGGGCAGCGGCACGGTGAAGACCGAGCACGGCATTCTGCCTGTTCCCGCGCCCGCAACAGCGGAGCTGCTCAACGACAAGCCCGTCTATGCCAGCGGCCCGGCTGCCGAGCTGACGACGCCGACCGGAGCGGCCCTGGCGGCAACTCTGGCCAAAGAATTCGGCCCGATGCCGCCCATGAAGATTCTCGGCGCCGGCTATGGCGCCGGCGACAAGGACTTTGCCGGGCAGGCCAACGTACTTCGCTTCACGTTGGGGGAAACAAGCCAGGCGGCGGAATCCACTGTGGTCACTCTCATCGAAGCGAACCTCGATGACTGCCCGCCACAGGTGCTCGGCCACGCCTTCGAGCAGCTTTTCGCCGCCGGCGCGCTCGATGTTTCCCTCGAGCCGCTGCTGATGAAGAAGAACCGGCAAGGCTCGCTGCTGCGGGTGATGGCCACGCCGGAAACGCAGGAGAAGCTGGCGGATCTGATTTTCGCCGAAACCTCGACCCTCGGCTTGCGCATGTACCGCGCCGAGCGGCGCGTGCTCGAACGCCGTACCGTTGAAGTGGAAACGCCGCACGGTAAGGTGCGCATCAAAGTGGCCGCCAACGGCTCCTTTGCTCCCGAATACGAGGACTGCCGGCGGCTGGCGCTCGAAGCGGGAGTCCCCTTGCGGCAGATTCTCTCGGAAGCCAACCTGGCCTGGTTGAAGAACACTCGATGAAATACTATCTGACCGTACCCATCTACTATGTGAATGCCGCTCCGCATATCGGCCATTTCTACACCACCATGGTGGCCGATGTGATCAAGCGCTTCAAGCGCATGCAGGGTCATGACGTGGTGCTGGTCACCGGCAGCGACGAGAACAGCGTGAATGTCGAGCGGGCGGCCGCGGCCAAAGGCATGTCGACCGCGGATTATGCCGGCGTCATCGCTGAAGAATTCCAGCGCACCTGGCGCGAGACCGGTCTGGCCGTGGACCGCTTCATCCGCACTTCCGACTCGCGGCATCATGCCACCGTGCAGTGGCTGTTCCAGCGCTGCATGGAGAACGGCTACGTTTACAAAGGCGCCTACACGGGCCAATATTGTTTCAGCGACAACCTGTATGTCAGCGATGCCAGGCCAGCAGATCCGTGCCCGGATTGCGGCCGCCCGCTCGAGACGGTGACCGAGGAAAACTACTTCTTCAGGCTGACGGCGTTCCAGGAAAAACTGCTCCGGCTTTACGAAGAGCATCCCGAGTTTATCCAGCCGGAGATCCGGCGCAATGAAGCGCTTTCCTTCGTCCGGCAAGGGCTCACGGATCTCTCGATCACCCGCTCGAATCTCACCTGGGGCATTCCGGCGCCGGTGGAAGGCAAGCACATCTTCTATGTATGGTTCGATGCGCTGATCACCTATATCACGGCGGTGCGGGACGACAATCTGTGGCCCGCGGACCTGCACCTGATCGGCAAAGAGATCCTGCGCTTCCACGCGATCTACTGGCCGGCGTTTCTGATGGCGGCCGGATTGGCCCTGCCCAAGCGCATTTTCGCCCACGGGTGGCTGCTGTTTGAAGAAAGCAAGATGAGCAAATCGCGGGGCAATATCGTGCGCGCGACGCCCATCCAGCAGGTGATGGGGGTGGACGCGCTGCGCTATTACCTGCTGCGTGAAATCCCGTTCGGAAACGACGGCAACTTTGCCCTCGACGCACTGGTCGGCCGCTACAACGCGGATCTGGCCAACGGACTCGGCAACCTGGTGTCGCGCACGCTGAGCATGATCACGCAGTATCGCGGTGGCATCATCCCGGCGGGCTCGAGCGAAGTGGGCGCGGACGTAGCGGAAAAAGCGCGCGAAGTCGTGGCCTCGTATCCGGCAGCCATCGAGAACTTCGAGTTCTCCAAGGCGCTCGAAGCAGTGTGGTCGCTGCTCGGCACGGTGGACAAATTCATCGTCCAGCAGGCGCCCTGGACGCTGATCAGGAAACAGGAGCCGGAAGCGCAGAAGAAGCTGGACGGCACGCTCTATGCAGCGGCGGAAGTGGTGCGGATCGCCACCGCACTGCTTGCGCCGGTAATGCCGGAATCCACTCGCAGGATCTGGGAGCAGCTCGGAATAAGCGGGCCGCTGGAATCCGTGCGTCTGGATCAGTTGGCGTGGGGCCAGTTGGCTGCCGGAGAGAAGATCGGCGCACCGGCGGCGGTGTTTCCGCGGGTGGATTCCAGCACCGCCGTCGCGAGGATGATCGAGCTCGAGATGGCCGAGAAAGCCCGCCAGGATGCGCTGGTGGGCAAAATCAAGAAGGAGGAAGCGCCGGCGCAGCCAATCGCGCCGCTGGCCCCGCAAATCACCATCGGCGATTTCGCCAAAGTGGACTTGCGTGTGGGCAAGGTGCTCACCGCCGGGCATGTGAAAGGCGCGGACAAGCTGCTGCATTTGTCCGTGGACATCGGGGAAGCGGAGCCGCGCAGCATCGTCGCCGGCATCGCGGAGGCGTATAAACCTGACCAGCTCATCGGGCGCAAAGTCGTGATCGTCGCCAATCTGCAGCCGCGCAAGCTGCGCGGCCTGATGTCGCAGGGAATGATCGTGGCGGCGTCGCTCGAAGACGGCGCCCCGGTGCTGGCCGGATTCCTCGAAGATGTGCCCGTTGGAGCGCGCCTCAAATGAGCGCCCGGCTCATCGACTCGCACTGCCATCTGGACAGCGAGCAGTTCGACGCCGATCGGGACGCGGTCCTCGGGCGGGCGCTCGAAGGGGGCGTCGAGCACATCCTGGTCATCGGCACCGGCGGCGGGCCTCCGGATCTGGAGGCAGGAATCCGGCTTGCGGAAAAATACGCACCGGTGTACGCCACCGTGGGCGTGCATCCGCACGATGCAGGCAAAGCCGGCCCGCACACGGTGGCTGCGCTCGAGGCGCTGCTGAAGCACCCCAAGGTGCTCGCCATCGGCGAGATCGGACTCGATTACCACTACAACTTTTCGCCGCCTGAAAAGCAGCGCGAAGTGTTTCTGGCACAACTCGATCTGGCCTGCCGCGCCGGCAAACCCATCGTGATCCACACGCGGCAGGCCTGGGAAGACACATTCCGCCTGCTCGAGCAACATTGGCGGGGCGCGCCCCAGGGCGGCATCATGCACTGTTTCAGCGGAGGCGTGACCGAGGCGCGGCGCGCGCTGGCGATGGGGCTTTTCCTCAGCTTCGCCGGCATTCTGACTTTTCCCAAAGCGACGGATGTGCACGCGGCGGCGCGGGAGGCGCCGGCGGACCGGATTCTGGTCGAGACCGATGCACCCTACCTGGCGCCCGCGCCTCACCGCGGCAAGCGAAACGAGCCTGCGTTTGTCACTCACACGGCGAGGCGGCTGGCCGAGCTGCGCGGCGTGGATCTCGACACCGTGGCCCGCGATACCAGCAACAACTTCCGGCGTCTGTGTTTGCCAGCAGCGCCGCCCAATGGGTAAACTGGAAAACTCGCATGGGTTTTGCCAGCAGGCTGGGACAATCTCTGACGGCGAAGGAAGTCTTCGATCTCGTCAAAGACGACTTGAAGAAAGTCGAGCGCGAGCTCAGCGTGGAATCCGTGGCCAGTGTCGAGGCGGTCACCCACATCGCCCAATACCTGCAATCGAGCGGCGGCAAGCGCCTCCGCCCTGCTCTGCTGCTGCTGGCGACGCGCATGATCGGCCCGATCACCCCCAGCGCAATTCGCATGGCCGCCGTCGTCGAGCTGATCCATGCGGCCACGCTGATCCACGACGACGTCATCGACATGGCTCAGACACGGCGCGGCCGGCCATCCAGCAACGTGATCTGGGGCAACCATATCTCCGTGCTCGCCGGCGACTGGCTCTACATGCAGGCGTTTCAGATCGCACTCCGGGAGCGCAATTTCCACGTGCTCGACATGCTGATCAACCTCACCCAGATGATGGTGGAAGGCGAGCTGCTGCAACTGGAGCGTCTGGGCAAGATGGAGATTTCCGAAGCGGACTATATGCAGTTGGTGGATCGCAAAACGGCTTGCCTGTTCTCCGTCTGCGCCAAGCTGGGCGCGCACACCGCCGGCGCCGACGAATCGACCGAGAGCCGGTTGGGCGAATTCGCCTGGAACCTGGGCATCGCTTTCCAGCTCGTCGACGACGTGCTGGACTTCACCGCGCACGAAAATGTGCTGGGCAAGCCGGTAGGCAACGATCTGCGGGAAGGGAAAGTGACTCTGCCGCTCATCTACGCACTGGAATCCGCCGGCGCAGGCGAGCGCCGCCAGGTGGAAACCGTGGTGGCCGAGCGCAGCTACGAAAAGGCGCCTTTCGCCGGCATCCTCCGAATCATCGACCGGCACAAGGGCGTCGAGCGAGTGCGCGAACGTGCGCAGGCATTCACGGAAAAGGCCAAGGCGATCATCGGCGAATTTCCCGAGTCTTCTTATCAGAGAGCGCTGGCCGCCGTTCCGGATCTGGTTACCGATCGCGACCGGTAGCTCACTGCCGCTACAATGAATAGATGCCAGCACCCCAACTCGACTTCGGATATCCGTGGTGGCTGAGCTATAGCCACCTCATCCTGACCGCCGCCACCGTCCCGCTATTGCTCCTCGGATACGCGCGCAAATGGTCCAAGTGGCCGATGCTCTTGGTGGGCATTGTCGCTCTCTGGTCAACCGCTGCGTTCCTGGTGGTGCGCTTCGTCATCGACGTCAACGGGCGGCCTTCATTGCCCACGCAAAGCTTTCTCCAGTTGGGTACGGGACGAGTACTCGATATGGGGGCGGGCACCGGCAGGTCGTCCATCATGGTCCTACAAGCTCGTCCGCAAGCCACTCTGGTCGCGCTGGACCTGTTCGGCGATTCCTTTGAGAAGCACTTCGGACGGAGCGAGAGTCCGCAGCAGAGGCTGTTCACGAACTTGAAGGCCGCGGGCGTGGAGCAGCGTGCGATGATCAAGGCCGGTGACATGCGCAGTCTTCCATTCGAACCGGCCGCGTTCGATGCAATCGTCAGCTCGTACGCGATCGACCACCTGAATCGCGACGGGATTAAGCAGTCTCTCGCCGAAGCCGCGCGGGTGCTGAAACCCGGAGGTGACTTTCTGCTGATGGTGATCGCCAAAGAGCCGTGGGTTCAATTCACCTTCGGACCGCTGCTCCTGCACAGCGGCACTCGGGGCCCGGCCTGGTGGACCCAACGCCTCCAGGAAGCCGGCTTTCAGGTTCTCGAGCAAGGAACGCGTCCGGTTACTCTTTACCTCCTCGCCCGCCGAGGATAAGCTGTGTGTCAGGAGAACGTCCAATGAACCAAGGTAGCTATTTCCTCGCAGGGCTGGCAGTGGCCGCTGCCTGTGTGGTCTCCTCTTGCTCCCGAGCGAACGACCAGGCCGAAGTCAACGCGTCTGTACAGAATTATGTAGCCGCCATCAATGCCAAGGATATTAACGGCATCATGGCGTACTACTCGCCGGATGAGAGTCTGCTCGTTTTTGATGCCCTCCCTCCCCGCCAATACGTTGGCGCCGCGGCGTTCCGAAAGGATTGGGAAGGCTTTCTAGCAGCTTACCCGGGTGCTCTTCACGCTGAGGTGAGCGACTGGAAGACGGAAACCGAGGGGAACCTCGCGTATGGGCACGGCATCTTCCGAACCAACGGTCCGGACAAGGATGGCAAACCCCTGGAGCTCACTGTTCGCGTCACCGATGTTTACAGGAAGATCAACGGGAAGTGGCTTGTCATCCACGAGCACGTCTCATGGCCAGTGGATTTGGCGACCGGCAAAGCAGACCTGAGCTCTAAGCCGTAGCTCGCGCGGAGCTGCCGTTTGGCCGCTTCGCCAACCGAGAACCGCGGTTGCGGCGCCAACTTGGGGGTTTAAGCAGGACAAATTGGCTCCCCGAGCGGCTACACGAAGGAAATTCTGGAAGTTCAATGGGCGAGAGACGGCGGTAAGGTGTTGATTCAGAATACAGTTCGGTAAACGTTGGCCGTCGTGCGGGCCGCCATCCACGACTTCCGTTCCGCTTGATGTTCCCAGAGTCTTGACTATCAAGTCAAGACGCGCTAGGCTATGGATAACCCGATATTTTCAGGAGGGCAGGGCTCCTTATGAGCACAACGGCGACATCGATCGAAGCACTCGCAAATCAAGAGTACAAGTGGGGCTTCGTCACTGAGATCGAAGCGGATGCGATCCCCAAGGGGCTTAACGAAGACGTCATTCGCATGATCTCGGCCAAAAAGAACGAGCCCGAGTTTATGCTGGAATGGCGCCTGAAGTCCTACCGCCAGTGGCTCACGATGGAAGAACCCAAGTGGTCCACCGTCCGCTACCCGGCCATCGATTATCAAGACATCGTCTACTACTCGGCGCCCAAGACCAAACTGGATCAACTGAAGAGCTTGGACGAGGTCGATCCCGAACTGCTCAGAACCTACGAGAAGCTCGGCATCCCGCTACGGGAACAGGAAATGCTTGCTGGCGTTGCGGTGGACGCAGTGTTCGACAGCGTCTCCGTGGCGACGACCTTCAAGGGAAAGCTGGCGGAGATGGGCATCATCTTCTGCTCCTTCTCCGAAGCCGTCCAGGAGCACCCGGAGCTCGTTGAGAAGTATCTCGGCTCGGTCGTTCCGCATTCCGACAACTTCTTTGCCGCCCTCAACTCCGCTGTGTTCAGCGACGGTTCCTTCGTCTATATTCCCCCAGGCGTCCGCTGCCCGATGGAGCTGTCCACTTACTTCCGTATCAATGCCAAGGACACCGGGCAGTTCGAGCGCACGCTGATCATCGCCGACGAAGGCAGCTACGTGAGCTACCTGGAGGGATGCACCGCGCCGATGCGCAAGACCAACCAGTTGCACGCTGCGGTGGTGGAACTGGTGGCTCTGGACAACGCCCAGATCAAGTACTCCACCCTCCAGAACTGGTACCCGTGGGACAAGGAAGGCAAGGGGGGCGTGTTCAACTTCGTCACCAAGCGTGGCAAGGCCCTGGGCCGAAACTCCAAAATCTCCTGGACCAAGGTGGA
>JACQDF010000098.1 GCA_016201205.1 Acidobacteriota bacterium
GGAGGTCCCGCTGGCGCGGAAGCACCGGTGGCTCGGCGGCTGGCAGGTGCAGGCATTGTCGTTCGGCCAGTCCGGCACGCCGATCGACTTCGGCAACGTCCTGTTCCGCGGCGACATCAAGCAACTCCCGGTTCCCGACAAGACACCAGACCGCATGTTCAACGTCGACGCAGGCTTCGAGCGCACCGCGGCGCGACAGTTGGCGTCGAACGTACGGCGCTTCCCGTCCCGGCTGGCCAGCGTGACCACGGACCGTGCCTGGAACACGGACTTCTCCATCCTGAAGAACACCATCATTCGTGAAGGAGTCACTGCTCAGTTCCGCGCCGAAGCTTACAACGTGTTCAACCAGCATTTCTTCCAGGGCGGCGTGATTGCCGATCCGGTGAATCGGGCCTTCGGGAGCACGGTCGCGGCTACCGGTCCACGCACGCTGCAGTTGGGTGTGAGGGCGTTCTTTTGATGAACTCGCTCGCACAACGCGCCGGGCCTACCGGCAGCCGGCGGGTTCCTCACCGGTATGGAGGCCGGCCCGGCCTGTGCGAGCTTCTAATGCTGCGCCGAACTTTCCTCGCCGCGTGGATCCCGCCGCATCCGTTGGAATCGATCGAACGGCGGATGCACGGGTTCGTCGAGAACCGGATGCTGGATCGCGACGGCCTGTGCCGGTCGTTCCTCAACGCCGCGACGCTGGCCCCGTGGACAAACGCCGAACTGGCCCGCATCGATCAGCGGCGGATCATCGACATGTTCCAGAACTCGCCGGACAAGGCGGGCTGCCTCACCTACGAGAACGCGCTCATGGCGACCGGCGAGTTCGCAGTCAGTCAGATCGTCCGTTATCGCGTCACCAGGGACAACGACGTCCGGCAACTGGCTGACCGCGCGATCCGCGGGATCCTCGGAGTGATCCGCGAGGGCCGCTATTACATGCCGGGCTGGCTTCCAAAACCGTTCGGCGGACTCGCCAACGCACGAAACTCGCACGAGATGAGCAACGACCAGTACACCAAGGCCATCGTTGCCCTGAACGAGTGGCGGCCGCTGGCCTCGGACTCCGGGAGGGCCTCGATCGACCGCTTCTTCGTGGACGCGGCGGACTTCTTCGTCGCGCGCCAGTTTCGCAACGCGTACCGTCACCGCACCATCGTCACCGCCGACACGCATCATCACGCGTTGGGACTGTTCGTGCCGATCCTCGCCCTGGCGGCGCGGGCTTCCGGCGACGCGAGCTACCGGAGCCACCTGTCCCGGTTCGACAAGGCAATGGACGCGGCCATGGAGAACGATCAACTGGCGAACTTCAACATGACGTCGCTGATCGTGGAAGGCTACTCGCTGGCAATGGCGGCGGGCCTGGACGATCCGCGCCTGGCGCGCACAATCGGGATCCTGTGGCAGCGGGGACTGCGCCGCGTCAACGAGGCGGGCGACGCGTTCGAGGATGGCAACCCTCCGAAGAAAAGCGCGGAGGGATCGCGCCTGGCGGCCATCGCGCCGATTGTCGAAAAGCTGCATCCGGCCACTCGCGCCACCACCGTGGCGCCGAGGATCCTGGCCCGGGGGACCGATCCCGCCCGGATGACCCACACGGTGTTGCCGGAGTGCATCGACGAGGTCGCCATTACGTCGTGGCTGGTGGCTTACTGGCGGCTCCGCGAGTGGGCGTCGCGGGCGTGAGGACGCGCCGGCGCGCCCGCGCCGGAGTGCTATCGTAGAGGCTTCGGATGGCACGAGTCTTCGATTCTTGGTGGCTGCCGTAGGGGGCCTGTGCCGCCTGTGCCGCCCAGCTAGGTCGGCGAGTCAAGCGCGCAAGCTGAAGGCCCGTTAGCGGGAGGTGTGAAGGCGGCCTAACGAGGCGCTGCGGGCGTCGGCCAACAACAGGCCGCGCCTGAGCACCAGAGTCGTTAGCCTCGACCACGAGGGTCCCCGAGCCGATACAATGGGCGTGGAGGTCAAGATGCCGGACCCGGTGGACGTTTTCAAGAACGCCCTGAGCCTGAATGTTCAGGATCGTGCAGCCCTCGCGGAAAGGCTTCTGGCTAGCCTGGAGGAACTGAGCGAAGAGGAGGCGGACCGCCTTTGGGCCGACGAGGCGCAAAGGCGGCTGGAGGAATACCGCGCAGGTCACGCCCTTGCAATTCCGGCGGAAGAGGTAGTCAAGAAAGCAGAAAGACTCTTCCGGTGACGCTCGTAGAGTATCATGAGGCCGCCGAAGAGGAGTTGCTCCATGAGATCGGCTACCTCGAACTTCGAGCCACTGGGCTGGGGCGACGTTTGTTCGGTGATGTTCGGAGGGCTGAGAACCTCATCTCGCGGTTCCCGGAATTGGCAGTGGAAATCCTGCCAGGCATCCGCAAGCACGTACTGCGGAAGTTCCGCTATTCGCTCATCTACACGATGGAGCAGGATCGGGTGCTCATACTCGCGCTGGCTCATCACAGCCGCCGGCCAGCTTATTGGATCGGCCGTGTCAGCCAGACCCGGAGAGAGAACGAGGGCTTTGGCTAACCGGGGCATGCACACCGTGAGGCCGAGAGTCGATTCTTGACAATAGAAGACTAATATTTGATAATGAAGACGAGCGCAATAGAAGCGCCATTGCCCATTGCAGGGAGGCGGAAGCAATAACCATGAGCAAAATCATTGGTATCGACCTTGGCACTACCAACTCCGTA
>JACQDF010000064.1 GCA_016201205.1 Acidobacteriota bacterium
ACGTTACGGTTTCCTCATGCCGTCAGATCTTGCGGGACAGTCGTCATGACCCTGCTGGGTTCAACCGCCGTATACGGAAAACCGTACGTACGGTGGTGTGGGAGGGGCTACGGGCGCAATCCCGTAGCCTCAACCCGATCCGCGCAGGAGGATAGGAACATGCCTGGTACGCTGTTCGTCGTCGCCACCCCCATTGGCAACCTCGAAGATCTCAGCCCGCGAGCCGCCCGCATCCTGCGTGACGTGGACCGGATCGCGTGTGAGGACACGCGGCATACGCGCAAGCTGCTCGAGCATCTGGGAATAAGCAGGCCAATGATCAGCTACCATGAGCACAACGAGCGCGAGCGCACAGAGATGCTTCTCGAAGCACTGCGACGTGGCGAGAAGATCGCATTGCTGTCCGATGCCGGCACTCCCCTGATCTCCGACCCTGGCTATCGGCTGGTGGAATGCGCGGTGGCGTCAGGGATTGCGGTGGTTCCCATTCCCGGACCGAGCGCCGTCATCGCCGCGCTCTCGGCGTCAGGGCTGGGGACGGACACCTTCTATTTTGGCGGGTACTTTTTTGCAAAACGAACCCAACGCCGCAAGCAACTTGAAGAAGTCAAGGGACTTGCGGCGACGCTGGTGTTCTTCGAGGCGCCCCACCGGATGCTCGAAACACTCGAGGACATCGAAGCCGTCCTCGGTCAGCGAAAAGTAGTGCTGGCACGCGAACTGACGAAAATGCACGAGGAGCTCTTGCGAGGCTCGGCGGCCGAGCTGAAGGCGCTTCTCGAAGCCCGGCCGGCCATCAAGGGCGAGATTACCGTACTGATCGGGAAGGCGGGTGTGCGAGCCGCTCAGCAGGAGCGTCCCGTTCCCGAACTCGTCGCAGCCTGCCAGGCACAAGGAATGAGCCGCATGGATGCCATCAAGAAGGTGGCAAAGGATCTGGGGCTTCCCAAGCGCGACGTGTATCGCGCAGTGGAAAACCGCTGAAGCACGATACACTGGAATCATCCCGCGGTTCCCTATGAGTGGCGAGAAGACTACCGAAAAGCACAGGCAGTACCCATATCACGAGATCGAGGCGAAGTGGCAGCGGTTTTGGGATGAGAACGAGACCTACCGCACGCCCAACCCGGCCGAAGCCGGCTTCGACGCGTCACGTCCGAAATTCTATGTGCTCGACATGTTTCCCTACCCGAGCGGCGACGGCCTGCACGTGGGGCATCCGGAGGGCTACACGGCGACGGACATCATCTCGCGCTACCGCCGCAAAAAAGGAAGCAACGTGCTGCATCCGATGGGCTGGGACGCCTTCGGGCTGCCCGCCGAGCAGTACGCGATCAAGACGGGACAGCATCCGCGCATCACCACCGGGCGCAACGTCGAGCGCTTCCGCGAGCAATTGAAGCGGCTCGGCTTCTGCTACGACTGGAGCCGCGAGATCAACACCACCGACCCGGAGTATTTCAAGTGGACGCAGTGGATCTTTTTGCAGATCTACAACTCCTATTTGGACGAGGAGACACAGAAAGCGCGGCCGGTGGCGGAGCTGGAAGCGCGGGGCATGAGCCGCGAAGAGATCGACGCGCGGCGGCTGGCGTATGTCGCCGAGGTGCAGGTGAACTGGTGCCCCGGGCTGGGCACGGTGCTCGCCAATGAGGAAGTGCTCGACGGAAAAAGCGAAGTCGGCGGATTCCCCGTCGAGCGGCGGCCGCTGCGGCAATGGATGCTGCGGATTACGGCCTATGCCGAGCGGCTGATCGAAGAGCTGGAAGGGCTCGACTGGCCGGCGGGAATCAAGCGGCACCAGCGCGAGTGGATCGGGCGTTCGGAAGGCGCCGACGTAAGATTTCCGGTGGCGGCCTCGACCAAGCACATCACGGTGTTCACCACGCGACCGGACACGCTGTACGGCGCCACGTACATGGTGCTCGCCCCCGAGCATCCGCTGGTGGACGAGATCACCACGCCTGAACAGCGGGCTGCCGTCGAAGCCTACCGCGCGGAAGTGGCCATGAAGTCCGACCTGGACCGGACCGCGCTGGCCAAGGAGAAAACCGGCGTCCCGACGGGCGGCATGGCGATCAATCCGGTGAACGGCGAGCACATCCCCGTCTGGATCGCGGACTACGTCCTGATCAGTTACGGCACGGGCGCGATCATGGCGGTGCCGGCGCACGATGAGCGCGACTTCGAATTTGCGCGGCAGTTCGGACTGCCGGTCCGGAAGGTGGTCGAGCCTCCGGAGGGTGTGACGGACGAATGCTTCCTTGGCGACGGCGTGGCCATCCATTCGCCCATCTTTGACGGGCAGCCGACGCCCGAAGCGAAAAGGAAGATCACCGCCTGGCTGGAAGGGCGCGGCCTGGGTCGCAAGACAATCCACTATAAACTGCGCGACTGGCTGTTCGCGCGACAGCGTTATTGGGGCGAACCGTTCCCGATTATCTGGGAAGACGGCCGTCACTACGCAGTGCCGGAAGCCGAGCTGCCCGTAGTTCCGCCGGAACTGGAGGATTACCAGCCGACCGGCACACCGGAGCCGCCTTTGGCCAAGGCGAAAGAATGGGTGCGCTATGGCGAGCATGCCATGCGCGAGACGAACACCATGCCGCAATGGGCCGGCTCCTGCTGGTACTACCTGCGCTTTATCGACGCGAAGAACCATACGCGCCTGGTGGGCGCAGAGGCTGAGAGATATTGGATGGGCGCCAACCCGAATCCCGGCGGCGTCGATCTCTATGTCGGCGGGACGGAGCACGCGGTGCTGCACCTGCTGTATGCGCGCTTCTGGCACAAGGTGCTCTACGATCTGGGTTATGTGTCGACGCCGGAGCCTTTTCAGAAGCTGGTGAACCAGGGCCTGATCCTGGGCGAGGACGGCCAGAAGATGTCGAAGTCGCGAGGCAACGTGATCAACCCCGACCAGGTGATCGAAGAGTACGGCGCCGATTCGTTGCGGCTGTTCGAGATGTTCATGGGGCCGCTGGAGCAGGTGAAGCCCTGGAGCACGAAAGGCGTCGAGGGCGTGTATCGTTTTCTGGGCCGCGTGTGGCGTCTGGTCCACGACGAGAACGGGGATTTTTCTCCGAAGGTGCGGGACGCCGGGCCGCCGGCGAAGCTGCTCCGAGTGCTGCACGAGACGATCCGCAAGGTGGAAACGGACATCGACGCCATGTCGTTCAACACGGCGATCGCGCAGATGATGGTGTGCGTGAACGAGCTGACGGCTTCAGAGGTGCGCCCGGTGAGCGTCCTGGCGCAGTTTCTGCACGTGCTGAATCCGTTTGCGCCGCACCTGACGGAAGAGTTGTACCAGATCCTGACGGCGCGCTTCCCCGTGTTGCCGCCAGGGCCGCTCTCCGGGCTGGCGTGGCCGAAGTTCGATCCCGGCTATCTGATCGAGGACACGATGGAGATCGTAGTGCAGGTGAACGGCAAAGTGCGGGACCGGTTGGTGGTGCCTGTGGATATTGACGCCGAGACGCTGAAGGCGGCCGTGCTCGCCAGCGAACGCGTCAAGGAACTCGTGAACGGCAAAGAGATCAAGAAGGTCGTTGTGGTGCCCAAGCGGCTGGTGAACGTGGTTTTGTGAAGGGGCGGGCGCTCTACATCCAACTGCTGACGCGTTATCTGGTTCCGCAGGCCGGTAAGGCGGGCTTGCTGGCGTTCTGCCTGTTCGCTTCGATCGGCCTCCAGCTCTACATCCCGCAGCTCGTGCGCGCGTTCATCGACCTCGCCTCTTCAGGCGGCCAGGGACTGAACCGCATCGCGCTCACGTTCCTCGCGCTCGCGCTCGCCAATCAGCTTCTTTCGGCGGCCTCGACGTACTTGTCCGCGGATGTCGGCTGGCGAGCCACCAACCTTCTGCGGGCGGATCTGTTCCGCCACGTGCTGGGGCTCGACATGGCCTGGCACAAGGACCGCACGCCGGGCGAGATGATCGAGCGTATTGACGGCGATGTCACCAGCGTCTCGAATTTCTTTTCGCAGTTTGTCGTCCGCGTGTCGGCCGCGCTGTTTCTCACCGCAGGAGTGCTGGCGCTGCTGTGGCGGGAGCAGTGGCGGGTTGGACTCGCGCTTACGGTGTTCACGTTCGTGGCGGCGTCGGTGCTGCATCGGCGGCGCGAGATCGCTGTCGCCCCCACGCGCGAGGAGCGGGAAATGTCGGCTCAATTGTTCGGTTTCATCGAGGAGCGGCTGACCGGGCTGGACGACATCCGCGCCAACGGCGCCGGGCGATATGTGATGCACCGCTTCCTGGATATTCAGAGGCAATGGTTTGCCAAGGCGCTGCGCGCCTGGTGGCTGCGCAGCGCCATCTGGCTGTCGATGGGGATTCTGTTCGCCAGCGGCTATGTGCTTACGCTCGGCCTTGGCATCGGGCTGTATCTGGGCGGCGCGGCGACGCTGGGGACGGTGTATCTGTTCTTCAATTACATGTCCATGCTCGAGGCGCCGCTCGACCAGATCACTCAACAATTGCAGGAGTTCCAGCGCGCCGCGGCCGGGCTTCGCCGTGTCCGCGAGCTGCTCGGCGCCGAACGGACCGTCCGGGACGGAAGCCGGCTGCTGGCAGCACGCAGAGGGCATCGCGTGGAATTTGAAAATGTGCGGTTCCGCTACCGGGAGCAGGAAGTGCTCAAGGGCATCCGCTTCCGCCTCGAACCCGGCGAAACACTTGGGCTGCTTGGCCGGACGGGCAGCGGCAAAACGACGCTGATCCGCCTGCTGTTCCGCCTTTACGATGCGACCGAAGGACGCGTTCTCGTGGACGGCATCGACCTCAAAGAGATGCGAATCGAGGACCTGCGGCAGCGCGTCGGACTGGTGACGCAGGACGTCCAGTTGTTTCACGGAACGGTCCGTGAGAATCTGACTTTTTTCGACTCTCGCATCCCCGGCGGCCGGATCCTCGAAGTGGTCGATCAGCTCGGCATCCGCTCCTGGCTGGAGAAACTCCCCGAAGGTCTCGACACGCCTTTGCAGGCGAGTGGCAGCGGCCTGTCAGCCGGCGAGTCGCAGTTGCTCGCCTTCGCCCGCATCTTTCTCAAAGACCCCGGGCTGGTGATTCTGGACGAGCCGAGCAGCCGGCTGGATCCGGCCACCGAGCGGCTGTTGAACAACGCCGTCGACCGGCTGCTCGAAGGCCGCACCGGCATCCTCATCGCGCATCGCCTCGAGACCGTCGAGCGCGTGGACAAAATCATGGTGCTGGCGGACGGGCAGATCGTGGAATTCGGCTCGCGGGAGGCGCTGGCCGGGAATCCGGCGTCCCGTTACTCCGCCTTGCTGCGGCTTTCGGCGGACCGCGGCCCCGGCCTGACGCTGGATGAGCCGCTCGAAAGGCTGAGCGAATGACGACCTGGCAATACATGCGGCGGCTGGTCGCCTGGAAACGCGTCGAGTTCTTGTGGAACGCGCTGGCCTGGGGCGTGTTCCATCTCATTCCGCTGGCCTACGGTCTGCTGGTGAAAGGCATTTTCGACGCGCTTTCCAAAGGCGAAAGCGCAGGCGCCAATGCATGGACGCTGCTGGCGATTCTGGCCACCGCGTATGCATCGCGCCAGGCGGCCTTCTTGTGCGGATTCCGCCTGTTCAGCCGCTATTATCTGAGCGTCGAGGCGTTCCTGCGCCGCAACCTGCTCGACTACCTGATGCGGGCGCGCGGCTCGCGCGTGCTGCCGGAGTCGCCTTCCGAATCTGTCTCGCGCTTCCGCGACGACGTGAATGACATCGCCGCCTACAGTGAGAGTTGGATCGACTTTGGCGGATTTGTCCTGTACGGAGTGGCCGCCATCGGCCTGCTGCTCTACACCGACGCGCTGATCGCCACCCTTGTCTCGACGCCGTTGTTGGGGATGACGCTGGTGATGCGCCGCCTCTCTCCCGTGATCCGCTCCTACCGGCGCAGGATGCGGGAAGCGACGGCTCGGGTGACCGGCTTCATCGGCGAGGCGTTTGCCGCCGCCCAGGCAGTGAAAGTCGCGGGCCAGGAAGAATCGGTGACCGCGCACTTCCGCACGCTCGGTGACGAGCGGCGAAAGCGCGCGCTGGCGGACGTGCTGCTGACCGAGATGATCCGCGGCGTGAATAACGGCCTGGTCTATGTGGGCATTGGCCTGGTGCTGACGCTGGCGGCGGCCAAGCTTCGAAGCGGCACGTTCACCGTGGGCGACCTGGCGTTGTTCATCCAACTGCTTCCCCGCGTCACCAGCGTGCTGACCTTCGTCGGGGACGTGATGGCGCAACACCGGCGCGTCAAGGTGGCGACGGACCGGATGGAGCGGCTGCTGGTGGACGCGCCACCCGGGCAGATCATGGATCCACGCCCCATCGAGCTCACCGGACCCATGCCTCGGTACGTGCCGGAAGCTCGCGAGGGCGAGCCGCTCGAGACAGTCGAAGTGCGCAACCTGACTTTCCGCTATCCGGCCTCGGAGGCCGGCGTCTCAAACATCAACTTCCAGCTCCGCCGGGGCGACTTTGTCGTGATCACCGGGCGGATCGGCTCCGGCAAGACGACGCTGCTTCGCGTCCTGCAAGGACTGCTGCCCAACAATAGCGGCGAGGTTCTTTGGAATGGACGCGTGGTGGAAGACCCCGCTACATTCTTCACTCCGCCGCATTCGAGCTACACGGCGCAAGTGCCGCGCCTGTTCAGCGAATCGCTTCGCGACAATGTGTTGTTTGGCGAACCGGCCGAGGACCGGCTGGCGCCGGCCATGGATCTGGCGGCCATGGGACCGGACCTGGCCGCGCTCGAGAACGGGCTGGATACTCTGGTCGGCACGCGCGGCGTCAAGCTCTCCGGCGGGCAAATCCAGCGGGCGAGCGCGGCCCGCATGTTCGCCCGCGGCGCCGATCTGCTCATTTTCGACGATCTCTCCTCGGCGCTGGACGTGGCGACCGAGCAGCAGCTTTGGGAGAGCCTGTTCCGCGAGCGGGAAGCGACGTGCCTGGTGGTGAGCCACCGGCGGCTGGCTCTGCGGCGCGCGACGAAGGTGCTGCTGATGAGCCAGGGGAGCATCGCAGGGCAGGGGCGGCTCGGCGAGCTGATCGAATCGAGCGCGGAGATGCGGCGGTTGTGGGAGGAGGAAGAGGAGGAAGAGGGCCGTGGCCCCGGCAACGGCGCCCCGTCTACCCCCGCCCGATGAACGGCATCTTCGTGGCCATCACCGTCAGGAACTGCACATTGGCGTCCAGCGGCAGACTCGCCATGTAGAGGACGGCATCGGCCACATGCCGCACATCCATGCGCGGCTCCACCATCATCGCGCCGCTCGCCTGAGGGACGCCGGCGGTCATGCGCTCGGTCATTTCGGTGGCCGCGTTGCCGATGTCGATCTGGCCACAGGCAATGTCGTACTTGCGCCCATCGAGCGAGATGCATTTGGTAAGCCCGGTGATGGCGTGTTTGGTTGCCGTATACGGCGCCGAGTTCGGCCGGGGCGCGTGAGCCGAGATCGAGCCATTGTTGATAATGCGCCCTCCGCGAGGGTCCTGCGACTTCATGAGCTTGATCGCTTCCTGCGCGCAGAGGAATGCGCCCGTGAGGTTGACGCCCAGCACTCGGTTCCACTGCTCGTAGGTCAGATCCTCCATCGGAACGCCAGGTGCGCTGGCGCCTGCGTTGTTGAACAGAACGTCCAGGCGGCCGAAGGCTTCTTTCGTCCTGGCGAACAGCGATTGAACGGAATCAGGTCTGCTGACGTCGGTGGGCACGGCCAGCATCCTGCCTCCCGAGGGCTGTGCCATCGAGGCGGTGCGCTCCAGTTCCGCGGCGCGGCGTCCGGCGAGCGCTACCGAGTAACCGGCGGACTGGAAGGCGCGGGCGACCGCCCTGCCAATGCCGCTGCCGGCCCCGGTCACGAGTGCGATCCTGGCGCTGGGTGTCATGCCCGTTGTTATCTCATACCACTACCGGGGCGCGCCTTACGCGAGCGGAGGCGATACGGCCCGAGCAGCATCTCCATGTCCCCCTTGAGCCAGCCAGACTGTTCGCCATCGCCTCCGGCGTGCGGTGCTTGACAATAAATGAATGTCCATTTATGTTCGATCCAGTCCGCGCTGGCCCACGGAGGCGCGGAAGGAGAAGCAGCCATGAAACGCAAGCGCAGAATCATCGTCTACATCGCAACGAGCGCCGATGGCTATATTGCCCGCGCCGACGGCGGCGTCGAGTGGCTGGACCGCCCGCGGCCGGCCGGCAGCTACGGCATGTACGCGTTCTTCCGCACAATCGACACGATCCTGTGGGGGAGGAAGACCTACGACCAGGCGGTCGCCCAAGCTGAAGGCGTCCAAGGCTACGGCCCGAAAGTCAAACACTACGTCTTCTCACGACGGCCGCCGAAATCGCCGGCGCCGGGAGTCGAGTTCGTCAGCGAGCCGGTTGGCGACTTCGCAAGGCGCCTTCGCGGGGAGCCGGGCAAGGACATCTGGATGATGGGCGGCGGCGGCCTGATCGCCTCGTTCCTGGATGAAGGTGAGATCGACGAGTTCAGCATCCACGTGATTCCCGCCTTTATCGGCGAAGGCATTCCGCTCATCCAGCCCCGGCGCCGGCTGATTCCGCTCGAGCTGCGGTCGGTGCGCCGCTTCCCCGACGGGGTCGTGCACCTTAACTATCGTGTGAGCCGCCGGCGCAGCGCGTGAGCTTCAGTCCGACTCGACGCCTGCTGCCTCCGGCTCCGTGCTGCGATGGCGGCGGCGCCGGCGCGATTCGCTCTTCTTCAGGATCAGAGAGCCGGTCACGAGAAACAATGCTACTTTCAGGACCTCGGAAACGGAGAAGGCGGTGTGAAATGCCCAAAAGCGCGACCGCGCCGGCAAGGGGACACTGGGCGGGACGAAATCGAGCTGGCGGCCCAGGAGCGTAATCTCCGGCGTGAGATAGACTTTTTGCAGCACCACGATGATCAGCAATGCCAGCGAAAGCGACATGATCACTTTCTTGCCATTGGTGGCGAACAGCAGGGAGAGCCCCAGCGACAGCGCGAGAACCACCTGCGCCGTTCCATACCAATCGAAGAAAAAGCGGTTGAGCTCGGAGATCTGGTAGCGGAGAAAAATGCGGGCGCCTTCCGACCCGATCCGGAGCATCAGCAGGTAGGTTTGCGGCGCCGGCCCTTCCAGAAGCCTGTCCACGCCACGGAAGTTCTGGATCGCGACCACGGACATGGCGATGGTGAGCCCGATCCAGACGCCCAGGATCAGCATCGATAGCCGGCGGGTATGCATGCAGGAATCCTTTCGATTGTAACCCAAGGGGGCCGGTATCGAGTCACCATGACGCCTTTCGCAAATCTCGCTAGAATCGCCCTGATGCTGCGAAGAAACTTTCTTCTGCTTCCGGCCGGCGCCGCTGCCGCCGCCGCCCAAGACACCCGTCCCATCGAATCCTACGATGACCATGGCCCGCTGGTCATCGAGCGTCCCCGCCCGGGAAGGCCGCGCGCCGGGCAAGTCGCAGTCGCCATCCAGCCGCACTCGGACGACGTTCCCATCCTTGCCGCCGGCACTTTCTTCAAATTGATGGACGAAGGCGCCGCCGGCTACTTCATTCGCGTCACCAACGACGACATGGCGGGCCCCGGCTGGTATGCCGAAACCGTCACCGCCAACGAGCGCGACCAGAATGCTCTGGCCAAAGTCTTTGGCGTCAAACGCTCCTTCGACCTCAACTACAACAACCACATGATGGACAACATCGCCCGCGCCGAATTGCGGGCCCGCTTTATCTTCCTGTTCCGCCTGCTCAAGGCCGACATCATCCTCACCTACGATCCGTGGGGGCACTACGAGGAGAACCCGGACCACTACGTCACCAGCGCCTGTGTCGAGGCAGCGGCCTGGATGGCGGGCGGCGCCAAGGATTATCCGGAGCACTTCGCCGCCGGCCTTGCGCCGCACGGCGTGAAAGAGAAGTACTACTTTGCCCGCTTCCAGCAGCGCGTCAACCGGGTCGTCGATATCAGCCAGTGGGTGGAGCGCAAGATCGACGTGAACCTCGAGAACAAGGCGCAGGGGCCCGCCGGAGAAAACGGCGTCCGCCTTCGCTCGCGCCTTGAAAAGGAGGACAAGCGGCTGCCGCTGCTCAGCGGCGACAACGCCAGCGCCAACCGGAACTATATCCGTGAATTCGTTCTCGCCCGCGACCGCGAGACCGGCCAGCGCTACGGCCTCGCTTATGCCGAGCAGTTTCACCACATCGGCTCGCCGCAAGACCGCGTCGAGGACTACATCCGGCGCAACGCACTGCCCCGGTGATGCCGGGTGCTACGCTGGACGGAGCAGGGAAAACTCATGGCAATCAAGACATCCAAGACGGCAGCGCCCGCGCGCGCCAGGCGAACGAAGGCGGAAGTCCAGCAGGCCTTTCGTGACATCGAACAGGAGACGAACGAGGCGCGGAAAACCGCTGACTCGAAGTCAGAAGAGGTGGCCCAGTTGCGCGAGCAGGAAGTGAAGGCTGCTTTCCAGGACTTCACCGTCGAGAGCGTGGTCGACCGCATCTCCGAGTTGAGCGTCCAGATCACGCGTTCGCTGAGCGGCGTCTCCGAGCAGCTTTCGGGCGAAGTCAGCCGCCTGACGATGGCGCGCGAGGCGGTCGAGATCGAGCGGCGGGAGATCGAGCGGCTCCATAAGAAAGACGTCGCGCTGACGGCCATCGATCAGCTTGTCCAGGAATACGCCCAGAAAAAGCAGCAACTGGAAGCGGACATGGAAGCCCAGCGCGCCGATTGGGAGACAGAGGAGAACGCGCGTGAAAAAGAGCGGAAGGAGTATGAAGAGAACCTGAAGAAAGCCCGCCAGCGCGAGGTCGAGGATTACGAATACAAGAAAGCTCTCGAGCGCAAGAAAGCACAGGACAAGTATGACGAGGAACAGCGGCTGGTGGAGCGGCGCAACCAGGAGCGCCAGGAGCAGTTGGAGAAGAGCTGGCAGGTGCGCGAGACCGCACTAAAGGAGCGTGAGCAGGAACTCGAGCGGCTGCGCAAGGAGTCTCAGGAATTTCCTTCCCGCTTGCAGGCGGAGGTGGACAAGGCGGTGAAGGAGGCGTTGAAGGCCGCTGATGCAAAACACGCCCAGGACCAGATCATCCTGAAGAAGGACGGCGAGGCGGAGAAACGCGTAGCCGAGTTGCGAATCAAGGCTCTCGAGGAGACAGTGGCGATCCAGCGCGCGCAAATGGAGGCGCTCGATCGGCGCGTGGAAGACGCCAAGACGCAGGTGCAGGAGATCGCCGTCAAAGCGATCGAGGGAGCGTCAGGAGCCAGGGCGCTGGCGCACGTGAATCAGATTGCGATCGAGCAGGCCAAGCAGCGGAATCCGCAGGGATAGGGCGGCCTCAACGGACTACGCCCTCCATCGGGCTGCTGGCCGTCGCGTACATCTTCTTCGGCATCCGTCCGGCCAGGTACGCCAGCCGGCCCGCTTCCACGACCAGCTTCATCGCCTCGGCCATTCGAACGGAATCGTCCGCGGCCGCGATCGCCGTGTTCAGCAGCACGCCGTCAAAGCCCAGCTCCATCGCGCGCGCCACGTCCGATGCCGTCCCGACGCCCGCGTCCACAATCAGCGGCGCCTCGGTGACCATCTCGCGCAGAATCCGCAGATTGTTCTCGTTCTGGATGCCCATCCCGCTGCCAATCGGCGCCGCCAGCGGCATCACGGCCGCCGCTCCGGCGTCGATCAGCTTGCGCGCGTTGACCAGATCATCGTTGGTGTACGCCAGCACCGTGAAGCCTTCCTTCACCAGCACACGGGTCGCCTCGAGCAGCCCTTCGTTATCCGGAAACAGAGTCTTCTCATCGCCGATCACTTCCAGCTTCACCCAGTCCGACAGCCCGGCTTCGCGCGCCAGCCGTGCGGTGCGAATCGCCTCCTGGGCCGAGTAGCAGGCTGCCGTGTTGGGCAGCAGGAAGTATTTCGACCGGTCGATGTAATCCAGCAGCGATTCTTTCGAGCGGTCCGCCAGATTCACGCGGCGCACCGCCACCGTAACGACTTCGGCGCCCGAAGCCTCGTGACACCGCGCCATCTCCGGGAAACTGCGGTACTTCCCCGTGCCCACAAACAGGCGCGAGCAGAACTCGCGTCCGGCGATGACAATGCGATCCGCCATGCCTCTATTGTAGTAACAGCCCTCCGGGCTGTCATTGCCCAGGTGGGCTACTGCGCCTTGATCCGGTACGTCCCGTCCGCCAGCTTCTCGCGATGCACGTCGTGGCAGCTCTTGCAGCTTCCGCCAAGCTTGCTCATCGCGCCCTTGGCCTGATCCGCGTGGCCTGCCTCCGCCGCCTGCACCAGTTCTTTCACCGCCACCAGGCCCTCCTTGGACCAGTTCAAGGCATCCTGCCTTTTCATCTCTATCCAGAACCCGTCAGTCCCCTCGAGAGCTTCCGCCATCGCTTTGGCGTGCCTGGCCACGTCCGGCAGCGAGCTCGCCTGGAACGACTTGCGCAGCGCGCCCATGTGGTCCCCGGCGGCCTTCATCTTTTTGGAATACTCCTTTTCATCCATGGCCAAGGCAAGCATCGCGAAGATCGCCACACCCGCCAGACCTGACAGAACGGAACGTTTCATTCGGAATCCTCCCAGAGAATTGTCTTGAAGAATCCTATTCTACAAAACCCGAGCCCGCGGGTAAGTGGAATCCGCTAGTAAGCCCCACGGAGGAGGCCGCCTCCTGCTTAGCCTATGCTTAGCAGGACGTAGGGTGTATCATCGATTCCCTGAACCGTCCTGGGGAGTACGCTCCGCCTATTCCCCTTTCACTTTCCATCCTGCATACTGCTTTGAGTAAAGAGGTCACTATGGCGTCGAACCGCCGTCAAAAGCAACGTTTGCCACTATCCGCCGAGTGGGAGGTCGAGATTTCGTGTCTATCTCTCGACGGCGGTGAGCAGAGGGCCAAGGCCAGAGTCGTGAATTCGAGCGAGGGGGGCATCTGCATCGCCTGCTCTGTCCTGCTCGAAGGCGCTGGCGAAATCAAGATCCGCGGCCTGGTGCCCGGTCTGGGCGGGGAGTGGGACCAATGGCGACGCGCCCAGGTCGTCTGGAGCCGCTATCAGGGGCAGGGCGTCTACCAAGCCGGCCTCTACGTGAAGCCGGAGCCCGTTCGCGCGAAGCTCCATAGCGATTCCCGGCTCGCAGCGACGCTCGCTTCGTGAGAGTGTGAAAGCCGCAACCGGGCGGCGATCTTCAAGCCGCACAACGATATTCGTACACTTCCGTCAACAATGGCTGCTTGCGCCGCGTTCAGCGGCTGCGGTATTTTAGACCCCATTACCGCTGTAGAGCATAAGGAGCATCCATTGAAAAAGAATCGCATTCCGATACTTGCCGCGATTGTCATCGCCGGACTCGCGGCCACCCATGCGGCCGGCCAGATTCAAAAAGGAAAAACGCGCCCGCTGCAGACCAAAGTCTGGATGAAGACCGTCAATCAACCACACTGTGGAGCGCTGGTCAAAATGCTGAAAGCCGGAATCACCGAGGACAGCGGCTGGGCCGAAGCTGCGGCGCACGCGCAGATGCTGACCGAGTCGGGCCACGTGCTGATGGCCGACAGTCGTTGTCCGGACACGACGTGGGCCAACGCCGCGAAAGATCTGCGCGAAGGCAGCGAGGCGATGCTGAAGGCGATCGAGGCGAAGGATTCAGCGGCCGCGAGCGCCGACTTGCAGAAAGTGCTCGGCGCCTGTAAGGCGTGCCACGCCGCGCACAGAAAACAATAACGGCGAGCCCCGGACGCTGTGTTACAGTCGGAGATGCCGGGCGGTTAGCTCAGTTGGTCAGAGCGCCTGCCTTACAAGCAGGAGGTCCGCGGTTCGAGCCCGCGACCGCCCACCACACGTTTCACGAGCGCGGCTCAGAAAGCGCTTCCGAGCCGCGACCGTTAGGGAGCGGTTGGCACATATGGCAGAATTTGTAAGCGCCTTTCGCATTCAAGGCTTTGACCGGCACGCCGCTCCCAGCAGATGGCAGATGGTCCCCACCACTGGAGTTCGCTACGTGATTCTGCGCCAGGGCGCCGGATTAACGGTTTCCAGCAGAAACACCGGCATTTGCACCGTCGAGGAGGTGCGCGACGCGGATCTTCCCGCGGACGACCGGCAGCCGTTCGCGGTTGGGGACCGCTTCTTCCGGCTCCGGGGAAAAGCTCATGGAAGCACCTTTATCGACGCCAAATCGGGAGCAGCAGTGACCGTCAGCCTGGAGGCGAGCGTCAAGAACCTAAAGACCGTGAAGGTGAAGTTCAACTTCGTGCGGGATAACGCGGCGCATAAGACGATACGAGTTCCGGCTGACGTGAATCGCCAGTTCGCCACCGCCTGCTGGATGTACCGCGAGCAGCTCAATGTGAAACTGGAATCTCTGGGCACGCGCTGGGTGGACGTCGCTCAGAACCTGGGAGCCGTGGTGCGGTTCAGCAGCCATCTGGCTGGTGTGCCCGCGGCCGAACATGAGTGGGGCGTGGTTACCGCGCTGCGCGACGCTGCCGCCGATCTCAATGTTTTCTTCGTTTGGGAGTATGAACAGGACCTCACTCCGGCCACCGATGACACCAACGCGGGCACGATGGGCGGCAACTGCATCTTCGAGGACGACATCGGCGCCGGCATTCCCATGTGGCGCACGCTCTCGCACGAGATCGGGCACCATCTTGGGGTCGACGACCATTACGACGCGGCGAAAAAATATGAGCTCATGTATGGCCGCTCCGATCGCGGCATCCATGTTCCGAAGGGCCATGCCGATATCATGAACCCCTAGGATTCGCACCGAAAGGCGGCTGGCATGTGGATGGATGACCTGAAGGATACCGGGGCCGGCGTGCAGGCCCGCGCCGCCTATCACTTGTTCGTGGAAAACCCGGACTCGGTGTCCGGGGACGCTGCGGCGGCGGAGAGTCTTGACCGCTTGATCCAGTCCGGGGAGTCCTCGCCTGCCGTGTTGTTGCTGGCGTCCTTCGCCCCAACTCCGCGGACGCTCGGATTGCTGCGAACACTCAAAGCCGAGCGCGGCGAGGAGCCCGCGAAACTCCATCCCTGGTCCCACCCGGTAGGCTTATGCTGGGCCGCGGACCTGTCGCTGGCGCGATTAGGCGATCCGCAAGCGCGGTCCGCTCTGCTGGAATCGATTGCCACAGCGACGCTGGCGCAACGCCTGCTCGTGCTCGATGCAATTTCCGCCATCGATGATCCGACAGTGCTTCATCAGGTGGCAACTTACCTGGCCGACAACAGCGAGATTTCGACAGGCGTGCCTCACGGCGCCGAACCGCGGAGGAGATTGCAGGATTACGCCGTGGATCAACTGGCTGCCCGCCTGCGATTGCCACTGAGCTTTCCCCTGAATTCGCACGGGCGATATGGTTCCGCCGAAATCGAGGAAACCAGGCGCCTGGTGCGCCAGTCGATCCCGTCATGAGAATCGCCATCGCCCTCTGGCTGGCATCGGGCGGTCTGCCTGCTCAGACTCCGCTGGACGCATCCCAGTGCCGCAGGCTTGCTCTCACTCACGCCGAGGAGGACCAGCGCGATCGCGCAGGGCGGGCTCTTTACTACCAGTGCGGCCGCGACGTTCTCGAAGATCCCGCAGTCGCGGCTGCTCTGATCCGGCATGCCCGAATGGGTTCCGCCGTTGCCGGACCGGTTCTTCTGCTGGGATTTCTCCCGCAACCGCCTGCACGGGCGGAGCTGGAGCGGTTGCGAATCGCAACCCGGTCCGTCAAATTGCAGCAGTGGTCGGCGCCGGTGCCTGTCAGCCTGCCGGCGACGGTGGCGCTGTCCAGACTTGGCGATTCTGATGCACGGAACCGCTTGCGGGCTCTTTCCGAGGACAAGTCTCTCGCCGTGCGCGAGTTTCTTCTCGAGGCGGCAGGCGACCTTGCGGACAGGGACTTGCCTCTGCTGCTCCCTTACCTGGACGACACACGCGAAATACGAAGCGGCGTCCCCAGCGGAGCGGCGCCCAGGCGCAGACTGTGCGATGCGGCCATCGTCGCCTTATCACGAAGGCTGCAAGTGACACTGCCGTTCCCGGTAAACGATGCGCGCCGCTACACGGACCAGGAGCGGCGCATCGCCCGCGAATCCTTCGAGCCGGCGCTGCGGCCAAAGGCCGGTTCCATGACGCCGCCGTTTGCCGCCACGCTCGCCGCCGCCGTCCACATCGATTTCGAAGGCGGAAGCCTCGGCCGCATCGAACAGGCATCGCCGGCTCATTTCCGCCTTGGCTCGAAGGGCGAAAAGGATCAGGACGGGCGCAATCGCCAGGCCAACTGGTATTACTTCCGGGTCGATGGCGCGCGTCCGGGCCAAGAGCTGGCGCTCGATATCGTGGATCTGCCCGGCGAGTATAACTATCGCCCCAACCGCGGCGCGATTACGAAAGACACGCCGCCGGTGATCAGCTACGACAACGCCCGCTGGCGGCACGTCGAGACGTTCTCTTACGACGCGGAAGAACCAGAGCTGCGGTTGCGTGTGACACCGGAGAAGAGCCGGTTCTGGATCGCGCATGTCCCGCCATATACAAACGAACACCTCGAGAAGCTGCGGAGCACGATCGCCAGACACGGCGCGTTTCGCGAGGAAAAGACCGGCAGAACCCCCGCCGGACGCGATCTGCTGTTATGGACGATCGGCTCCGGCGCCAAGGTCGTGTGGCTGATGTTCCGCCAGCACAGTTGGGAAGCCGGCAGCTCCTGGACCGGCGAAGGGGCCGTGCTGGCTCTGCTCGAAGACGAGCGCTTGCGGCGGGGCGTCACCTGGAAAATCTTTCCGCTGTCGGACCCCGACGGCGTTGCTCGAGGGGGCGTCCGCTTCAACGCGCATGGCTTCGATCTGAATCGCAACTGGGATGTCGAGGATGCGGGGAAGATGCCGGAGATCACCGCCCAGCGCAACGCCATCCGGAAGTGGCTCGAGGCGGGCAACCAGATCGATCTGTTCTGTTCGCTCCACAACACGGAGACTTCGGAATATCTGGAAGGCCCGCCGGCGGGACATCGCGATCTCGCTGCCCGCTTCTTCGATCTGCTGGCGAAGCACACCAGCTTTCATCCTTCGCGTCCGCTGTCGTTCAGCGAACCTTCCACCACGGCCGGCATGAACGGGCGCATGAATGTGGCGCAGGGCCTCAGCCGGGATTGGAAGCTGGCCGCCTTTCTGATGGAGCAGCGGATCGCCTACAACGAAAAACTGAAGCGCCTGCCGTTGCCCGAAGATCGCCTGCGCTTCGGGAATGAGCTGGTGCGCGCGATCTGGGCGGCGGTCACCGCCAACCCCTATCCGTAGCCGCTACCACAGCAGCTTCAAACTGAACTGAATCTGCCGCGGCGCATTCGCCTGCGAGCTGATCAGGCCGAAGCTCGACGACGTTACGCCTGTGGTCGGCGAGCCGAAGCGCGGTGTGTTGAACGCGTTCAGAAACTCGGCGCGGAACTGCATCCGCAGCCGCTCGCGCAACGCGAAATCCTTGAATACGGACAGATCCCAGTTGCGGATGCCGTCATTGCGGATATCGGCCACTCGAGGCGACATGTTGCCGAAAGTGAACGCCGCCGGCTGGCTGAACACGGACTTGTCGAAGTAGGCGCTCAGCCGTTCATGGACGGGGCCGCTGAGCTTGCCGCTTCGGCCGTTGTTGTTCGGCAGCGTGGTCGGATTGAACAGGCCTGCGGTGTTGTTGGCGGAGATGCCCAGCGGCGTCCCGGTCTGGAATGCCGTAATTCCGTTGAGCTGCCAGTTGCCAAACAGCAGATTCGCCACCGGCCGGAGGTTGCCGCCGTAACGCTTCCCGCGGCCGAAGGGCAATTCGTAGATGTAGCTGATGATGAAGCGGTGAGCGAGGTCGATATCGGCCAGCGACCGGCTGCTGCGCAGATCGTAGCTGTTCTGGTGGTTCATGCCGTTGTCGATGTTCTTCGACCACGTGTAGGAGCCCTCAAACTGCAAACCGTGCGAGAAGCGCTTGCTGATGGTGACTTGCAGGGAGTGGTAGCTGGAGGAAGAGCCGCTCGAGTACAGCGGAATGATGTCGGTGAACTGGGGATAGGGGCGCAAGAGCTGGCCCCGCGCTACCCGGGGCCCCACCAGTACGCCGTTATTGACGATGTTGTAGAAGGGATTGTCGACCAGGTCATTCAAGCGCGGCCCCAGAGCCAGCGCCGAGGCCGGCAGTTGATTCAGGCTCAGGCCGCTCTCGCCGGCGCGTGAAAGCTGAAGGCCGCGGGCTCCGACGTAAGCCGTCTCGAGCAGAATCGTGCCCGGCAATTCGCGCTGCACGGTGAAGTTCCACTGCATGGCCCACGGCGTCAGCGTGTCCTGCAAAACGGCCTGCAAGTTCGCGCCCGCCTGCGTCAGCAGACCCTCGGCTGCACCGGGCGGCTGGCGAAATCCCTGCGGATACGGATTGCGGAACAGGTTGTACGGCGTGATGCCGTCGAGCGAGGTCACCCAGGGATACTCTACGCGGAAGCCGAACGGCCCTACCGTGCCTTGGGCGGCCTGGTTGGAAGGACCGAAGATATGCCCATACGCAGTGCGGATCACCGTTTTCCGGGTGGCCTGCCAGGCAAGGCCCACTCGAGGCGCCCAGTTGTTCCGGTCGATGCGGTACTGCGTGCGCGGATTGCCGTCGACACCGACAAAACGCACGCCGCCGCTGAGGTTGGGGAAGCCGGGCACTTTGCCGGCCAGCGGGCTGGGTGCGAACGGATCGAACCAGTTCATCCGGTTGTAGCGATCCGTGCGCGGCGTATCGACGTCATAGCGCAGGCCGAGATTCAGCGTCAGCCTGGGCGTCAGACGCCAGTCGTCCTGGAAGTAGCCCGCCAGATAGAAGCTCTGCGAAGCCACGTTTTTCCAACCCTGGATCAGGACGTTGCCCGGCGCTCCGGCGCCGAACAGGAAGCTCGCGAAGCCGTAGCCGGCGTTGGCGCTCGCCTGGCTCGGATTCGGCCCTTGTGTAAAGCCGGCGTTAAAGCCGAAGGAGCCCGCGTTGCGGGCTTCCCACACGTTGACGCGAATGAGGCGGCCCTCAAAGCCCGCCTTCAGCGTGTGTTTGCCGCTGGTGCGAGTCACGTTCGCCAGCCCGGTGTAGCTCATGAATGCGTTCCAGCGGTGATCGCTGCCGCCCAGGCCCACCTGGCCGCCCACACCGACCGCGGGAAACATCTGCCGGTCCACCACCGCATCGACGTCTTTTGGCAGCCCAAGGCTCGAGGGCAGAAATCCAAGCCCCTGGTTGTCGAAAACAAACAGCGTGCGGGCAAACCCCAGCCTGACGGAAAGGATGGTGTTGTTGGACAGCGTGTTGGTGTAGTCGGCAACGGCGCCGCGCACGCGATTCTCCTGGTTGACGCGTCCTTCGGCGATGGCGATCTCGCTCGGGAAGGTGATTGGCGGGGCGTCGAGCGTCTTTCGATGGGAGTAGCGGGCGAAGAACTTCTGCCGGTCCGTGATGTTGTGGTCGATGCGGACGTCGAACTGGTCGATGTCGATGCCGCGCGAGCCGCTCTGGGAGTAGTTGTTGGTTTCCGTGCCCGGGTCGCCGGGGGTGTTGGACAGCGGATAGTATTTCATGGTGTTCACGGCGACGGAGTCGAAACGGCTTGCGGGCACGGCATTGCCCGGGAGCGGGTCGCGGATAAAGGCGCTGCCGCTGGCGCGGGTGGTGAACGGATCGAAGATCTGGATCAGACGCCCGTTGTTGGCAAGCGTGCGGCTGAAATCGCCCTGCCGTTGCAGTCGGGTGGGCACGGTGAAGGTGCGGTTGGAAAAGCTGCGCTCCCTCAGCCCTTCGTAGGACAGCATGTAGAACGTCTTGTCCTTGCGGATGGGGCCGTTGAGCGTGCCGCCGAACTGGCTTCGCTGGAAGCTGGCGAGCGCGGCGCCTCGCCGATTGTCGAAGAAATTGTTGGCGTCGAGCACCGAGTTCCGCAGAAACTCGTAGGCGCTTCCGTGCAGCGTGTTGGCGCCCGACTTGAAGACGACGTTCAGCACGCTGCCGAGGCTGCGGCCGAACTCGGCCGAGTAGTTCGAGCCCTGCACCTTGAACTCGGCGATTGCGTCTACAGACGGGAACACGGAGATGCCCGTGAAGCCGTTCACCGTCGGAAAGCTGGCGGTGACGCCGTCGATGATCGTGTCCATCATGGTGGCGCGGGCGCCGTTCACCGAATAGCTCATGCTGTTGTAGTTGTTGCCGATGCTGCCGGCGACGCCCGGCGTCAGGAAGATCAGCGAGTAAACGTTGCGCGTGTTCAGCGGCAGGTCGATGATGCGGCGGTTATCGACCACTTTGCCGAGGCTCGAAGTGGTCGTCTCGAGCACCGGCGCTTCGCCGGTGACGACGATGGATTCGGTCACTTCGCCCACGGTGAGCGACAGATCCACCTGCGCCTGCTGCTGCACGTTCAGCACGACGCCTTCGCGCACGGACTTGCGGAAGCCGGCTGCCGTGGCCTCGACGCGGTACTTGCCAGGCGGCAGAGACGGCGCGACGTAATAGCCGTTTTCGTCGCTGCGGATCTCGGCGCGGGCGTTGGTGGCTTCGTTGATGAGCGTAACCGAGGCCTGCGGCACCGCGGCGCCGGAGGAATCCTTGATCGTGCCGAGAATCCGGCCGGTAAACGTCTGCGACCAGAGGGACACAGCCAATGTGAGAGAGCACAAAGCGAGTTTCATACTCGCATTGTATTCTCAGTGGCCGCCGAATGGTTATACGCCGGTAGTGTTCTCCGCTGCTCTAGCGCTTCTTCTTCTGCGGCGGCGTCGGGCTCGGGACCGGCAGGCCCATCGCCCTGCGCATACTCCTCGCCTTGGTGGCCACGTCGGCAGTCGGGTAGTTCTTGATCACTTCGCCGAACACCTGGCCCGCCAGGTTCTTGCGATCGCTGCGAAACAGCGCCATGCCCTTCATGAAAAGCGCATCGGGAGTCTTGTTGTTTTCCGGGTACTTCTCGAGCACCTCATCGAAGGCGTGGATGGCGCCATCGTAATTCTGCATGTTGTAGTGGATGTCGCCGATGTAGAACAGGGCGTTCGGGGCAAGCTCGGTGGTCGGAAAGAACTTCAGATAATCCTGGAACTGATTCATCGCCAGCTCGAGGTTTCCACCCTGCCTGTCTTTCATGGCGCCGTCATAAAGCTGCTGTGCGGTAACACCCGGAGGAGGACCACCGGCGGCCTGGCCGGCCGGCGAGGGCGGCGGCTGGGGGGGCGCCTGAATGGTCTTCACTGCGTTGGCAATATCGGTCAACTGCGTTTGCAGCTTCGTCATCCGGGCGGTCAAATCTCTTACCGATTCGTTGAGGGCGGCGAAATCCCTGCCCAGTTCTTCGATTTTCGTGCTCACGCCGGCGACGGGCGCGGCCACCAGGTTCTGCTGTTCTTTGAGGCTGTCCTTGATCTGGCGGTCGAGAAGAGCCACGCTGGTGTTGGCGCGCCTGACTTCATCGAGCGCCTCCTTCAACAGCGCCGTCGCTACGGCAATCTTCTCGCTTTGTGCACTGTTGCCCTTGATCATCTCATCGCGAAGCTGGCCGAGGTCCCGCGACAATTCCTTGATGAGGTCGTTGGTTTTTTGCGCCGCCAGCGGCGTCGAGGCCAGCGCCAGCGCCAGCGCGCCGCGGATGAGGCCCGCTGTGCGCAGTCGAATGGATCCCATTCTCCCCCCTAAGGGAAAGGGACCGAAGCGGCGGACTCCACTCCGGTCCCCGTTCCTACCCACAAACTACTGACCCACGAAGTGTCCGCGGCGGTTCTTCTGCCAGCAATCTTCGCTGGATTCGGTGCATTGCGGCCGCTCCTTGCCGTAGCTGACCGTCCGCAGCCGGTCGGCTGGAACGCCCAACTGGACAAGGAAATCGCGCGCCGTGGTCGATCGGCGGTCCCCCAGTCCAAGGTTGTATTCAGCCGAGCCGCGCTCGTCGCAATGTCCCTCGATGGTGACGACGCCCGACGAGAAATCGCGGAAGATGGTCCTCAGCGCGTCGGCGTCTCGCGTCAGGGTCGCCCGCGCATCCTCGCGGATGTCGCTCTTGTCGAAGTCAAAGAAAGCGTCCTGCAATTCGCGCGCAACCCGTTCGCTGAATCCAACCCTCGGAGCGATGGGCTTCGGCGGCGGCGGTGGTGGTGGCGGTTCGGTCACCCGCAGAGTCACCGATTGCGTCGCCTCACCGCCCGCGCCGGTCACCCGCAGCGTGTACGTCGTTGTGCTCGGCGGCGACACTTGCCGGTTGCCCGAAGCCTGGACGTTGCCGATCCCTGGCTGGATCGTGCCCGCCGTGGCGTTCTGGGACGACCAGCGGAGCGTCGCTGATTGGCCGCGCTCGATGGTTGACGGCTCGACGGTGAAGCTGCTGATCACTGGCCTGGCCGCCGGCGGCGGTGGCGGTGGCGCCTCCGGGCCCTTGGGCGCCGGCGGCGGCGGCGGCGCGGGTCCCTTCTTCTTGCAGCTTTCCGCGAAAAACATCAGAGAAATGCTGAGTAGTACTGCACCGATCTGTCGCTTGCTCATCCTGTCCTTGCCTCCTGATTCCCCGGCCAGCCGCCGGGATGCTGCTCTCCAAATTGCGTTACGCCCCGCCAGGGGCCTGTTACCTGCTCCAAACGGGCATCTCGTTACGGCCGGCGCTGGTCAACTGCCGGACCTCGGTCCCATCGGCAAGCATAGTATATATTTGCATCGTTCCGTTCCGGTTGGAAGCGAAAACGATGTGCCGTCCGTCCGGCGCCCACGACGGGTTCTCGTTGCGACCGCGTCCGTGGGTGAGCTGGACAAAATCCATGGTGGTTACGTCCATGATGAACACATTCCAGTTTCCGGGCTCGTAGCCACGAGTCCATGAGAATGCAATGTGCTTTCCATCAGGATGCCACGACGGGTTGCTGGCCTGCCCTTCCCCGGGGGTGAGCCGAGTCACGTCCGCGCCATCCAGACTCATTTTATATATTTGAGGGGGTCCGCTGCGACCCGAAACCAGCACCACGTCCGCTCCGGTCTTGGGATTGATCTTGGGCTCGACTTCGATGGCGCGGCTGTTGGAAAGCCGCTGTAGCCCGCTGCCGTCCGGGTTGGCCAGGTGCAGTTGCGCGAACCCGCCCACTTTGGACGCAAAAATCACCTTCGAGCCGTCCGGCGAAAAGCTGAGCGTCGCGTTCATTGAAGCCGCCGGATTCAGGAACGGGAGCCGCCGCCCGGTCTCGGTCGAATGCACCAGAATCTGCGGGCCGTTCGGCGTGAACGTCGTAAAGGCGATCCGGCTGCCATCCGGGGAAACCGACGGCATGGTGCACAGGTCCCTGTATTGCGCAAACTGCCGCTGGCCGGATCCATCGTAGTCCATCATCCAGATCTGTTTTTCTCCGGTTCGGCTGGAGACGAAGAAGATCTTCGTGCCCGCCAGGCCCGGCATGCCCATCAGCTTGAGGATGTCGGCGGCGAATTCCCGCGCCACCTTTCTGGCGCCATCGTCGTTCACATCGCCGAAATACAGCTTTCCGATCACCTGGGCGCTGGCAAGCGTCTGCTGCACGTTGTACAGCCAGCCGAACAGAACGAGCTGGTTGTTCTGAATCCCCGTATAGCCAAAGGCCAGGTAATTGGCTGAGACCGGCGGCGAAGACCAGTCCGTCATCCAGTAGCCGTCACCGCTGCCCCGGCCGGCAGGCTTGAAATCCTGGGGCACTTGCGGGTTGAGGCGCGGAAGCAGGCTCCTGGAAACCACCTTGAACACGCCCGAGCCCTGGATCTCGTTGTACAGAGTGTCGTTGAACACCGCCATGTGTTTCTGCGCATCGCCCGATCCGCGGAAATCCGGAATCGCGATTGCCGGCCGGTCGCCTTTCAGCAGCTCGACGATCAGGTCGCTGCGCTGTTGCGCGGCCAGCGGCCAGACGGTCGCGGCCAGCAAGCTCAAAAGGAACGTTTTCTTCATCGTTTGAATTGAAAGCGGAACTCCACGCTGGCTGCATTCCGCTCGAAGCCGTCCGGCAGGGGAGGCAGCGGGCTGGCTTCCTGGATCGCCCGCTGCGCCGAAAGATCGATCGCATAATTGCCGCTGCGCTGGAGCAGGCGGATGTTGCCCACCTGCCCGGTGCGCTGGATATCGAAAGTCACAATCACGATGGGCGCCGTCTCCAGCCGCGCGTCCAGATCCTGCGTGCGCCACTTCTCGGCCACGCGCTGCCGGATCAGGTCCGCGTACCAGCCAAAGCGCGTGCCGAACGGGTTGGTGACGCCGACTCCCACGCCGCCGGCGGACGTGGTGCCGAACATCGGAGTCGATACGCGCGCCCCGGTCGAGCTGTACACCTGGTTGGCGTCGTATTCTTTCCTGGGCTGATAGCGCTGCTGCGCAATCAGCGTTTTCTGCTTCTTGCCCGGTTTGCGGCTCTTGAGGATGGGGATGGCGCTTTCGTCTTCCGGCGCCGCTTTCGTCACTTTCGGTTTTGGCCGTTGTGGGGCCTGCGATTCTGTCTCATTGGCAACCGGATTGGTCCGGCCGCGCGAAGGCAGCGGAATCTGGCTGACGGCCGTCACGGTCACCCCGGCGCCCAAGGCATTCGGGTCACCGAAGCGGTCGCGGGGGCGGTTGTAATACCAATCCCAGAGCAGCAGACCCCCGGTGATCGCCGCGTGAAAGGCAAGCGAAGCTGCCAGAAAGCCTGTGACCCGGTCCTGGTGCTCGAATGCGTCCGCGTAAGCCACCATAGTTTCTTATCGCGGCTTATCCGCGATGTCCTCCGGCTTGGTCACCATGCGCACTTCCAGCTTGGCCGAGCTGACAGCGCTGACCACTTGTGCCAGCACATCCCATGTGACGTTCTTGTCGGCCTTGACGTATACAGCTTTTGACTGGCCGCCGAAGCGCTTCCGCACTTCATCGCCGATATTGTTGATATTGATCGGCTTGTCGTTCAGGTACAGGTTTCCTTTGGCGGTCATGGAAACGACGGGCAGCTCTTGCGCGCTGGTGCGCTCCTCGCGTACCTTCGGCACGTCGATCTCGAGGCCGAATTCCATCACTTGCGCCGTCAGCATGAAAATGATCAGCAGAACCAGCACGACGTCGACCAGCGGGACGACGTTGATCTCCGACATCGTGCCGACGCCGCTCTGCCGGCGCCAGCTTCCGGTGGATCCCATCGAGAACGCCATCGCGGTCTATCCCTCGCCGAACGCGCTTCTCTCTCGCCCTTGCAGGCGGGCCGGTTGTCCCACCATCGGTTCCTCGAAGGTGCGCTCGGCCAGATTCATGAACTCGAGCACAAATTCCTCCATGCGGACGCCGAGATGTCGAATCACGTGGCCGAAGTGGTTGTAGAAAATCGCCGCCGGGATCGCCGCCCCCAGACCCATCGCCGTCGCCACCAGCGCGTCGGCGATGCCAGGGCCGACCGCCCGCAGGCTGGCGGCTCCGGAAAAGCTGAGGGCATTGAACGCCTCGATAATGCCCCAGACGGTCCCGAACAGGCCGATAAAAGGACAGACGGTGGCGGTGGTGGCCAGCCAGTTCATGCGGTCTTCCAGCCGCGAGGCTTCCTGGCTGGCGCCAAGGTGCAGCATGCGCTCGACGGCTGTCTTGTTCTTCACACGCCCGAGCGTCTTCAACTGGCGCTCGATTTCCTCATAGCCAAAGCCGAAAACAGCGGCCAGCGGCGAGTCCCTGAACTGTTCGCCGGCCAGCGCCAGCGCGTCCAGGCCGGTCGCCTTCCGGAAGGCCCGCAGGAAGCTCGAGTTCGCAGCGCGGGCCTTTCTGAGCGAGTTCCACTTGGCGAACACAACGCCCCAGCTCAGCACCGAGAAGACCAGCAGGGAAATCAGGACAGCCAGTGGGATCGGCTTCTCCGTGTTAATCAGCTCCCAAATGCGGATCTGGAGAAGCGCCGGCGTGAGCAGCAAAAAAACGGCTCCTTTCTATGCTGCCTTCTATGATAGCCGATGGAGCGCGGGCGAGCGGCAGATAAAACAATAATTACATAAAATGTTTCACCTCGCCCGCACCGCACCGGACCGCGCTATCATGGCCGTCAAAATGCTCGTCGAGCTGCTGGTGGAAAATTACGCCGTCATCGAGCGGCTGCGCGTGCGCTTTCGCGCCGGCTTCCACGTGCTCAGCGGGGAGACCGGCAGCGGCAAGTCGATCGTCGTCGGCGCCCTCGGCCTGCTGCTTGGCGGGCGGGCGTCCGCGGAAATGGTCCGCACCGGCGCCGAGCGCGCCCGGGTCGCGGGCATCTTCGAGCTGCCGGACACGCCAGCCGTACGCGCGCAACTGGAATCCGCCGGCCTGGCGCTCGAGGAGGGAGAGCTGCTGATCGAGCGCGAGATTCTCTCCAACGGCAAGTCCCGGGCCTTCGCAGCCAGCCGGCCGGTCACGGTGACCGTGCTCAAGGACCTCGCTGCAATCCTCGGGGAGATCCATGGCCAGCACGACCAGCAGCGGCTGTTCGACATGTCCGGGCAGTTGGACATGCTGGACGAATTTGCGCGCGCCGAACCGCTGCTCGACGAAACCGGGCGCCTGTTCGCGGACTGGAACAGCGTGACCGGAGAATTGGAGCAGCTTGACCGCACCGAGCAGGAGCGGCTGCGGCTGGCCGACCTTTGGTCCTATCAGGTGCGCGAGATCGAAGCGGTTGCCCCCAAGCCGGGCGAGGACGAATCGCTCGAGCAGGAAAAGCGCCGTTTGCAGAATGTCACCCGCCTCGAGCAGAACGCTTCCGGCGCCTTCGAGGCGCTTTACGATTCTCCCGCGTCGGCCCTTTCACAAATGCGGCAGGCGCGCAAGCGCATCGAGGATCTGAGCCGGATCGACGCGTCGCTCGAACCGCTGATGGAATCGCTGCGCGGCGCCGAGGCGCAGACAGAGGACGTATCGTACTCGTTGCGCGATTACCTCGGCAAGCTTGAAGCAGACCCGGCGCGGCTGGATCAGGTCGAGTCCCGGCTGGCGGCCGTGGAGAAACTCAAGCGCAAGTATGGGGCGACCATCCCGGCGATCCTCACGTTCTATGACACCATCCGCCGCCAGCTTGATTCAGCGGAAAACGCGGAATCCCTCCGCGTGGAGCTGAAAACGAAGGCCGACCAGGCGGCCGCGTCCTTCCGCGAAGCGGCCGCCCGTCTTTCCCATCTCCGCCAGGAGGCGGCTCGCAAGCTGGAGAAGAAGGTCGAAAGCGAATTAGCGTCGCTGGCGATGGAGCGCACGCGGTTCCGGATCGTGTTTTCCGACGCCGGCTGGTCCGCCGGCGGCGTGGATGCGATCGAGTTCCTCATTTCGCCGAATCTCGGCGAGGAGCCGAGGCCTCTCGATCGAGTCGCCTCGGGAGGAGAATTGTCGCGTGTCGCCCTGGCGTTGAAGACCTGTTTGATCGGCACAAGCAAGCCGGCTCGAGGCGTGCCGCGCACGCTGGTATTCGACGAGGTCGATGCCGGCATCGGGGGACGCGTCGCGGAAACCGTCGGCCGCCGCCTCAGGCAGATTTCCGCATCGAACCAAGTGCTCTGCGTCACGCACCTGGCGCAGATCGCCGGTTTTGCCGATCACCACTACTCGGTCGAGAAACGCGAGTCGAAGGGGCGCACTGCCGCTGCCATTGAGGAATTGGCTGGTGAGGCTCGCACCCGCGAGATCGGACGCATGCTTTCCGGCGACCACCTCACGCCGGAAGCGATCCGGCACGCCGAGCAGTTGCTTAAACTGGGAGCGGCCGGCTAACGCTGCCCCAAAGCAGCCACACGGAACAGCGCCGTCATCTCATCCTTCGTTCCGACGGTTCCCAGCCCGGCGCTTGGCGGCTTGAGGCCATAATTGGTCAGCTTGACAACGCTCTTTCCGTCAAAGAGGAGTTTGCCGGACTCGAGCGTCACGTCCAGCGTCGCCGGCTTGCCGATTCCGCGAATCGTCAGCGTGCCATCGACCGTGAAGCGGTTATTTCCCAGCGCGGTGACTTTGCTCGACTGGAAGCGCATCTCCGGGTACTGCCTCACCGCCAGCATGTCTTTCAACGTGTAGTCGATGACTTTCTTCAGGTCCTTCGGGCTCAGCCAGGTGTCATGGCAGACGACGCTCGCCGAGTCGATCTTCAGTTCAACTCGCGAGTTCGACGGGTTGCCGGCGTCGAACACGAGCTTGCCTTGGTAGCGCGGAAAAACGAAGTGGTGCTTCTTGCCCTTCATCAGGCCGGTTTTCTCGACGTCCAGGGCGATCTGATTGTCCCCGCCCGGCTCGATGCGATACTCGGCCGGCTGGGCAAGCAGGGCGCCGGCGGCGAGAAGTAAGAGAACGGGTGCCATACGCTTCTAATATTACTCCCGGCTGCCATCAATGCGGCAGCGGATCAAGTGGCGCGCGGGCAGGCCGTCTGTTTTGCAGTAGAATTGAAATATGGACGGGAAAACCTACCTCCCTCGAACCATCGAAGCCTTCATTGCCAATGCCACTACGCAGTTCCCCGTTCTGCTTTTGACCGGCGCAAGGCAGGTCGGTAAGACAACTGTTCTTAGGCACTTGAGCGGGCAGGAGCGAGCGTATGTGACGCTCGACGATCCGCTGGTCTTGAGTGTCGCCAGAGAAGATCCCGCATTGTTCTTTCAAAGATTCCGTCCTCCGCTATTGATCGATGAAATCCAATATGCGCCGGGGTTGCTTCCCTACATCAAGATGGAGGCCGACCGCGGCCGGCGGCCCGGTCTGTTCTGGCTCACCGGATCGCAGCACTTCCATCTCATGAAGGGCATTTCAGAGTCCCTCGCGGGACGGGTCGCTGTGGTTCACCTTCTCGGCTTGTCGCGCCGGGAGCTGCTCGGGACAGATGCACAGGCGGAGCCCTTCTTGCCGGTTCAAGGTCCGATCGGCAGCCGTATGAAAACCGGCGGGACCCTTTCGCTTTCGGGGATTTACAAGCTCATCTGGCGAGGGGCCTTTCCGGCTGTTGCTCTGAACGAGGCCGTGGATCGCGATCTGTTCTACGGTTCTTACGTGCAAACCTATTTGCAGCGGGACGTCCGCGATCTGGCTCGAGTCGGCGATGAGATGGTTTTTCTCCGCTTCGTCCGCGCGCTGGCGGCAAGAACAGCGCAGATTCTGAACATTTCCGACCTGGCCCGTGATGCCGGCGTGGCGGTAAACACGGCCAGGAGCTGGCTGTCCATCTTGCAGGCATCAGGCATTGCTTACCTGCTGGAACCCTATCACAGCAACATAAGCAAGCGGATGATCAAGGCTCCCAAGTCATACCTCCTGGACACGGGGCTGTGCGCCTATCTCACCGGGTGGTCGAGCCCCGAAACTCTGGAAGCAGGCGCCATGGGCGGCCCCATCCTCGAAACCTGGATCCTCTCCGAACTGCTTCGCAGCTATCACCACCGCGGTCTTTCCCCGCCTTTCTACTACTATCGGGACAAGGACAAGCAGGAAATCGATCTTCTGATCGTGCGGGATGGAACCGTGTATCCGCTGGAGTTCAAGAAAACAGCCTCGCCGGGCAGACGCGATGCCGGACGTTTCCGCCTTTTGGAGAAACTGGGCATGCCCATCGGGGCCGGGGGTGTGATCTGCCTGGCAGAACAGAGCCTGCCTTTAACAGAGACCGCGCAATCAATCCCGATAACGGCTCTATGAGCAGCTACGGCGGCTACGCATCGCGTCCCCGGACGTGTCAACATGGGTCCTATGCGAGTGCCCGTGCTGCTGTTGGCTTCGGCGGTCGAACACCTTGTGGCATTGCTGACATTGGTAGCGCTGGCGGTTCTTAGGCTTACCGAACTTCCGGCAGTCGATCCGGCAGTTGTGGCAGGTCATGGAATCTCCTCTTGAGATCCGCAGCCTGAAGCCGGATAATGGGGTTGCGAGTCCGTTCGGCTTCGGCTGTACGGATGAAAGCCCCGGTTAGCGTTAGCGCGCGGGCCGGGGCTTTGTGCTTCATGAGATGAATATACGTAACCCCCTACCGTATGTCAAGGGTTGATTTTTGGTGAGAGGGTCACGTATACTAGGGTTGTGATGGCCAAGAAGAGATTGCCGCCGGAAGTGCTGGAATACTTCGTCAAGATGGGAAGGAAGGGTGGGCTGATAGGAGGGCGAACGAGGGCGGCACGCTTGACTCCAGAGCAACGCAGCGAGAGCGCACGGAAGGCAGTTTTGGCACGATGGAAAAAGACAGGACAGTAGCTGAAGACCTCTCTGCGCGCATTAATCAGCCGCCACCGACGGCGAACGAGTTCGTCGAACATGAACTCCATGGGAGACTAGCGACCATCGAAAGCCTGTTTTCAGCGCATGCCCTAAGCCTGAATGGCCCGCTCATTGATGGGGTTGATGACATTCTGAGAACGGCCGTGGAGAGGCGAAGCCGATCGGGCACGAATAAGCGCAAGCTTGTGATTGTTCTCACGACCGGCGGTGGGTTCATTGAGACCGTCCAAAGAATGGTAGATACCGTTAGGAAGCACTACAAGCTCGTCGATTTCGTGGTCCCCAATCAGGCGTTCTCCGCCGGGACTATTTTCGCGATGTCCGGCGACGCCATTCACATGGACTACTACTCGCGCCTTGGTCCAATCGACCCCCAAGTGGAAACGCAAATGGGAAGACGGATATCGGCTTTGGGCTACCTTGAAAGGTACGGCGCACTGCTCAAGAGGGCCCAAGACCCAAAAGCACAGATCTCTCCAGCTGAAATCAGTTTACTGGTCAATGCGTTCGATCAGGGGGAGTTGTACCATTACGAGCAAGCGCGAGAGCTTTCAATTGCCTTACTGGAAGAGTGGCTGGTCAAGTACAAATCATTCAAGAATTGGACGAAGACGGAAACTCACGGAGTGCGCGTTACGAAGCAGATGAAGAAGTTGCGGGCTCAAGCCATAGGTAAACAACTAAACGACACGCAAAAATGGCACTCCCATGGTTATGGAATCTCAATGGAGGTTCTCAGGCGCGACATCAACCTCCGGATCGACGATTTTGGGGCAAGCACGGAGAGAAGCCAAGCCATCCGTGGTTACCATGATCTATTGTCGGACTATATGGTCAAGGTTAGGGCGAACGGCACAATTCACATCGTCAATGACTATCGGTCATTCATGTGAGGCATAAGGAGCCAACGATATGCTACGACCTGTAGATATTGAGGAGATCCTCAACAATCATCCGCACATAAACAAGAAGCAGCTTGCGGAGGCACTGGAACTGTTGGCAGAGCTGCAAAAGCAGGGAGTCAACTCACTCAGGCCCCGAATATCATCCCCGTTTGATCGACGACGAGCGAGACTCTTAGATGACCTCTCAAATGATCCGCGCGTCGTTCGGCTCCGGTCCAAATAAAACGCTGATGCCGAATCGCACCAGCAAAGGGCCGTCAACCACCTTTTTAGCGCACTACCTGGTGCACGACAAGCAGTGACGCCGCCTGTTCGCGTCGGGCTGCACGTGTCCATTGCGGGATCGCTTGCGGCGGCTGCCCGAAAGGCGCACGAGCTGGGCGCCAGCACGTTCCAGATTTTCTCCGCCAGCCCGCGGATGTGGCGCGCTGCCGGCGCGGACCCGGACGACATCGCCCGGCTGAAGCAGCTACGCGCGCGCTATGACTTACGGCCGCTGGTGGTGCACGGCAACTACCTGATCAATCTGGCGGCGGCGGACCGCGTGGTGCGCGACAAGTCCGTTGCGGCGTTTAGGGAAGAAGCAGGACGCTGCGCTGCGATCGGCGCCGAGTACCTGGTAGCGCATCCGGGGAACTATCGCGGGCAAAGCGTTGCGCAAGCGATCCGCATGTTCGCGGACTCCCTCGAGCAGGCCACCGCCGGATTGGCGGCAGGCAGCCTCACCCTGCTGCTCGAATGCACGGCGGGCCAGGGAAGCGCCCTGGGGAGCCGCCTGGAGGAATTGGCCGAGTTGCGGCGAGCCGCCGCCGGCAAGACCCCCTTGCCCGTCGGCTACTGCCTCGATACCTGCCACTTGCTGGCCGCCGGCTACGACATCGCGACCGAGGAGGGGCTGGAAGCGACTCTGGAACAAGCTCAGCGCTGGCTGGGCCTTGAAAGCATCCCGGTGCTGCACGCCAACGACTCGAAGGCGCCGCTCGGCTCGCACCGCGACCGCCATGAGCACATCGGCAAGGGGCACATCGGCCCACAGGCGTTTGGCCGCATCCTGAGGCATCCGAAGCTGGCGGGCAAGGCGTTCATCCTGGAGACGCCGGTCGAGAAAGAGGGCGACGACTTGCGCAATTTGCGGGCGTTGAAGAGGCTGGCGAGGAGGCCGTGACTGGCGGCACAACCCTGACAACCTTAACAACACTTCGCGCGCAGATACTTCGAGCGTAAGCGGCGCTCCCAGAAGCGCCGCCATTCTTCGGCCGAATGCGAGAGCCCGCGCGCGGCCAGATACCGCTCATAGGCGCTTTCGTCGGAGAGCTCTTTCAGGAGCCCTCGGAGAATATGCCACAACGCTCTCATATTTCCTCCGGCCGGAGCCGCGACACGACAAACGGCGCTTCCCGCACCTTGGCTTCGCGTGTGCCGCGCAGGATGCCGATCCACAGCCTGATGGAATCCGCCAGGATCGCGGTCACCAGCACCAGAAAAACGCCGCAGACGGCTGCGTCAAGGCGGTTATTGAAGATCAGCGTCTCTGTTTCGGCGATCCTGGCGGCCACCACCTTGCCGCCGCGCAGCGCGTTTTCGAGCTGATCGGCTTGCGCCAGGAAACCGATCCGCGGCAGCGGCGAAAAAATCTTCTGCCAGCCCGCGGTGAACGTCACCGTCACCAGCCACGCCAGCGGTGTGCACGTGATCCACAGGTAGCGGGCGCCGTGCATCTTCAGCAGAATCGTCGTCGCCACGCACAGCGCGATGGCCGCCAGCAACTGGTTGGCGATCCCGAACAAAGGCCACAGCGAGTTGATGCCGCCCAGCGGGTCCACCACGCCCTGCACAAGAAAGTAGCCCCAGGCCAGCACAATCAGCGCGCTGGCGCCGATCACGCCCGGCATCCAGCTCGTCTCCCCCAGCTTCTTGTGCACATTGCCGAGCAGGTCTTGCAGCATGAAGCGGCCGACGCGCGTTCCAGCGTCGATCACGGTGAGGATGAACAGCGCCTCGAACATGATGGCGAAGTGATACCAGAAGCCGAGGATGGCGCGGCCTCCGCCGGTCGAGGCGAAGATATGCGCCATACCCAATGCCAGCGAGGGCGCGCCGCCGGTGCGGTAGAACAGCGTCTCTTCGCCCACGTCGCGCGCCAGCTCGGTCATTTCGAGCGCGGTTACGGGAAAGCCCCAGGAGGAGATGGTGGCGGTGGCGGCGTCGGGCGTTGCCCCCACAATACCCGCGGGCGAGTTGACGGCGAAGTACACACCCGGCTGGAGCACGCTGGCGGCGATCATCGCCATGATGGCGACGAAGCTCTCGAGCAGCATCGAGCCGTAGCCCACCGGCCACACGTGCCACTCCTTGGCGACCATCTTGGGCGTGGTTCCCGAGGAGATCAGCGAATGAAACCCGCTGACGGCCCCGCAGGCGATAGTGATGAAGCAGAAGGGAAAAATCTTGCCGGCGAAGATCGGCCCGTTGCCATCGACAAAGCGGGTGAAGGCGGGCAATTCCAGATTCGGCCGCACGAAGAGAATGCCCACGCCCAGCAGCAGCACCACGCCGAGCTTGACGAAGGTGCTCAGATAATCACGCGGGGCGAGCAGCAGCCAGACGGGCAGGGCGCTGGCGAAAAAGCCGTACAGGATCACGGCGAAGGCGAGCGCCAGTCCGCTCATCGTGAACCACGGCGCCAGCGTGGCCGATTTGCTCACCGCCTCACCGGCGAAGATGCTCGCCAGCACCAGCAGGAAGCCGAGGATCGATCCCTCGAGCACCTTGCCCGGCCGCCAGTAGCGCAGGTAGAGCCCCATGAAGACGGCGATGGGCATGGTGGCGGCGATGGTAAACGTGCCCCAGGGACTGCCTTTCAGCGCATTCACCACCACCAGCGCCACCACCGCCAGCAGAATGATCATGATCAGCAGCACGGTGACGAGCGCGGTGAAGCCGCCGAGCTTTCCGATCTCCTCGCGGGCCATCTGCCCGAGGGATTTGCCGTCCCGGCGCATCGAGCTGAACAGGATCACGAAATCCTGGACGGCGCCGCCCAGCACGGCGCCGGCGATGATCCACAGCGTCCCGGGCAAATAGCCGAACTGAGCCGCCAGCGTCGGCCCCACCAGCGGTCCGGGGCCGGCGATGGCGGCGAAGTGGTGGCCGAAGAGGATCCACTTGTTGGTGGGCTCGAAGTCGTGGCCGTTGCGCAGCCGTTCGGCGGGCGTGGCCCGTTCGTTGTTGAGCGCCATCACTTTGGCGGCGATGAATTTCGCATAGAAGCGGAAGCCGATGAGGTAAGTCGAGACGGCGGCCAGCACCAGCCACATGCTGTTGACGGTTTCCCCGCGGCTGAGGGCAACGCCCGCCAGCGCATAGGCGCCCAGAACGGCGATACCTGCCCAGATCAGGTGGCCTGCGATTTTCTTCATAGGTAAGATTATGACGCGGACGGCAAAGCGGCCGCCCGTTGCCGGTATTCTGGATGCTGGCGCCGCCGCAATCGACCAGCGCCGGCCCACCCCGGTCCTGGGGCGCCCCGGTCCTGGGGTGAGGGACGAATCGATGCAAGAAAGAGACGAGCAGTTCATGCGCCAGGCGCTTCTGCTGGCACAGCAAGCCCGTGAGACGGGCGAAGTTCCCGTGGGCGCCGTCCTGGTGATCGAGGGCGAGGTGATGGGGCGAGGCTATAACTCGCCGGTTCGCCGCTCGGACCCGACAGCCCATGCCGAGATCCTGGCTCTGCGGGAAGCGGCCGGGCGCATCGGCAATTACCGCCTCGACGAAGCCACCCTGTACGTCACCCTCGAACCCTGTGTCATGTGCGCCGGCGCGCTGGTGTACGCGCGCGTCAAGCGCCTTGTGTTCGGCGCGCGGGACCTCCGCTTCGGCGGCGTCAGGGCGAAGTTTCGCCTGGCTGATTCCGACCTGCTGAACCACCGCGTCGAAGTCGTGGAAGGCGTGCTGGCGGCGGAGTGCCTCGCGCTGCTGCGCGAGTTTTTCGCCGCCAGGCGCGAATAGCTACGGTTTGCGAATCTCGCGAATGCGGATGTTGCGGAACATCACCAGACTGGCCGCATCGTGCAACTGGAGACCGATGGGGCCGGTCTTGCTGCGCCGCGGATCTCCCGGATGCTCGGCTACCGGCTGGCCATTCACCTTGACGCGGATGACGGCATCTCGCGACTCGATCTCGAGTTTGTTCCAATCGTTCGGGATTTGGACACCGGATTTGGCTTTGGCAAACAGATAGACGCTGCCGCTCGGATACGGAGTCTTTTCATCGCCCATCCAGATCTGGATTTCATAGCCGATGTGCGACGGGGTCTTGTCAGCCACCCACTGGTCGCCGCACGCCCACTTGCCGCGGGAGGTATCGCGGATCGAGACGCCGCTATTGCCGCTCAGCCTGGTCCAGTACTCGAGGCTGAGATCGAATTCGCGGAACTCCTGCCTGGTGTAGAGCCACGCTTGCTTGACGGCTCTCGAGGCCCGCTGGCCGACCAGCGTGCCGTCGCGCGTCACCGTCCAGACTCCGTCGCCGACGCTCTCCCAGCCGTCGAGATTCTTGCCGCTGAACAAAGCAGCCCAGTCGGCGGCGGCCGCGGGCAGCAGGATAAAGAGCAGAAAACCCAGCTTGTGCACGTGAGGGATTGTATCACGCGGCTCTTTCCTCGGGAATCTCGACGACGGGCGGCGCCGCCTGCGCCCGGATGGGGATCACCAGGTGTGCGCTGTGACCATTCTCCGCGGCTGGCGGGCCCGGCAGCGGGTCATGGGGCTCAGGATGAAGGGCCCCGTGGAAGTAGTCATCGAGTGGGAACAGCGCGTAAGGCTCCAACTCCCTGAACGTGCGCCCCAGCTTTTGCTCGATGCGATACACCATATGGAAGAAATTGCCCCGATCCACGGCGAGCCGCCGGCAGCACAGCTTCCAATCCGCGCCCAGCAGGAAGTGGAACCGGAACACCTGCCATTCCGGCTCGGAGAGCGTGCGTTTGCTCACCAGAAAAAAATCCGCGATGTATTCTTCGTCTTTGCGGCTCCAGAGGTAGCGCCGGTCTTTGCCTCCGGTGCCGTACTCGAGGGTGGCGCGGCTCAGGTGTTTCTCTTTGGTGACGCAAAACCGGAACCGGTTGTAGCAAATCCGGAAAACGGCGCGCAGCACGCAGTTGCAAGGGTTGATGCCGCCCCTACGCCCGATGCGCAAGCCGGAACCGTGACAGGTAGCGCATAGCTGAAAGGCGAGAGCGATTGTGTCGGACCGTGTCCATTGCTTCATTTTTGGGTGTCTCCTCAGCCCGGCCGCCCGGGCGGGCGGCCCTGACTGGATTTCCTCTATGCTAAATTCCAGATGGAATTCGTCAATTTATTTCTCACACAAATCCGGCCAGGTGGGACGCCACGGACGCTTCGAAGCCGCCATAATCAACAGATAAGAAGCAGGTTGTACATCAAAAGAAATAATTGGAAAATACTTCGATTATACGTTAGAATTCTTTTGTAAAGCCGGACCTATTTCCGGCGGATATAGAGGGAGCTTGACTATGCTGTTTGCCATCCTGCAGAGCCGCCTGCTGGCCGTGCTTGCGCGGCGCATCCGCAACGGCGAGCTGACCGAGCGCGGCCTGGCGCTCCGCCTCGGCGCCTCGCAGCCTCACATTCACAATGTGCTCAAAGGAGTGCGCGTCCTTTCCACACGGCTGGCGGATCACATCATCTGTGAACTGGACATCCGGATCGAGCAGTTGCTGACACCGGAAGAGATCGAGCGCGTCCGCTGCCGCCGCCCCTGAGCCATCTTCTACACTCCGGGCCGCGCTATTTTCCTTCCTTGGCCAGCCGCACTTTGGCGGTGTCCAGCTTCTTCTGGACCTTGGCCACCTCATTGGAATCGTGCTCGCTGGCGGGCGTTGTCTCCCATTCCTTGAGCGACTTTTGCCAGTGGGTGATCGCTTCCCGCACCTTGCCCTGCTTCATGTACACATCGCCCAGATGATCGTGAATGGTGGGATCCCGGGAGGTGCGCTCGAGGGCGCGTTTCAGAAGCCCTTCCGCTTCCTCGAGCCGGTTCAGACGGAACAAAGCCCAGCCGAGGCTGTCCAGATAGGCGCCGTTGTTCGGATCCAGATCGAGGGCTTTGCGGATGAGATCATGGGCCTCGCTGACGCGCGTGTTGCGGTCCGCCAGCATGTAGCCGAGGTAGTTGAGCGCGGACGTGTTGCCCGGGTTGGAAGCGATGACTTTGCGGAATTCGGCTTCGGCTGCGTCGTACTTCTTCTGCTTCTCGTACATGGCGCCGCGCATGAACCAGATGTTCTCTTTCTCCTCTTTGTCATCGGAGAGCTTCTCGGCCTCGTCGAGCGCTTTGCCCATCTCCGCGTAGTTCCTGGTTCGCTCGTAAATTTGAGCCAGCGAGACCCAGCTTTCGCGGTCTTTCTTGTCCTTGTAAAGCTCTCGCCCCATGCGCTCAGCCTCGGCCGCCTTGCCGGCGTCGGCGGCAATGAAGGCGTACATGGCCTGAACGGAGCGCTCCTTGGGGAATTTCTCGCGAGCCGCCTTGGCTTCTTCGAAGGCCTTGGGAAGCTCGCGCGCCATGCGGTAGGTCTCGATGATGTGCACCGAGGCCCGCGCGGCCTGCTCTTCATCCAGTTTCATCATCTCGCGGAAGCTCTCGATGGCTTGCGTAAACTGCTCGGCGGTCCGCTGGAGATATCCCAGCCGCTCGAGAAGAACGGCGCGGTTGCTCCGCTCCCCCGGGTTGTAGTTCCTCTTCGAGGTGGCCGACAGAATCTGCTTCAGCACGTCGATCGCATCGGCCGCCTTACCCTCGGCCTCCAGCAGGCTGATCTCGTTGTAGCGGATCTCGAGGCTGTTGGGATCGGCTTCGGCGGCCTTCTTGTGCGCCTCTCGCGCCTTGTCGAACTTGCGCTGCTGCCGGTAGATCTGCGAGATCCGCAGGTGGGCGATCGCGTCCCGCGGCTCTTCGACGGCCAGTTGCTGGAACAGATCGAGCGCCTCCTCGAGTTTCTCCGCCAGCAGCAGATTCTGGGCCAGCCCGCGCTTGATCTCGGTGTTCTGCGGCTGCATCTCGAGCGCTTTGCGCAGGGCGGCCGAGGCGCTCGAATAATCGCGAAGCTGCTCATAGGCCGCCGCCAGCGCCGCCAGCGTGCGCACCGACGGAGATTTTTCGCTGGCCTTTTTCAGCAATTCGGCCGCCTGCCTGGTGTCGCCGACGTCGGCGTACACCATCGCCAGCCCGGTGAGCGCCTCATCCTGGTTCGGATCGATTTCCAGGGCCTTCTTGTACGCTTTTTCGGACTCGACCGAGTTCTGCGCCACTTTGTGCAGCCGCCCCAGGATCAGCCAGGTGCTGGCTTCGGCGGGGCTTTTTTCGACGATCCTGGTGTACTGCTCAATCGCCTTCTTGAGCATCTCTTCATTGACGCGGTTTTGCTGTGTATCGCCGATCAGCCGGGTGTAGATGCGCCCAAGCAGCCGCCGCAGATTCAAGTCGTCCGGGTTTTGCTTCAACCCGTCTTCAGCTTCCGACACCGCGTCGCGCAGCCGGCCCGATTGAATATAAAGCTCGGCAAGCTCCTCGACCAGAAGCGTCGCCGCTGGATCCGCTTTGATCGCCAGCCGGTAGTGCTGAATGGCCTTGGTGAAGTATTCGCCCCGGTTGCCGTACGCGCCGGCAAGTTCGGCGTACAGGTGCCCCATGGCGTAGTTATAGTAGGCCGTTGCCTTGTCCGGCTTGTTGTTCGCTGGAGTTGCGATTTGTTGCGGGTACAAAGGGGACACGGCGCCGAAAAGCGCCAGAACGACTGGCAAGGCCCTGACTATCATTCGCCTGACTTTCTATCTCCGAGTCTCGCGAGGGGAGATCGCCTCTTCCTTGAGTATACCCCCATTGTTTCCATCGGCTTGTGGCGCAGTTTCAGTGAGGTGTGGTCTAGGACTGCATCCTGGCCACGAAAGCCGCGTGGGCCGAATCCTTCAGGCCTCTCTCCAGCGTGGCCAGCATCCGCTGCTCGTCTCGCTTCCAAAAGGCCTGCTCGTCCAGCCATAGTCCAGGGAAGACCTGTGAACGCAAGCTGCCGTCGGCGGCAGGGGCCAGATACCGGAAGGCGCCCTGAAACAGCTCGCGCCAGGCGATGCGCTTCACGAACAGCTCAATGGTCATGTACTCACGCACGCCGGCGCGCTGGTAGAGCGCGAGTTTCGGACCGAAGTCCACTTCGGTGCTGGCCAGGCAGATCTCGACAGCCAGCTCGGGTGCACCGACAGCGTACTTGCCTTCCACGGTGGACTGGCCCCCGCATTCGGGCAGAATGCGCAACGCGGCATCCGGTTGCGGAGCGCTTTCCAGCATCAGCCAAGTGGCGCTCGGGGCATAGCGCACTCCTGGAGTGAAGGCCGCGTATTGTCCCAGCCACCAATGAATCATCCCGTCGAACTCGCTGTGGTCCAGGCTTACAGGGGAAGACACGTAGACAACTCCATCGATCAGCTCCGCATTCTTCACGCCGGGCATTTGCTCCCAGACGCGCAGGAACTCCTCGCGGCTCATGCGCTGGCCGGTCACCAGCGCCGGCGTGAGTGGATACAAAGAGGTCATCGCCTTCTTGCCTGCTGCTCCCAGTATATCGCCGGCATTCCGGGAAGTATCTTAGTAGCTTGCAGCCTTTCACCAAAGACTGGCCGCTGGTGGCCATCGTCGGCCCCACCGGCTCGGGGAAAAGCACCCTTGCTTTGAGACTCGCCCATCGTTTTCGTGGCGAAATCGTCAACTGCGATTCGGTCCAGGTGTACCGGCACTTCGACATCGGCAGCGCAAAGCTTGCTCCCGGCCGGCGTGAGGGAATTCCGCATCACCTCATGGACGTCCTGAATCCCGATGAGCTGTTCACCGCCGGCGACTACGCGCGGATGGCGCGGCAGACGCTGGCCGGGATTGCATCTCGCGGGAACCTGCCCCTGATCGCGGGCGGCGCCGGCTTCTATCTCCGCGCGCTGCTCGATGGGTTGTTCGAAGGGCCGCAGCGGGATGAGAGGCTGCGTGCCCGGCTGACCGCGCGCGAGCGGCGCCGTCCAGGCTCGCTTGCCCGGCTGCTGTCGCGTCTGGATCCAGGAGCCGCCGGACGCATTCATCCCAACGACACAAACAAGATGATTCGCGCCCTCGAGATCTGTCTTCTGGCCCGCCGCCCGGCGACCGAAATGCTCGCCCAAGGCGCGGCCGCGTTGAGAGGCTTCGCTCCTCTGCTCATCGGGCTCGATCCTCCTCGCCAGGAGCTCTACCGCGTTTTGAATGCGCGTTGCCTGGAGATGTTCGAACACGGACTGGCCGACGAGGCGCGCCGTATTCTGGCGCTTGGCTATCCCCGGCAAGTAAAGCCCTTCGAATCTCTGGGCTATAAGCAGGCGCTGCTTCTCATCGACGGAACATTCACCTTCGACCAGGCGTTGGAGGAATTGCGCAAGCAAACAAGGCGTTACGCCAAGCGCCAATGGACGTGGTTCAAGAAGGACAAACGAGTGTCCTGGATTCCCGGATTCGGAGACTCCCCTCCGGTGCAGCAAGCCGCCGAAGAAACACTTCTGAACTTCCTCACCGGGCGCACGGGTTTGCTGCCTGAACCGGGAACCTTTCCGCCGCCTCCACGTATATAGAATTGAGCGACGCAAGTTGCGACAACCTCTCAGCAACCAGCCGCACAACGGACGCTCGTGGCCGAAACGGATGCACGTTGCGCCCACGCGGGGTTGAGAGAGCAACATTTCAGGCATAGGAGTGTAAGATAAATGAAGCGATTCGTGTTTGGTTTTGCGGTGATGGCCCTGGCAGTGGCCAGCGCCGCTGATTCTTATCGGGTGACTCTGTTTCAGCCTTCCATTGTCGCCGGCAAGCAACTCAAGCCCGGCGAATACAAAGTGACGGTGACCGAGAACACTGCCGTCCTCAGCCAGGGCAAGGACAAAGTGGAGGCGCCGGTGAAGGTGGAAACCTCAGACGCCAAATTCCAGTCCACTTCCGTGCGCTATTCGAGCGGCGACGGCAAGTACAAGGTGCAGGAAATCCGGCTGGGCAACACGAAGACCAAGCTGGTCTTCCAGAACGACGCGCAAGCAGGCCTTTGAGGACACGCGCAAAACGGACCGCGCCCGCGGCAGGAACACTCCGGTGTTCTTCAGCGGTATGGCGCCGCGGGGCGCGGCCTTTGCGCTTATAAAGACCCGTGGCGGCGGCCTCCGGCGCTCCCTGACGGTCGCGGCTCGGAAGCGCTTTCTGAGCCGCGCGCGACAGCAAGCTGTCTTACGGAAGCACTTCAGACGCCGTGTTTTATTTCACGAGAACCAGGCCTGTGCGGGGTCAGCGGTTTGGCGCATGCGGGCCGCCATCAGATCGCGCATCGTCTTCAGCATTTTCGTGTGTCCGGCTGATGCGACGAGATTCTGTTCTTCGCCCGGGTCCGTGCGCAGATCGAACAAAGCCTGTTTTCTGGATTCCCAAAGGATGTACTTGTAAGCGCGCGTGCGGGCGACCCGATAAGGCTCGACCGCCCTGGGAACCAGCAGCGCCTCCGGCCGGCCGTCGTTCCAGGCTGAGAAAGCCACTTCGCGCCGGGAGCGTCCTGTTTCAAATTCCGGCCGCAGGCTGCGTCCCGCCAGTTTGCGGGCGGGCTTGACAGCGGCGTAGTCGAGAAACGTCGCCGGCAAGTCCACGGAAGCCACCGGTGCGTCCAGTTTTCCACGTGCGCGGACGACGCCGCCACAGGCCAGGTACGGCACGCGGATCGATTCATCCCAGGCTTCGACCTTGCCCTGGAAGCCCTTGGCGCCGCACAAGTAGCCGTTATCGCCAAGAAACACGATCAGCGTGTTCTCCCAAAGGCCGGCTTTTTCGGTCTCCGCGATCACGCGACCGGCGGCTTCATCAAGGTGCGTGATGACGGCGTAATACGTTTCCCAGTCGAACCGGCCACCTCCCTTGGGATGAGCGGGAGGCGCCAATTGCCCATTTCGCCCGGCGTACGGTTTCTTGTACCGGTCGTCCTCGCTCCAAGGCGTGTGCGGCGCGGTGTAGGCCAGCCACAGCAGAAATGGCTGCTTCGCCCCCCGGAGATACTGGATCGCGTTCTCCGTGAAGATGTCCGTCATATGGCCGGGAACCTTTTCCGGCTGGCCGCCGATTCCGCGCCGCAGAGTTGGATCGCGGTAAGGGCTGGCTGCGCTTTCCAGCCAGATGGGCGCTTTCGTGAATCCGCAAGCCTCGGGCTTCGGGGTAATGTGCCACTTGCCGACCAGCGCCGTCTGATAGCCGGCGCCCCGCATCTGTTCGACGATCGTCGGCCCGGCGCCTTCGCGAAAACCGGTCCGGTCGTTGCTTTCCAGGCCCGTCTGATACGACTCGAGCCCGCTGAGCAGGATGCCGCGGCTGGGGGCGCATTGTGAGGTTGAAATAATGCCGTTGGTGAAATGCACGCCCCGGGAGGCAAGGCGGTCAATATTCGGTGTCTGGATGTGCGGGTTGCCCGCCGCGCCCAGGCACTGGAAATGATGATCGTCGGAAATGATGAACAAGATGTTCGGCGGGCCCTTTTGCGCGGCCAGCGCTGGAGCGGCCGTGGTTCGGAGCCATTGACGGCGGGTGAGCATGGATGGACCTGCACCTCCCTTGCATCTTGTCACATATCACTGCTCCCGGTATTCACCGAAGACGTTGCGCAGCCCGTCCGAAATCTCGCCAACCGTAGCGTACGCTTCCGCGCAGCCGACGATGTGCGGCATCAGGTTCCGGGTCCCTCGGGCGGCCGCTTCCAGATCCTTCAGACGGTCGGCGACCAGACGCGCATTGCGAGCAGCGCGCACATCGCGCAGGCGCCGCACCTGATGTTGCTCGAGGGACGGATCGAGCTGGAAAGTGGGAATCGAGGGCCCCCCATCGGTGCGAAAGCGGTTGACGCCCGTCACCACCGTGTCGCCGGATTCGATCGAGCGCTGGTACTGGTAGGCGGCGTTTTGGATTTCGTTCTGGATGTAGCCGCTCTCGATGGCCTTCAGCGTGCCTCCCAGGGCGTCAACGCGGTCGATGTACGAGAGCGCTTCACGCTCGATGCGTTCGGTCAGCTCTTCGATCCAGCGGCTGCCGCCCAGCGGATCGGCGACGCTGGGGATGCCCGTCTCGTAAGCGATGATCTGCTGGGTTCGCAGCGCCAGGCGGACGGACTCCTCGGTGGGCAAAGCCAGCGCCTCGTCGCGGGAGTTGGTGTGCAGCGATTGGGCGCCGCCAAGCACCGCGGCCATGGCTTGCAGGGCCACCCGCACCAGATTCACATCGGGCTGCTGGGCGGTCAGCGTCGAGCCCGCGGTCTGCGCGTGAAAGCGGAGCATCAGGGAGCGCGGGTTGCGCGCGCGGAAGCGCTCCTTCATGATCCGCGCATACAGACGCCGGGCCGCGCGGAATTTCGCCGCCTCTTCGAGGAAATTGTTATGGACGTTGAAGAAGAAGGAGATTCGCGGCGCGAAATCGTCCACGTCCAGCCCCGCCTGGATCGCCGCCTCGATGTAGGCGATGGCGTTGGTGAGCGTGAAGGCGACCTCTTGCGCCGCCGTCGAGCCCGCCTCGCGAATGTGATAGCCGCTGACCGAGATCGTGTTCCACTCCGGCGTCTGCTCGCCTGCCCAGGCGAACAGGTCGGTGATGATGCGCATCGCCGGCCGCGGCGGGTAGATGTAGGTGCCGCGGGCGATGTACTCCTTGAGGATGTCGTTCTGGATGGTGCCGGAGAGCTTGCGCACGTCAGCGCCCTGGCGGCGCGCCACCAGCACATAGAATGCGAGCAGGATGGCCGCCGTCGAGTTGATCGTCATCGACGTCGTAATCCGGTCCAGGCGGATTCCGTCGAGCAACCGCTCCATGTCGGCCAGCGAGCAGATGGCGACCCCGACACGGCCCACTTCGCCGGCCGCCAGCGGATGGTCGGAATCCAGGCCCATCTGAGTGGGCAGGTCGAAGGCGACCGAAAGGCCGGTGATGCCCTGCGACAGCAGGTATTTGTAGCGCTTGTTGCTTTCTTCCGCCGTGCCGAAACCCGCATACTGGCGCATCGTCCAGAGACGGCTCCGGTACATGTCGCGGTAGATGCCCCGCGTGTACGGAAAATCACCGGGATGTTCGTCGGGGCTCATGTTCTGGACTCATGTTCTGGAGATGTTCCGCGCCTTCAGGAAGGACGTGATGCCGAAGTAGAGCATCACCACGCAAAACACGACCGTGAGCAACACACGGAAGGGCCCTTCATTGCCTTTGTCGAATTCACGCCAGGCGCGGATTCCTGACGGAATCGGAACCAGTCCTAAACATACAAAGAGAAAGCCGATGACTTCGTTCCAGAGAACGCGCATCGGTTTGATGATGCCGGGAACCACGTGACTGAGGAATTGCCTGGCTCGGGCCACCATTCTCGAATGTTCCAACCGGCTGCTGGCGCGGGCCGCTCAGCATCCACCTATTTCCATGCTAACAAATGAGTTGATTCAACAATCCGGCCCCTTGCGAAGTCCTATGCAGGAACCATCTGCTTGTGCCGATGAGGGGAAGCAGAGTACGTCACAAACAGAAAAGATGTTATGCTGAGAACGTCCTCGAAAGGGGCGCCGATTTGGACGAACGATTGAAAGAGCTGATGCAGGAGCTTGGAAACGCGATCAACGAATCGTTATCGGATTCTGATCGCATCGCCGAGGCGATCGGCGAGATCAAGCGTGCCGGGTACGACGTCTTTCTGGTATTGGAAGCCACCATCGGTTTCAACAAGCGCGACGACGGAAGCGAGGAATCCGAACACATCGAGCACGCGCCGGAGTTTGATGCCTCCACGCGCCTCAAGTGGACCTCGCAAGATCACAAGTTCCTCAAGGCGCTGAAAATATCCACCGACGACGCCAATTGAATCAGAGCAGCTCCCTGTAAATCTCCCACGTCTTCTGCACAGCCTGGCGCCAGCTATGTCTGGCCGCGACCGCGAACCCACGCTCGATCAACTGGCCGCGCAGTCTCGTGTCGCCAATCAACAGGCGTAACGCATCGGTGATCTCCTCGACCCGCTCCGGATTCACCAGCACCGCCGCGTCTGCCGCCACTTCCGGCAGCGCGGAGCGATTCGAAGTGAGAACCGGCAGACCGTACGCCATGGCCTCCAGCAGCGGGATGCCGAAGCCTTCGCCCAGCGAAGGAAACGCCAGAATGGCGGCCCGGCGATAGAACTCTTCAAGTTGTGCGTCGGTGAGATAGCCCGTTACCTGAATCCGCTCACGGGCGGGACTTCTCTCGATACGGGCCAGAATGCTCTCGCCTCCGTAACCAGTGGATCCGGCCAGCACCAGGACCCAGTCGGGATCGAGATGCTCGAACGCTTCCACCAGCCGGATGATGTTTTTTCGCGCCTGGATCGCACCGACGTGCAGGATCCATTTCCGGCGCGAATCGGGCGGCGGCGGCGGCTCGCCGGACGGATGGACACCGTGCCCGACGACCCGGATGCGGTCCCGGCCGACGCGCAACAGATCCGCAACCTGCGACGCGGTGAACTCCGACACCGCGATGACGAGATCCGCTCGAGCGGCCGCCGCGCGAGCTTGCACGCTAAAGCGGGCGCGGAATTCCGGCGTCGAATACTCGCTGGTGAGCACGAACAGATCGTGAAAAGTGACCACCTGACGGCGCGCCCGCGCCCGTGGCAGCCGCTGGTTCAAGCCGTGGAAAAGATCGCACGCCGGTAAACGGGATTCCAGCAGCAGCCGCCGCCGGCAGGACGATGGCAACGGCTGTCGAAACGAGCGAAAAAAACGGTGCGGACGATAACACCACAGGAATCGCTGCTGGGGTTCGATGTCCGCCAGTCCGTGCAAAATCTCACGCGAGTAAACACCCACTCCGCTGAGGTTGTCTCCGACGCTATAGGTTGCGTCGAGTGCTATCGGAGAGCTGGTTGAAAGCGAAATCGTTGTCCTTCTCGCTGCGTATGGGCTGAGTGTCTCCCATATTCTCGCACAAGGTTTGCGCGGCGGCCGCCAGCAGATCGGCAATGGTGAGATGGCCGCCGCCGGGCGTCGCGGCGGCGCCCTTCTGCGACGGATGAAACCAGGCCAGACCGTACCGCGGCCGGATCGACCAGCGGTTGGCCTTCGAATTGAGGCGCAGGAAGCGCCTGGAAAGAATCGTGAGCAGCGTATTCACTTCCGAAACAGCCACCGGCAGCAGGCTGACGGCAAAACGGTTCTTGCTGATCCGGGCCAGGGTGGTTGGGATGTCGATAGAATCCCGCAACAACTCCGCCGCCTCGATCACCGCTATCTGCTCCTCGTCCTTTCCATAGGTGTGCGCGAGCTGGTCGAAACCCTCCATCTCGATCATCAGCACGGCCAGCGAAAGCCCGAGGCGCTGGGCCGTCTTGAGATCGTGTTCGGCCTGCAGGTCGAAGCCGTTGCGGTTGGCCAGTCCGGTGCTTTCGTCGCGCCAGCATATCGCTCGCAGGTCGCGTACGATGCGGTTCCGCTCGACTGCGAGCCGCAACGAGCGCGCCAGCGGCATGGCATCGAGCTGGCTCTTCGAGAGAAAATCCTGCGCGCCCGCCCGCACCATGCTGGCGGCCAGATCCGGGTCGTCCAGCTCCGCCAGCACCACCACCGGAAGGGCTGGCGCGTTTCCCTGCAAGCGCAGGAAGCTGTGGAGGCCTTGGCTGTCAGGCAGCGCGGGATTCAGAAGCACCACGTCGAATTGCTCTCTGGCTGCGGCGTCATCCAGCAAGGTCAGAGCCTCGGCGAGACGCTCCACATGGAACATCTCGATGCCGTGCATCCAGCCTCCGCCGAACTTGCTGTCTTCAAACTCGGCGATCAGCTCCTGAATCCAGCGCGAATCCTCCACTTGACCATCTACGAACAGGACACGGACCGGCCGATCGATCATTGAACACCCTATGCAATATAGGTGCGGGGAGGGGCGGAAGATTCTCCTGGAAAAAATGATCAGCAGGCCAGTTGATACTCTTTCAGCTTTCGGTACAGGGTCGTGCGGCCGATGCCCAGAAGGGTAGCGGCCACGCCGCGGTCCCCGTGCGTGTATTCGAGGGCGCGGACGATGGCCCGCTTCTCCATCTCCACCAGCGGCAGCACGGGTAGTTCCGCCGTCTGGACCGCGGGCCCGCTCTCGCGCACCCCGGAAACCGCCGAGGCGGTCGAGACCGCGGCAGCCATCCCTCCCACGGCTACGGTGAACCGCTGCTGTTTCTTCGCCAGAAGGTGATTCTGGAGGCTCGACGGAAGGTCGGCGACCGTCAGCAGAGGGCCGGTGTGGAGCGCCACCATGTGCTGAAGGGAGTTCTCCAGCTCGCGGACGTTGCCGGGCCAGTCGTAGGAGATCAGGACGTCCAGCGTTTCCTGCGCCAGCCTGTGCCCGTTTCCGTACATGCCGAGAAAATGATCCACCAGCATGGGGATGTCCTCCTTGCGCTCCCTCAGCGGGGCTAGCCGCAGGGCGACGACATTGAGACGGTAATAGAGATCACGTCGAAAGGCGCCGCGCTCGACTTCCTTGGCCAGATCCCGGTTGGTGGCGGCGATCACACGGAACTCGGAGCGGCGAGGCTGCAATGAGCCCACCGGGCGGAATTCCTTCTCTTGCAGGACTCGCAGCAGTTTCGCCTGAAGGTCCAGCGGCAGCTCTCCGATCTCATCAAAGAAGGCCGTGCCCCCGTCGGCGGCCTCGATCAGACCTGCCTTGTTTGCGACGGCGCCCGTAAATGCCCCTTTCGTATGGCCGAACAGCTCACTCTCCATGATCGTTCCCACCAGCGACGAGCAATCGATGGTGACAAACGGCCCGAAAAGACTCATGTTGTGGATGATCTTGGCCACCACTTCTTTCCCCGTTCCCGTCTCGCCGAGGATCAGCACCGGCCAGCGGCTGCTGCCCAGCTTGTCGATCAGCCGCAGCAGTTGCCTGGTCCGGATGGAATCCCCAATCAGCAACGGTGGAGAACCCTGGAGTTCAGAGAGCATAGGTACCCTTTTCGCTGGAATTGGCGGGCGCATCCCGCGTCTCAACAATATAGTGCGACGACAGAATATAAAATCTATCGCGGACTTCATAGTACGGCAATACCGCCGATGGAGAAGTTGCAGACTCTTATGCGGTGGGTGGGGCTCCCCTCATGTGGGGATGGTGCTCCGGGAGCGTCGCCGCGGGGCGGACGCCCACGCTGGTCCAAGCTACGCGACTCGTTCCCAAACCAGCCGGTTCACCACGGTTCCCCCTTTCAACCGGGCTGTCAACGTGAGCCGGTTGCCGGAGAATTCAAAGCTCCGCCTCTGCTCGGTTCCAGTCCAGTTGGGATACAGGCTGGATTCCACTTCGTGGATCACTTCGGAGCGCTCCTGGTCGACGCGGTAGCGGCCGCAATAAGCGATATAGGAATGGAAGGCGGAGGCCACCTCCTCCCAGAGAGCGGAGTTGCGGTAGCCGTCCGGCAGCGGCGGCCTCCCTTGTCGCTGGCGGCTGTGAAAGGCAACCAGGCGCCAGGCGCCGGCGAAACGATCCTCGATGCTCATAAGGTATTTTCTCCCGTGCGCGACTCGTCATTCGTCCAAGCGCACCACGATCGACACGCCGGTCTCCTTTTTCACCTTGCCGGCAAGTTCCTGCGCGCGCTCGAGCGATCGTTCCTTCCCGACGAGCAGGCGCCAGAGCATCGGTTCTCCTTCCCGAGGCGCCAGCCGCGCGAAACCGAACTTGCGCTCGAGCTCGCCTCGCAGCCGCTCCGCGCGCGCTCGATCCTGGAACGCACCCGCTTGCACGGTGTAGCGCGCCTCGGACGAATCTGCCCGGCCGGGTCTCAGCACTTTCAGCCGCACCGGCGTCGTCCCGTCCCGGATCATGCCGATCCGCTCGGCCGCCGCTCGCGACAGATCAATGATGCGCCCGGCGACAAAAGGCCCGCGATCGGTAATGCGCACATCCACTTCGCGGCGGTTGGAAACATTCGTCACGCGCACCCAGGTGTCAAACGGCAGCGTGCGATGGGCGGCCGTGAGGCGGTGCATGTCATAGACCTCGCCGCTGGC
>JACQDF010000109.1 GCA_016201205.1 Acidobacteriota bacterium
ATCGATATCGCTCACCCGCCTGTCGCCGTTTCCCAACCCGTTGGCCCATTGCCTCTGGCACATTCAACATCGCCATCGGTTTCTACGTTTTTCAACTCTCGCCAGCCCCATCCCCGCCTTACCCACCTCCGCGGCCCCCCCCAGTGTCTGAATCGCAGGTCACAAAAGCGAAGAATATTGACATTCTAATCCTGTGCCGTTATTATTTATGCGACCGAAATTCTTGATGGATTTTTGCACAACAATTGCGTGCAGCAGTCGGGAGAATGGGTCGAAGTGTCTGACAAGAAGAAACCGTGTCACTGAGTGACGTTCGGACTGATAGCTTTATCAGTCATTGCCGGATTCCTGACCTGGGTTCTCAAAGGTTGAGTCCGCCAAACTGAAGCCTCGGGAGGGGCGAGCTTATGGCTTGCAAAGACACCGCCGGCCGCATGAGGGCCCGTTGCGCGCTGTGGGAAGCCACGCAACGCGCTCGATGTGATCAGTGGCGCACGGACTGGACTCAGCGCTGCGACGCTTGGCACACGGCCTGGACTCAGCGCTGCGCGGCCTGGCACACCGAAAGTCAGCAACGCTGCGATCGCTGGGAACAAGAGTGGACGCAAACGTGTTCCAGTTGGGGGCCGTTCGCCATACTGTGTTTGCTCTGGGCTTGGGTTTCAACGTGGGTCTGCCGGGCGTGGTCATGGGTGACGACCACGATCTGCGATGTTTGGACCTGGGTATCGAGCACCGTTTGCGATCTATGGACTTGGGTCTCGAACACAATCTGTACGTTATGGGTGCTGGTCACGACCTTCGTCTGCCGCCTGTGGGTATTCGTGGTGGACATCTGGTGCTCCATTTTCTGCGCCATTCGCCGGTTGCTGGCTCCAAACGAGTTCTCGCAGGCCAGATCGGAGTGTATTTACGGCTGGACGGCGCGTTATCGGATCGACGAGAATTCGGAGGAATGCACCCTACGCGTCACACTTCGTATCCGGCTGGTTGCTGATACGGGAGTCAGCGCGACAGATATCGCCACTGTAACGGCGAGGTGGGAACCGGCCATCGAAGCGGCGTGGTCCAACCGTTTCCCGCTCGTGCTGAGTGATGGGACCTGCCGCTGCAAGGGCTACACGGTGAGTGTGGATGTGCAGTTCGTGCAAACCGGCGAACATCATGTGGTGACGGTACACAGCGGTTCCGGCCGGGCCGATATGGGAAACTGGTACGTCAACAGCACGGGCGGGACGGCGGCGCATGAGAGCGGTCACATGTTCGGGAATTCCGACGAATACGCCGATTCGAATTGCCCTAACCGCACCGTCACCTCGGATGGGAGCATCGTGCAGAACAGCCAAACGGGCACAGTGAGACCCCGGCATTATCAGGGGTTTGCGGATTGGCTTTCGAACCGCACTTGCTGCACCTATTCGGTGGGCTAAGTAGCATCAGGAAGGAGAGATTATGCCGGCGCAGGGGATTCAATTCGATCCGGCCAGGCTGCAGGATTTCGAGCTGACCGTGGAGGTGGGGGACACGTTTTCCGAAGACGGGCTCACGCGCGTGCGTCTGAACGGCGGCGGCCGGCTAGCCGTCGAGCAGCAACGCGAGCAGGAACGAGGAGGCGAGTTCCACACCGAGGTAGACCGCGACAGCATGGAGCGCCTGCTCCGTTTGGCAGCTCAGTTTGACTGGCAGCGGCGCTTCCCGTCGCGTCCTGGTTTGCCGGACGAAGCGGTCGTGCAGTGGTCACTCCGCGATCGGCAGGGTGGTACGGCGACCGTAAAGGTTTGGTTGCGCGACGCGGAAAAAGACCATGTCATGGCTCCGGTGCTCAATGTGCTCCGGCAGGGCGTAGACCGTGCGACTGGGGGCAAGTATTATCTTTAGAGGAGCGCAGGTTCACTTAACTTAGGCCGGCGCTTCCCCGCTCCCCGCCGGCGTCCCCTCCTCTAACTCCTCGGGAAACACCGCATATCCTGACGGCGGCGGATATGCCGACTCGAGCCACACCAGGCGCTTGCGCAAAAAGCGGCTGGGCAACTGCCGCGGACCGGTTTCGACATCGATGTCACAGCAGATGCCGTGCAGGTACAGGGTGAGCGTGTCGATGAGGGAGTGGCGTGCGTATTCGCGAAACGCCTTCGAGTCACGCCGCACGTTGGTGGCGCGGCGGCGAAGCGCTTGCTTGTGGTGCCAGCTCGTTTCATCCACTTCGCCGTGCACGTGGCCGCTCAATTCGTCGCCGAGCAAAGCGTGGTACTCGGCGCGCGTATCCGGGCCGAGAGCGCCTTCCGCCAGCGCGGCGATCTGATGGAAGAAGTGGTAATGGTAGTCCGCGACGTCCATGCCGCGAACAGCAAAAATAAGGGTTTCCCCCTGCTGAGTTCGGAAATGGAGGCAGGTGCTGGCCTTGTTCTCGGGTGGCTTCTCGAGCGAAATGTACTCGCGGCTTCCCGGCGGCAACGGACCGTGGCGTTTGTCCTTGCCGTTGGCGCGCTCCAGGTAGGGAACCAGGATGATGAAGGCCTTGGGCATGGTCTGCACAATCTGCGGGGGGAGCGCCGCGATTGGCTCTTCGAGATACTCTTTTATGTCGTCTTCGGTCAGCGGAAGGCCGGCAAAGAAATAGGAGAAGGTGTTGGTGATCGGGACCATCTCCGCCCGGAACCGCTCGACGAACTCCGCAACGAGAATGCGGGCGAGATCGGTCTGTGACATCCGTTGCTACCATGGTAGCAAGCCTCGTCAAACGGGGCGAATCAGACTCAGTGCAACCCCAATCGGTCTTTGTTTCGGCAGGTGAAGCTTCCGGGGACATGTATGCCGCGGCGCTGGTTTCAGCGTTGCGGGCCGAGTGGCCCCAGACGGAGTGGTTTGGGTGCGCCGGACCCAGGATGCAAGCGACCGGTGTGCGGGCCGTGGCCGATGCGCGCAGCCTGGCCGTGGTCGGACTGGTGGAAGTAATCTCCCACTTGCCAAGGATTTACGGGCAATACAGGAAGCTGGCGGCGGCTGTGGAACGGGAACGGCCCCAGGCTGCGATCCTGGCGGATAGTCCGGATTTCCACCTGCCGCTGGCCCGGCGTGTCCATCGGGCCGGGGTCCCGGTGATCTATCTGGTGGCGCCGCAGGCATGGGCCTGGCGGCAAGGGCGAGTCGAGAAGATGCGCGGGACCGTCGCCAGGCTGCTTTGCCTGTTCCCCTTCGAGGAGCCGTTTTACCGCGCCCGGGGCATCGAAGCTCGATATATCGGCCACCCCCTGGGGCATATGGTTCGGCCGTCGATGACGAAAGATGACTTCTTTTGCCAGTACAGGTTGCCGGCTGGCCGGCCGATGGTGGCGTTGTGCCCAGGGAGTCGCCAGGGAGAGATCGCCAGGCACTTGCCCATCCTGAAGCAAGCCGTGAGGCGGATCAGCGACGAAGTGCCGGCCACTTTTGTCCTGGCTGCCCCCTCCGGGTTCAGCGAGCGTGCCGGCGCTTCATTTTTTCAGGAACGCATTTCCGGCTCAGCCATCCAAGTGATTGAGGGGAAAACGTGGGATGTCGTGGCCCACGCCGATCTTGCCCTGGCAGCCAGCGGCACGGTAACGATGGAAGCGGCTCTGCTGGGGACCCCAATGGTTACGTATTACAAAGTGGCTGCATTGAGCTGGCTGCTGGGCCGCTGGATGGTGAAGGCGCCTTTCCTGACCATGGTGAACCTGGTGGCGGGGAGGCGGCTGGTGCCGGAACTGATGCAGAATGAAATGACAGGAGAGCGGTTGGCGCGTGAGACGGTCGCTTTGCTGAAAGACTCTTCCGCGAGGGAAAAGATGCGCCGGGATCTTCAGCAGGAAGTCGCCCTAAAGCTCGCCGTCGGCGAAGACCCGATGGAACGGGCGGCGCGCATCGTGAGAGAGTTTTTCGATGAGCATTCGAGGAAAGTGGATGGCAACTGCGCTTAAGACGGCCTGGGTGCTGGCGGCGCTTGGTGTGATCGCGCCCGCCCAGGAGCGAGACCGGCGCGACCGTGTCGACGTCGAGAGTTACGTAATCGAAGCGGAGGTGAATCCGCGCACGCAGACGCTGGCGGCCAAAGCCGAGATGCGTCTGGTGCCGGTGGACGACCGCATCACGAGCCTGACTTTCGAGCTGCACAACGCGCTCAATGTGTCGCGGGTCACCGATGCCGAAGGGCGGCAGATTCCCGCTTCGCGCTCGCAGCAGGATTTCACCCTGCGGCTGAACTTCAACGACCCGCTGGCCAAGGGGCAGGCGCTGACGCTGGTGTTCTATTACGACGGCCGGCTGGCGGGCGAAGAAGAATCGCCAGTGTACGGCATCCGGTTTGCCGCCATCCAGCCCGACTACGCCTATTTGCTATACCCGGCTCGCTGGTTTCCGGTGAACGACTACCAGGCAGACCGGTTCAGCGCGGAGCTGAAGATCACTGTGCCGGCCGGATACCGGGTGCTGGGCAGCGGAATCGAGCGCAAAGAATCGGCCGGTGACAAGACGGTGTACAGCTTCCGCTTCCAGCAGCAGTCGTTCCCGGGAAGCATCGGCATCGCCAGAAGCGAGCCGGTGAGAGTCTCCTCGCAAGGCGTGACCAGCGAGCTGTTCCTGCGGAGCGCGGCGGCGGCCGCCCAAGCCTACGGCGAGGAGATCGGCAAGATTCTGTCCTTTGAGACGAGCCTCTTCGGGCTGGCGCCTTCGGCCAATCTGATGGTGATGGAAACCGAGGATGTCGCCCCCAACGGGTACTCCGCGCCGGGCCTGCTGTTTCTGGCGCCGAAAGCGATGGGCAAGCAGCCAAACGTGCGGTTGCTGGCGAATCAACTGGCGCGCCAATGGTGGGGCAATCTGGTGGCGCCGGTCACCCGCAATCACATCTGGCTGGCCAACGGAATGGCCCGCTACGCTGAAATGCTTTACCTGGAACAGACAGCCGGGCCGGCGGCGATGGAAAACGAGACGCGCGACGTGTACATCGAAGCGCTGACGGTCGAGCAGCCACCGCTTTCCCAATCGGCGCGGTTGGAAGATTATTCCCCGGAATACTGGGCAGCCACTGGCGCCAAGGGCGCGGCCGTGATGAACATGCTTCGGTTTGTGATCGGCCCGGAGAACTTCACCAAAGCGATGAAGAGCCTCATGGACCAGTTCGCCTGGAAGGCGCTTCACACCGACGATTTGCGCAAGATCTGCGAGCAGACCTCGCGTGAGAATCTGCAATCGTTCTTTCTCCAGTGGATCGAATCGACCGGGGCGCCGGAGTTCAAGCTCGAGTACACCGTGTTCCGAACGCAGAAAGGCTTCCGTGTGAACGGAAAGATCGCGCAGGACCTGGACACGTTCCGGATGCCGGTGGAATTGCGCATCGAGACGGAAGGCAATCCCGAGGAAAAGCGTGTGGAAGTGGTGGGCACCGCGTCCGAGTTCGTGGTCGAGACGTTCGGCAAGCCGAAGCGAATTGTCATCGACGCTGCCCGCAAGGTGCTCCGCTACGACAACCCCATCCGGGTGATGGTGGCCATCCGCCGCGGGGAGCAGTTTGCCGAAGTCAGAGAATTCGGCGAGTCGCTGAAAGAATACCAGAAAGCGCTCGATGTGAGCCGCAACAGCTCGCTGGCGCACTACCGGGTGGCGGAGATTTTCTTCTTGCAGAGCAACTACCAGTCGGCGGCGAATGAATTTCGCGAAGCGCTGAATGGGGATCTCGAGCCGAAGTGGACCGAGGTTTGGTCGCACCTCAATCTGGGAAACATCTTCGACATCACCGGGCAGCGGGAGCGCGCCGTGAACGAATACAATCTCGCGCTTCGAACGAAAGACAACACCCAAGGGGCGCTGGAAGAGGCGTCGAAGTATCTGAAGGAGCCGTACCAGCGCCCGCGATCGAGTCATTAAACACTTCTGCCGTTGCCGTGCTGCCCGGATGGGACGATGGCAAACCTGATGAGAACTCCGGCCCGCTGGAGCTGGCTGCTGGTGGTTGCGGGGCGGCACAGCGGGGCCCATCACGAAGGGCGACGTGCTGTTGTTGCGCGTCTTTCTGCGCGGCAAGTCCCAGGGGGAGGAAAGCATCGCCGGTGCGACTGCCTATCTCCAGCGAAATTCCGGGGCTTTCGAGAAGGCGGCCACGTTCAACTGGAAGGCGACCGAGGACTGGCGGGAACTGGTCGTGCATTGCGGAACAGTTCGTCGAGATCGGCGGCCTGAGTGTATGGAACTACCGCAACACGCGGAGCATCGAGTCGCTGCCGAAAACGAAGATCACTTACGCAGGCCGCGAGCCGGACGCGGAGTGGCGCGCGGCAGCCCAGGAACGGATCGACCGGATCCGGAAGGCCGCCTTCGCCGTGCGCGTGCTGGACGGGCAAGGCGAGCCAGTCAGCGGAGCGCAAGTCGAGATCCGGACGCGGCGACACGCGTTTCCCTTCGGCTCCGCCGTCGCGGCAAAGGAGCTCATGGCCGGCGGCGGCGATGGCGACCGTTACCGCGCCGTAGTCGAGCAGCATTTCAACCGCGTCGTCCTGGAGAACGACTTGAAATGGATGCCTTGGGAGGCATCCAGGAGCGGCACGAATTCCACTTATCGCATGGCGTGGACCGAGGCGGCCCTGGCGTGGCGCCGGCGGCGCGAGATCACGGTTCGCGGGCATTACGTTAAACACGGCGTCTGAAGTGCTTGCGTAAGACCGCTTGCTGACGCGCGCGGCTCCGCAAGGGCTTCCGAGCCGCGACCGTGAGAGAGCGGTTGGAAAAGTTATTTTAATGACAGACCCATATCGCCGGCTGGGGGGTCACGATGGAGAGCGCCCTGGGCGGCCCCGGCATCTATGCCGAGATCGTGCGCAAAGCCCGCTCGCTTGTGCCGCCGGGGATGCCTTTTTGGGTGAACGAAGAGATCGGGCCACCGGCTTGACGGCGCGGGAAAGCGACTACTTGCGGTTGGTGAAGTTCCTTCTGGACAACGATGCGCCAGTCGAAGGGATGGGCTTGATGGGCCACTTCGAGGAAGGGAGCCTGCGGTTGAATTCGACGTCAACAGCACCGACGACCAGCTCCAGGCCGATTACCTCCGCGATGTGATGACTGCCGCCTTCAGCCATCCGTCGATGACCGCGGTTCTGATGTGGGGCTTCTGGGAAGGCCGGCATTGGAAGCCCAACGCCGCGCTGCGGCGCGTGGTGGCGCTCAATACGTGCGTGTTCCGTGCACCTTCGTGGCTACGGAATAGACGCTCGTGCCGGCGGTAATGTACAGGCCCCGGAAGCCGCTGCCCCAGTTCAGATTGCTTGGCGATTCCGGGATTTTCACCATGCCGAGCATCTCCCCGCGCGCATCGAAGACGGCCACGCCGGCGCCAGCAGCCACCCAGACATTTCCCATCTCGTCTGTTTTCACGCCATCGCCTTCCATCGGCGCGAAGTCGCGGCCGTTCTTCAGGCTCCCGTCCGGGGCAATCGGGTAGACGCGAATCTGCTTTTTGCGGGAGTCCACCACATACAATTCCTGCTGGTTGGGGGACAACGCAACTCCATTGGGGCCCGCGCAGTCGTCGGCCACCACGCGCACCGTTCCGCGATTCGCGGTTCCGCCAACACCCGTTCGCTCGCGCGTGATCTGGTATACACGGCCTTTGGGCAAGTCGCTGAAATAGACGCTTCCGTCGATGGCGTACACCAGGTCGTTGGGAGCTTCCAGGCCGCCGGAGGCCAGCACCGTGATGACGCCGTTTTTTTCGGTCCGCGTGATGCGGTTCTGCTCGCACGCCAGAAGCCGTCCCTGATGGTCGAAGGTGAGCCCGTTTGAGCGGTTGCTGTTCTCGCGGAACACGGCCAGCTTGCCGCGTTCCCAGCGCAGGATGCGGTTCTTGTTCATGTCACTGAACAGGAGAAAACCAAGACGGCTGAAAACAGGCCCTTCCACGAAACCGAAACCGCCGGCCACGCGCTCGACCTTAGCGTTGCGGTCCAGGCACTCCCAGAACTTCTCGCTTTTTGCTTCGATCATCGTTCAGCTTCCGATCCCGGGCGCGTACCACGATTTTTCGGGCGCGTGGTATGACGCCGCCAGCTCGGGGGTCTCGATACGCCTGCCGCTCTGATGCCGTGACTCCATCAAGCCAGCCAGCGCACCGCTCACCAGCAGAGTGCGCTCGACCGGATGCGATGGACGGCCCGTTTCGATCATCTGCCGGATGCCGTGCACCAGCATCGAGAAATTGTTGGAATTCCCGGTGGGGATATAGCAGAGCGTGCTGTCCACTTTTCCCTCCGCCCGGTACGCCACCAGGTACTCATTGACCAGCCCGCCCAGCGCAAGCACCGCGCCTTTGAATCCGTCGCGGTATTCGATGATCCCCAGAGCGGCGTTCTTCACCTGCTCGGGCTTCCCGGAACCGATCCGCTGGCCGCGCTTGAGGGCGGCATCGAGCAGGTCGCGCCGCCACAGGCCCTGCGCCGCCGCCTGCCAGACCGCATCGCCAGCCAACATCCCGACTGCCTTCACGCCGGATTCCGCGCCGCGCCGCCGCTCGACGAACGCCTGCAATGTCTCGAGCACATGGAAGATTCCACCGTCGGCGACCCAGCCTCCTCCCACCGACAGTGCGGATTCCATCCGGATCCCTAAGGGCGGATCCAGCGCCGGCCGCCGGAATGTGACCGGAACACTGGACCCCGCCATCAGCGGGAAGGCGAGCTCGCGCGACCAGTCGTACATCTGCTTCGCCTTCCTCCAGTCATAAGAGAGATGCTTGTCCACAAATACCGGGCACGCCCGGCCGCTGTGGCGGAATACCCGCACTACCTGCTCAAAGAATTCGAACCGGGGGTACAACTGCTGCTGCTTCTCGTTGTGCGGATAGTTGCCGTGCTCGCACACCAGGATCACGCCGTCCACCGCGAGATTGCCCGTTCCCAGCGTGAGCGCCTCGGCAATCGAGCCCGCCAGCCGGACCCCATAGGCGGACGCCAGACGCCGTCCGATGTCAGCCGGATGCAATTGGTCCATCCACAGCGAGGCCACCTCAAACGGAGGCTCGTAGTACTTGTCGTGGATCCAGTATCCTTCCAGGAACCGTGTGATGAAGTTGTCCGAGTGCGAGCGCACGTGATAGGTGCTGCTCAAACAGGCGATCTTCTTCTTGCCGGCGGCAGCAGCAGCAGCCGCGGTCAGAGCGTGAACGAACTCGCGACGCCTCACCGTTCGGTCCTCCTTTCGTTCTCGCGCATCACCCGCAGCAGATTCAGCCCCATCACCTTGCGGATGTCTTCGTCTTTGTACCCCATCTCGATCAGCCCTTTCACCAGGACAGGGTACTTTGAGACATCTTCCATGCCCACCGGCACCATCCCGCTGACGCCGTCGAAATCAGAACCAAGCGCGACGTGGTCAGGGCCCACCAGCCTGGCCACGTAATCGATGTGCCGGAGCAGCTCTTTCACGCTCACCCGCGGCATGTAGTCGTAATAGCGCTTCTGGATCCGGCGGATCCGTTCCCAGTCGGTTCCCGCGGCTTTGATCTCGGCTTCCCGCTTCGGGCGGTTGCGAATGTAGACGTCGTGGGCGGCGGCATTCAGGTAGCCCGCATGGAAGTTGATGCAAATGACGCCGCCCTGCGCGGCGACGGCACGGATGATGCCGTCCGGCATGTTGCGCGGCACGGCGGCAATCGCCTTCACCGAAGAATGCGATGCGATCACCGGCGAGCGGCTGGTGTTCACCGCGTCCACGACGGCTTTGTCTGAAATGTGCGAGACATCCGCCATCATGCCCATTCGGTTCATCTCGCGGACCAGATCCTTGCCCTGTTGGGAGAGCCCGCCGTGGAGCGGCTGATCAGTCATCGAATCGGCGAAGGCGTTGTTCTGAAAGTGCGCCAGCGTCATGTAACGCACGCCGAGCCGGTGGAAATTCCTCAGAATGCGCGGGCTGCCGGCGATGAGGTGGCCCCCTTCCAGGCTCGCGAGCGCGGCCACTTTTCCGGCTTTGCGGATGCGGAGCACATCGTCGCTGGTGAAGGCAAACTCGATGCCGCTGGCGTTGCGCTTCACCTCCTGGTGCAGGCAATCGAGCACCTCGAGGGCGCGAGGCAGCCACTGCTCGGGTCCGAAATCCTGCGGCTGTGCGTAGATGCCGAACAACACCGCTCCCACGCGGCCCTCGCGCAGGCGCGGCAGATCCAGCTCATAGTAAGAGTGGCGCTCAGCGAGCCGATAGCCTTCGTCGAGGAAATAGCGGGGCGTGTCGATGTGGGCGTCGAAGATGAGGATGTCCTCGATGAGACGCGCATAGCGGTCGTCCTGACCCGGGCATGCGGCCGCCAGCAGCACAAAGAGGCAAGTGCGCTTCATCGAGGGGAGTATACTACGGCGGCGAAAGGTGGGGAACGGGTAGCCTGTCCCCGGTTTTCCTGTGCTAGAGTGATTCAGATCTAATAAAAGGAGGGTCCAATGCCCTTTTGTGCCAACTGTGGCGCCGCTGTGGAAGGCAAGTTCTGCCCCAAATGCGGGGCGTCAGCTCCTGGCGAGACGCCCCCGGCAGGCGGACCGGCCCCATCCCAGCCGCCGGCCGCCAGCGCCAATGCGCTGCCGGACAACGCTGCTGCCGCTCTGTGCTACATCCTGGGCGTCATCACCGGAATCCTTTTCCTGACGCTCGAACCCTACAACCGGAACCGCGACATCCGCTTTCACGCCTGGCAATCCATCTTCCTGTTTGTCGGCTGCCTTGCCATCTACTTCGCCGAAATCGTCGTGGCCTGGATCCTGCCATGGTTCCTGATGGCGATTCTCTGGGTCGTCATGCTTGCCGTGGGCATGGGCTTCTTTGTGCTCTGGCTGGTGCTGATGTGGAAGGCATACAACGGGCAGAAATGGGTCCTGCCGGTGATCGGGCCGATGGCTGAGTCCAAGGCTTAGATTTTGCGTAGCCGGTCGCCCGGACGGTGCGTCCTAAGATTGGTGCGTCCCTTTCTGATCCAGTTGCTTCTGGGCGGCTGCCTTTTCGCCCAGAACCCGAAGGTTGGCATCATCGAGATCTTCGGAGCCCGCAAAGTGCCTCAGGAGCTGATTCGTAAGGCGCTGGGTGCGCTCGAAGGAGACTCGCTGCCGCCCTCGAAAACGCAGGCCGAATCCCGTATCGAGGATCTGGATGGCATCGTCCGCGCCAGCCTCGAGGCCGTTTGCTGCGACCAGGGCAAGGCGATCCTCTATGTCGGCATCGAGGAGCGAGGCGCGCCTCACTTCGATTTCCATACCCCGCCCGGCGGCGAACTCAAAGTCCCGGACGAAGTCGAGAAGGAATGGACCGAGTTCATCACCTCGATATCCGTGGCTGTGCGCCGCGGGAATGCCGAAGAAGACCTGTTGCAAGGGCACTCGCTGATGTCCGATCCGGATGTCCGCCGCAGCCAGCAGAGATTCATCGAGCTGGCCGCGAAACACTTCGACCTGCTGCGGGAAATCTTGCGAAAAGCTGCCGATGAGCAGCAGCGGGCGATCGCCGCCTTCGTGCTGGGCTATTCGTCCAGGAAGAAACAAGTGGCCGATGACTTGCAATACGCCATGCAGGATTCCGATTCCACCGTGCGCAACAACGCGATGCGCGCTCTGAACGCCATCCTCGTGTTCGGGCAAAAGAACCCTGACGCGGGCATCCGGGTCTCGCCGACCTGGTTCGTCGAGATGCTGAATTCCGTGCACTTCACCGACCGCAATAAGGCGTCGATCTCTCTGGTGAGCATCACGGAAAAGCGCGACCAGAGCACACTGAGCTATCTCCGGGAGCGCGCCCTCGGGTCGCTCACCGAGATGGCCGGCTGGCGAAGCCTGGGACACGCCCTGCCGGCGTTCATCCTGCTCGGCAGGATCGCCGGTTTGCCGGAGGAGCAGATCCAGGAGCTTTGGAAGCAAGGCAACCGCGAGGAGCTGCTCAAGAAGGTCAAGGAATCCGGCCGCCGCAAATAATCAGGAGCGGGGTTAAGGATTCTTCCGCGGTTTCCCGCTTTGCCGGTATAGGGTACAACATGGCGGCGAACCCCAATCTCGGGCGCTTCCGGATCCTCCGCGAATTAGGAAGGGGGGCCATGGGGGTGGTTTACCTGGCCGAAGACCCTGCCATCGGCCGCTTCGTCGCCGTTAAGATGATCAATCTCGAGGCTTTAAGCGAGCCCGGCGAAGCCCGGTTGCTCCGCGACCGCCTCGTGCGGGAAGCCCGCTCGGCGGGCATTCTCTCCCATCCCTCCATCGTCACCATCTACGACATCCACTCGACCGAGGCCGGCTCCTCGATCGTGATGGAGTTCGTCGAGGGCGTGACCTTGTTCGACAAGATGCACCGCGGACGCCTCGAGAAGAGGGAGGCGCTGTCCATCCTCGCCCAGACCGCGGCCGCTCTCGATTACGCACATTCCAAAGGCGTGCTCCACCGGGACATCAAGCCGGCAAATCTGATGGTGAACAGCGCCGGTTTGGTGAAAATCACCGATTTCGGGGTGGCGCGGCTGATCTCGCAGAAGACGGCCACCAGCAATATGGTGCTCGGGACGCCGTGCTACATGTCCCCGGAGCAGATTGCCAATAAGCCCATTGGGCCCGCCACGGACCAGTTTGCACTCGCTGTGGTCGCCTTCGAGCTGCTCAGCGGGAGCAAGCCGTTTGCGGCGGATTCGGTATCCAGCCTGCTGTACAACATCGTGTACCAGGCGCCCGCTTCGATCTGCCAACTGAACCCCGCTCTGCCTGGCGAAGAATCCCCAGGAGCGCTACGCCTCTTGCAGCGCCTTTGTGAGCGCCATCCGTGCCGCCTGCTTCGCACAACCCCCTGGCTCGCGACGATTTCCTAAGAAGCTCGCAGCGGCGCTTCTGGCTGTGCTGGCGATCGCGGCGGGCGCGTCGCTGGAGCGGTCGCTGCCCGACCCCGCCGGCCCCGTTGCCCCACCAATGCCCGGACGGCCGCCGGCGCACGTCGATCCGAAACAGCCACCCGTGCCCCCGCGCCCACACCTCGGGCGGGTGAACCAGCCGAGCCCCGAGCCGGAATTGTTCCCCGTTGCGGTTACGACACAACCGGCCGGCGCCACGGTATCCGCCAATGGCAACCACTGCACCGCTCCCTGCCAGCTCGATCTGCCTCCCGGCAGCCACCTTGTGACGGCTGAGCTGAACGGATTCCGACTGGCACAACAACTGGTGCGTGTTCCAAAACAGCTTGAAGCGGTCATCCCTTTGGACCGGCTGGACGCGGAGGGCCCGCGATAGCCGCTACAGAGTCCGTGTCACCTTGGTCAGGGTGCGCGGGCGATCGGGATCCAGCCCTTTCTCTTCCGCCAGGCTGGCGGCGAGCAATTGCCCCGGAATGATGTAGGGTATCGGCGTGTAGATCTCGACGGGCAATGGGCCCTTTGTGGAGAGCCTGGCCGGCACTTTGATGACGCGGCTGCGGTCCATCGAGGCAGCTTCGCGATTGGACGCATCGGTGAACAGCAGCGTTTCCGCCTTCAACTGGACCAGCTTCTGGCGCATTTCCTTGATGGAAGCCCAGGTCACGCCGGGAGGAGCAAAGAGAAAAACAGGAAATGCCCGCTCCACCATGGCGATGGGGCCATGCAGGAAATCCGCCGAAGAAAACCGCTCCGCCACCACGTAGCAGGTCTCCATCAGCTTGAGGGCGAACTCGAAGGCATTCGAGTAGTTGAGGCCGCGGCCCACCACCACGGTCTGCTCCATGAAGCGAAAACGCCCTGCCCGCTCGGCGATCTCCTGCTCGAGCTTCAACGCAGCCGCGGCCCATTCCGGCAGCCGGCGGAGATCGTCAAGCCGGATTCCTGCTCCCAGTGCGTAGGCGAGCAGATAAAGCAGGAGCAGTTGGGCAGTGTACGTCTTGGTGGCAGCGACGCTTTTTTCACGTCCGGCGTGCACCAGGAAGGTATGCTCAGCCAGCCCGGCCAGCGAGCTCCGCGGTTCGTTCGTGATGCCCACGGTCAGGGCGCCGCCCTGCCGGGCGCGCTCGATGACCACATTGGTGTCGGTGGACTCGCCTGACTGGGAAATGGCAACCACCAGCAGATCGCGAACCCGGAGGCGCCCGCCATAGAGAGTAGAGATGGAAGGCGCCGCCAGCGACACGGGGATGCCAGTCGTGATCTCGAGCAGGTAACGGCCGAACTGGGCTGCGTTGTCCGAGGTTCCGCGAGCGGCCAAGACGATCGTTCTCGGAGGGTTCGAGGCCAGCCGCCGTCGCAGGCTCTCGAAGGCGCGGTGCTCCAGGCGCAGGGTGCGCTCCAGAGCCGCCGGCTGCTGCCGGATCTCGTCCCGCATCTTAGACATAAGCCTACGAGGATAGCATCCGCCAAGTAGCTGTCTTCCTGCGAGGATTGAGCGCATGACCCGCGTGGCGGTCGGGACTCGCTTGCTCACGCGCGCGGCTCAGCAAGGGCTTCCGAGCCCCTAAGCACCCTCGGGTGTATACTCCTTGAAGCATGCGCTTCTTGGTCTTGCTCATTCTTACAGTGACTCTGTCCGGCCAGTCGGATCGAGGCGTCATCACCGGAGCAGTGACGGATGCGACCGGAGCATCGATTCCCGGCGCCCGTGTTACAGCGGTTCACGTTGCCACCAACGTGGAATACGCCACTGCCACCGTGGACAGCGGCGACTTTGCCATCCCGGCGCTGCCGGCCGGCAGCTACCGGCTCCGCGTCAGCCGGGATGGTTTCAAGACCACGGTGCGAGAGAGCGTGCAACTTGCCGCCGGTGGTGAGGTCCGGCTCAATCTGACGCTCGAGCTCGGCTCGCTCACCGAATCGGTGCAGGTGACCGGCACTCTCGAACAGTTGCAGACCAGCAACGCCCGCATCACGTCCCAGGTGGCCAACAAGATGGTGGACCAGCTTCCGCTCGTGGTTGCGGGCGCCATGCGCAACGCCATCGATCTGGCCATGATCACGCCGGAGGCGAAAAATCCGGCCGGGACGGGCGTGGGGGACGACAACACATTTGCCCTGGGTGGGGGGCAGGTGGCGGCATTTGGGATCACGCTGGACGGAATCTCGGCAAACATCTCGAGATACTCGTCGGTGAGCCTGGTGGCGGTAAACACGCCATCGCTGGACGCCATCACCGAGTTCACGGTCGAGACCAACGGCTTCAAAGCCGAGTTCGGGCGTGCAGCCGGCGGCACGATGACATTTGCATCGAAATCGGGCACAAACGATTGGCACGGCACTGCGTATGAATTCATTCGCAACGATGCATTGGATGCCCGGCGTTTCTTTGAAGCCCGGAAGGGATCTTACAAGCAGCACGATTTCGGCTGGAGCGTGGGCGGGCCCATCCTTTTGCCCAAGCTGTATGACGGCCGGAACAAGACCTTTTTCTTTGCCGCCGGCGAGTGGTTCCGGAACCGTGTCGGCGCCGCCAGCCAGTTCTTCAGCGTGCCCACGCCTGAAATGTACCAGGGGGACTTTCGCAACTGGGTGGACGATGCCGGGCGGCGGCTGGCAATCTATGACCCGGCGACGACCCGCTCCAACCCCAGCGGCGTCGGCTTCATCCGGGATGCGTTCCCGCAGAATGCCATTCCCCTCGCGCGGTTCGCCAGTTTCTCCCGGGCCGTGCTGAAGGAGGTTGGCAATATCGCCTTCCCGAATAACGGCGCCGCTCCCGGCACAAGCAGCTATGTGCGGAACAACTACATCAACACGACGGGCACGTTGATGGAGCCGTGGAACAAGTTCAGCATCAAACTGGACCATAGCTTCGGAGCCAACGATAAGCTCGGCTTTCTGTTCAATCGGGGCAAGCACAACATCGAACCGGGTCTCCAAGGCTTCCCGGGCCTGCCTGGTCTGCTCAATACAACAAGTTTCGAGACGTACTTTGGCGATGTCTATCGCGCCACTTACAGCAAGGTGATTCGCCCGCACATCGTGAATTCGGTTTACGGCGGATGGAACACGCTGCAATCCGACAAATACAATCTCAACGCAACCGGCGGCTGGAAAGCGCGCGGCGTTTGCCTCATCAACGCCTGGGACTGCGACCGCAACTTCGTGCAGGTGCAGTTCTCCGATCACGCCGCTTGGGGCGGTTCGGCCGGCGACGGCGCAGGCAACAAGGTGTACTCGTTCGGCGACGACCTGACCATCATTGACGGCAAGCACACCTGGAAGATTGGCTACCTTTACGAGCGGCTGCACTTTAACGGGTTCGGCCGGCAGACAATGTCCGGGCAGATCCGGGGAGACCGTCGCAGCACCAGCATTCCGGGCAACAATAATCTGTCACAAGGCGGCGGCAGCGGTTTCGCTTCCTTCCTGCTCGGAGAGTCATTCTCGGGCGGCACCGAGGATGACCGGTTCGTCGGACAGCAGTTCCTCAGCCACTCCTTCTACATTCAAGACGACTGGAAGCTGACGCCGCGTCTGACGCTCAACCTCGGCCTGCGCTATGAGTTCACGCTTCCGCCGCTCGAGCAGAAAGACAAGTGGAGCGACCTGGATCCGGTGCGGCCCAACCCGGGCGCCGATGGTTTTCCGGGAGCTCTGCGTTTTGCCGGCTTCGGGCCCGGCCGCGAGGGCGCACGCACCATCACTCCAGGCTGGTATGGAGGCATTGGACCGCGCGTTGGGCTGGCTTACGGGCTGAACAACCGCACCGTCCTTCGCGCCGCCGCCGCCCGCAGCTTCGGCGTGGTGAAAGCGGTGACCGGGAGCACGCACTTCGACGGCGCAGTGCTCGTCTTCCGGCCAACGTCGACGGACAATGGCATTACCCCGGCGTTCCGCCTGGACCAGGGCCTCCCGCCTTATCAGAAACCGCCCAGCACCGATCCGGCCTTCGCCAACGGGAACAACGTTGCCTGGTGGAACAATGAAGCGGTCCGCTTGCCGGAGAGCTACGATTGGACGTTTTCCATTCAGCGCCAGGCGACCGCGAACACGGTCGTCGAGGCTTCCTACAACGCCACCGTGGGAGCGCACCTGGTGGCCGGCCTTCTCGCCTACAACCAGCTCCCCTTCAGCGTTTTTCAGCGCTATGGATTGTCCATTCTCCAGAGCAATATTGACTCCGGCGCCGCACGCGCCGCCGGCATTTCGCCTCCTTATCCCAGTTTCCGGGGAAGCGTGGCGCAGGGACTCCGGCCCTTCCCCCAGTACCTCAGCCTCGACACCAGGGCGGGCAACGGCGACAAGAGCGGCCACTCCAGCTATCACGCCTTGGTCCTCAAGCTGGATAAACGGTTTTCACGCGGCTTCACGGTTCAGGGGTCGTATGTGCTGTCGAAGCTGATCACCGACTCCGACAGCTACAACGCCGACAATTCGGCCTCAGACCATTACAACCGGCGGCTGGAGAAGTCGATCGGCCAGTACGACCAGACACACAGCTTCAAGATGAGCTACGTATGGGAGCTTCCGTTTGGCCGCGACAAACGTTTTCTTACGGGCGGCGCGGGCGCGTGGCTGCTCGGCGGCTGGCGCGTTTCCGCGATTCACATGCTTTCAAGCGGCGCCCCGCTCGAATTGGAAAACAACAACGTGTTCAACCTGTTCAACGGACGCAATCCGGCGTGGGTGACCAGCTACGAAGGCTGGACTACAAATCTCGACAACCCGAACTGGCTGGGCGGCGACCGCTTCTTCCAGCCCCGCCAGTTTTTCGGGGACCAGCCGCGCGACCGGCTGGGCAATGCCACCCGCCACAACCCCAAAGCGCGCACGTTCCCGAACTTCGCGCATAGTGTATCGGTGGCGCGATCCTTCCGCGTCTCGGAGCGTTTGCGGATTGATCTGCGCGGTGAAGGCTTTAACATCTTCAACTCGCCGCGCTTCACCACCGGCAGCCGGACGATCGACGATCCGAACTTCGGCGTGGTCCGCAGCCAGATCAACGAGCCACGCCGGATGCAGGTTGCGATGAAGGTTTATTTCTGAATTCTTCCGACGTCAGGCCGCGGATCGGCGACGAAGCCGTTGCGATTGGGCATTCGCACTTTGGGCAGCGTCTTCGCATTCATCACCTGCTTCTCACCGGCGATGCCATTGAGATGCAGGATATACGCCACCACCGCATATACCTGGGAGTGGCTCAACTGCCCGGGCTCGTGGAACGGCATGGCTCGATGGATGTAATCCCACAGCGTGGGCGCGTAAGGCCAGAAACTCCCCACCGTCTTGCGGGGTTTCGGGGTGTTCAGCGTGCCCTGGCCACCCGCCAGCGCCGGCGCATCGCCGCCCTCCCCTTTGGCTCCGTGACATTTCGCGCACCTGCTGCTGAAAACTTCGCGCCCCTCGATGGCCGTGCCGGATCCCTCCGGCAAGCCGGTCCCGTCAGGGGCCACGATGATGCCCAAAGCGCGAATCTCTTCCGGCGAAGGTGCACGGCCTACTCCGTATTTGGGCGTTTGCGCCCATAACCCAGCCGCAGCCAGCAGGACCGGAAACAACACGCTATGCGTCGGCATTGGTCACGCTCCCATCGGCTTGCACTTTCCACAGCTTGATGCCGTTAAAGTGATACCCGGAATTCAGCCCCCGCACCTCGATCAGGGCTTGCTTGGACGGCTGCACGTATCCGCTCTCGTCGGTCGCGCGCGAGGCGAGGACTGCCTGACGCCCGTCCCACGTCCAGGGCAAACGGAAGCGAGTGAACGCGATCCGAAGGCGCGGCTCCTGAAGCTGGGCGTTCCGCCAACTGCGTCCTCCGTCGGTGGTTACCTCCACCCGCTCGATCCGGCCTCGCCCCGACCAGGCCAAGCCCGTGATCTCGTATAGTCCCGCGCCATTCAACTTCTGCCCGCCGGAAGGAAACGTCACCACCGACTTGGCCTCCATGACGAAGGTAAACAGCCGGGCCTTTCCATCCGGCATCAGATCGCTGTACCTGGCAGTCTCATCGCGCGTCATATGCGGCTGGCCGGTTACCTTGAGCCGCTGGAGCCACTTCACATGAGTCGCTCCCTCCCACCCTGGAACAATCAGTCGCAAAGGATATCCCTGCTCGGGGCGAATCGGCTCGCCATTCTGCCCGTAGGCGAGCAGGATGTCCTCGATCGCCTTGGCCAGCGGAATGCTTCGTTGCATACGGCAGGCGTCCGCTCCTTCGGCGAGGATCCAGGAAGCGCCGGGCCGGACTCCGGTTTCCGCCATCAGCAAGGATAGAGGCACGCCGGTCCACTCGCTGCAACTGGCCAGGCCATAACTTCGCTGCGCGTCGGACCCGGTCTTCGGTCCCCATTCGCCGCCGCTGTTGCCTCCGCATTCCACCACGTAGATCCGGGAAACGGAGGGGAGCCGCTTGATCTCCTCGATGGTCAGGATCAGCGGCCGCTCGACCATTCCATGGATCACCAGCCGGTGGCGCGCGGGATCGATGTTGGGCACGCCCGAGTGGTGCCGCTCGTAATGCAGCGCGGAGGGAGTGAGGATGCCGTACGAATCGCCGAGCGGCGTGCCGCTCGAGCCTGCCTCAGGGGTCTTGGTCAAACGAACCGACCGCCCCGATTTCTCAAACGGCGATCGTTCACCATAAGCGCTAAGCGGCTTGCCCAGCCGGCGGTCGCTTTCCTCCGCCCGGGCGGATTCCTGACGCGCCGCCAGTCCGCCACCGAGGGCGGCCCCGAGCTGCAACAGCCGGCGGCGGCTCGATGGTTGATTTTTCTTCATGGCTTTACCCCTCACGAAGATTCTACTTCAGAACTTCGGCGTGGTCCCTCCATTATTTCCCGTTCATAATCGCGACACAGACGCCCCACTGCGCGTTTGTACAGGCGGAGGAGAACAACAATGAGGAAGCTGGCACAGGTAGGGATTCTGGCGGTGATGGCCGGGGCGTTGAGCGCATGCTCGGGGAGGACCGTGGTCGCGGTAAGAGCGCCTGCGCCGCCGAGACCGGTAGCGGTCGGCGTGGTCGGCGTGGCGCCTGGCCCAGGGTACGCTTGGGTGGACGGGTACTACGATTGGCGCGGCGCGCGCTATGTTTGGATGCCTGGCGCTTGGGTCAAACCCCCGCGGCCGCACGCGGTTTGGACACCTGGATACTGGCGCCCGCATGGCCACAGCCACGTCTGGGTCGCCGGCCACTGGAGGTTCTAATCCGGCAGATCCAGCAGGATCAGCACGGAAGCATCCAGGGCCCGGATCTTCAGCTCAGCTTCGTTGTCGATCCGCGCCTGATCGCCCGAGGACAACCGCCGGCCGTTCAGCTCGACGTCGCCACTGGGAACAAACAGGTAGGCCTTGCGCCCGGGAGCGCTGTGATGCTCGACGGCTTCCCCGGTGCGCAATTCGGAAAGATAAATCGTTGCGTCCTGATCAATGGCCAGAGTTCCCGGCACATCGCCCGAGCTGACCACGGCAAGCAGCTTCCCCTGGCGATCCGGGAACGCCCGCTGCTCCCAGCGTGGCGTGCTGCCCCGATTCCGCGGCCGGATCCAGATCTGCATCAACCGCATCTTCCCGGAAGACGACGGATTGGACTCGGAATGCCGGATGCCTGCGCCGGCCGACATCACCTGCACTTCTCCGGGGCGCAGCACATGGCGCGAGCCGATGCTGTCTGTATGCTCGAGCGCGCCTTCCAGCACTACACTGATGATCTCCATGTCGCGATGACCATGCATGGGAAAGCTGCCGCCGGGCTGGATGATGTCGTCATTGAAGACGCGCAACGCGCCCCATTGGAGATTGTTGGGATCGTAGTAATGGTCGAAGGAGAAGTGCCAGCGCGCCGACAGCCAGCCGAAGTCGGCGTGATGGCGATCGGCGGAAGCGATCGTTTGGATCATGCCGTGTTAGATGCAGCTAGGAGCCCAAACGATTGATGCCGTCAAACGCCGCTGTCTTGTAGCATTCCGCCAGCGTGGGGTAATTGAATACGGTTTCAATGAAATAGTCGATCTTGCCGCCGAAGGCCAGCACCGCCTGGCCGATATGCACCAGCTCGCTGGCGCCTTCCCCAATGATGTGCACGGCCAGCAGCTTGCGGTCCTGCGAGGAAAAGATGAGCTTCATCAATCCCGTCTGGTCGCCGATGATCTGCCCGCGGGCGATCTCTTTGTAACGCGCTTTGCCGATCTCGTAGGGCACGCCTTCCTGGGTCAATTCCTCCTCGCTCCGGCCGACCATCGAGATCTCGGGAATGGTGTAGATGCCGTAAGGGAACAATTCCGGCACCGAGCGCGCTTCCACGCCGAACGCATGACAGGCGGCGATGCGCCCCTGCTCCATTGAGGTGGAGGCCAGGCTGGGAAAGCCGATCACATCGCCGACGGCATAGAGATGCGGCGCTTCGGTCTGATAGCAGTTACTGACTTTGAAGCGCCCTCGGCTGTCCGGATGCAGCCCGGCCGCTTCGAGGTTCAGGCGGCTGGTGTTGCCCGTGCGGCCGATGCTGTACAGCGCTTTCTCGGTGATAATCTGCTTGCCGCTGGCAAGTTGGATGCGGACACGCTCGCCTTGATCGTCGTTCAAAGTCTCGATGCCGCTGACCTCCTCGCCCAGCCGCATGGTGACCCGATTCTCGCGCATCTGATAGGTGAGCGCGTCGGCGATCTCCTCGTCGACAAACGGCAGCAGGCGCGGGCGCTTATCGATGACGGTCACCCGCACGCCCAAAGCGGCGAACATGCTGGCGTACTCGCAGCCGATGACGCCTGCGCCCACCACGGCCAGCGTCCGCGGAAGCTTGTCCAGCTTCAGGATATCGTCGCTCGTAAATACGCGCCGGCCGTCAAACGGTATGTGCGGATCCGCCGCGGCCTCGGTCCCCACGGCAATGACAATCACCCGGGAAGTCACCGTCCGCGCCGTCCGGTCGGCGTGTTCCAGGCGAATCGTATGCGGGTCGACGAAGGCGCCTGTCGCCGAAATCACTTCCACCCGGTTGCGCTGAAGCTGGTGCTGGGTAACGTCGATTTCATGCCGGATCACCTGGTCGGTGCGGAACAGCAGGTCCGCCATGGTGATGTTTTGCTTGACAGCGTAGGATTCGCCGTAAAACTTCCGCTCGCGGTAGCCGGACAGGTACATCACCGCTTCCCGCAATGTTTTGCTGGGAATCGTGCCGGTATTGATGCACACGCCGCCAACGACCGTCTTGCGTTCGACAACGGCAACACGTTTGTCGAGCTTGGCGGCCTGGATCGCCGCTCGCTGGCCCCCGGGGCCCGACCCGAGAACAACCAGATCGTAATCGTATTCCGCACTCACGATAGATCGCCTTCTTTCTGAATCTTGCCGGAAATTCGGACACCGGCCTCCCTCATTATGCTCTATCGCGTGGAGGGCGGAACGATTGAGAAAGCGCTACTCGACTGTCACCTTGACCGGTTGCTCGATCAGCTTGGGATCAGCGCCGGCTGTGAGCAGCATCAGAGCCCACCGGCCTGGCTTGGCCGAAGCCGGGATCTTGAACTTGATGGCCTCGGCCTTCTGATCCACCACCGGTAGCTTGATGTCATTCTTGCCGTCGGTGAGGTAGATCTCCGCAACGTGCTTCTTGTCGAGATTTTCCCCGTTCACTGTCAGCTCATCGCCAGCCTTGCCGGTGCCGGGCTCGACGGTGGTCATCTTTGGCATCCCCTGGGCCATTGCCGGCGTCGCGGCAGCCAGGGTGAGAACAAGAAAGACACAGAAGCAGGCAGAGAGCTTCATGGGTTTCGTTCTCCTGGATAATGCTATGACGATTGAGGGCACGAATGCAAGGGAATACGGGGAGACAGAAGGGAAAAGCGGGGGGACAGGCTACCCTGTCCCCGGTTCATGCTCTCTAACGCTCCGGCCGAATGTGCAGCCCCTTGTGAATCGCATACAAGGCCAGTTCCAGACGGTCGGAAACGCCAAGCTTATCGAAGATATTATGCAGGTGGTTCTTCACCGTCTGCTCGCTGATAAACATCTTCTCGGCCATTTCCTTGTTCTTGTAGCCCTGGGCGACCAACTGCACGATCTCGCGCTCGCGGGTGCTCAACGGGGAGCGTTCACGGCCCTTTCCGTTGATGGCCCCGCCCATGGACTCGCCGGGAACTGCGAACTGTCGCATCACGGCGGCGGTCGTATGGGAATCCAGCCAGATTTCTCCGGCGTAGACCTTCCGGATGCTCTTGGTAATCAGTTCCGTCGCGGTCTGCTTCAGCACGATGCCCGAGCAGCCCAGTTTCATTGCCTGGACAAATTCGTTCTTGTCCTCCGAGGCGGTCAGAACGATAACTTTGGTGCGCCGTCCGCTCTGCTGAAGGCTCTGCAAGACGCTGAGCCCGTCCAGATTCGGCATGCGGAGATCGAGCAGGAGGATGTCCGGTTCCTGTTCCTGCAAGAGTTCGAGCACCTGGCGGCCGTCACTAGCCTCTCCTACCACCTTGATGTCGTCCTCCAGGGACAGGAGCTTCCTCATCCCGTCCCGAACGATCGGATGGTCATCGGCGATGACCACGCGGATCGTTTTTTCCTCCCGAGGTTGTTCGGTTTCTGGTTGCGTGTTTTCTGACAGAATGGCTGTGCCCTTATCCATAGCCACTTCCTTTGGTACGTCCAAATTGTAATGTGAGTTTTAGTACCGGGTCAATTCCGGTCACCCCTAGAACGATGTGCGATTCCACCACGGAAGAATCTAGGTATCCCTTAGAACTTCCTCGGCTCCTAACTTAGTTTGAAGTTAAGGGAACAGTGCTACGAAAGGCAGCGGAGCCCTTCGCCAACGAAACAATCTCTGATTCTCCAGGCTCCTGCCAGCGTCAAGTGTTTCATCATAGCAGATCACAACGACAGGCAAACGGGCGGCCCTCCACTGTCTAATATCTGTATATCATTGGGGTTAGCTGCTCTGTTGCTGGTTCCCCCCGCCCCGGCCCGGCTCCAACTCACCACGTACGAGGGGGCGTCACTTGCTCATGCGAAAAAACACTGGTTGATTCCATCATTGCCCACCAACATCTAAGACCCACCCCGCAGTGGGCTGATGAGCCGCGGCTGTCAGACCCGCACCCAATGTCCACCAAGGACCAGGGGCAAGTGTCCGTTGTGGGCGCCTCTTCCAAGGAACACGCGCAAAACGGCCCGCGCCCGCGGCAGCGACACTACGGTGTTCCTCAAGGCTATGGCGCCGCGGGGCGCGGCCTTTGCGCTTTTGAGACAATAGAAGCATCACCTTCCATGGAAGCTCGGCAAGTCCGCAGGCAGGCTCTTTACGACGCCCTCGACGAGCGCATCCTCGTTCTGGACGGCGCCATGGGGACCATGCTCCAGCAGGCCAGCCTTACTGCGTCCGACTTCGGCGGGCCCGCGCTGGAGGGCTGTAATGAGCACCTGGTACTCACCCGGCCCGACGTCATCCTCGGCGTTCACCGGGCGTATTTCGAGGCCGGCGCCGATATCGTCGAAACCGACACCTTTGGCGGCACACGCATTGTGTTGGGCGAATACGGGCTCCAGGATAAAGCCTGCCAGATCAACCGGCGGGCGGCCGAGCTGGCACGCCAGGCAGCAGAGGAATTCTCGACGCCGGGGCGGCCACGCTGGGTAGCCGGCTCGATGGGCCCCACCACCAAAGCCATCACGGTCACCGGCGGCGTCACCTTCGAGCAGCTTGGCGAGAATCTCTACGAGCAGGCCCTGGCGTTGATCGAAGGCGGGGCGGATATCCTCCTGGTTGAGACCTGCCAGGACACTCGCAATATCAAGGCGGCGCTGCTGGCGATTCAGCGTCTGGGGCGCGAACGCGGCGAACGCATCCCAACGATGGTGTCCGTCACCATCGAGCCGATGGGCGCCATGCTCGCCGGCCAGACCGCCGATGCCCTCTGCGCGTCCCTCGCTCACGCCGATCTGCTTTCGATAGGCCTCAACTGCGCCACCGGCCCGGAGTTCATGACGGATCACATCCGCACGTTGCACGAGATGGCTTCGACGCGCATCTCGTGCTATCCCAACGCGGGCCTGCCGAATGAAGAGGGCCGATATCTGGAAACCCCGCAGTCGCTGGCCGTGCAACTGGAGCGCTTCGCCGGCCACGGCTGGCTGAACCTGGCCGGCGGCTGCTGCGGCACCACTCCGGCGCACATCGCACAACTGGCGCGAATGGTCAACGGCAAGAAGCCGCGTGCGATCAAGCCGCCGTCGCACCGCTCCTACTATAGCGGCATCGAATTGGTCGAGGCCGAGCAAAGCAATCGCCCGCTGATTGTCGGAGAGCGCACCAACGTCATCGGCTCGCGCCTGTTCAAGAACCTGGTCGCCCAGGACAAGTGGGAGGAAGCCACCGACATCGCCCGCCGCCAGGTGCGCAATGGCGCTCATGTGGTCGACGTCTGCCTGCAATCGAGCGAGCGCGACGAGATCAAAGACATCCCGCCGTTCTATGAGCAACTGATCCGCAAGCTCAAAGCTCCCATCATGATCGACTCGACGGACGCCCGTTCGGTCGAGCTGGCGCTCACCTACTGCCAGGGCAAGAGCATCATCAACTCGATCAACCTCGAAGACGGCGAAGAGAAATTCGAGCGTTTGTGCCCGATCGCGCGGGCTTACGGCGCGGCCGTGGTGGTGGGAACCATCGATGAAGATCCCGTGCAGGCTCAGGCCTTCACCCGCGAGCGGAAGCTGGCGGTGGCTCAGCGCTCGGTGAAGCTGCTCACCGGGAAGTACGGCATCCCGCCGGAAGATATCGTCATTGACCCGCTGGTGTTTCCCTGCGCCACCGGCGATGAGAATTATGTCGGCGGCGCGGTCGAGACGATCGAGGCGGTGCGGCTGGTGAAGGAACACATCCCGCACGTCAGGACGATCCTCGGCATCTCGAACATCAGTTTCGGCCTGCCGGCGGCGGCCCGCGAGATTATCAATTCGGTCTTTCTGTACCACGCGACCAAAGCCGGGCTGGACCTGGCGATTGTGAACGCGGAGAAACTCGAGCGGTTCGCATCGATTCCCATCGGCGAGCGGCGCCTGGCCGAGCGCCTGCTGTTCAACACGCCGCCCGAGAACGTGCCGGAAGGCCACAAAGACGCAGAATCGCTCCAGACGACGCCGGAAGACTGGCGCCGGCAGACGCGCGAGCAGAAGATCGCCATCAACCAGTTCCACATCGCCGCGATTGCCGAGCACTTCCGGCAGGCGACAGCAAAAGCAAAGCAGAAACCGCGGGATCTGCCGCTCGACCAGCGGCTGGCCAATTACATCATCGAAGGGACCAAGGACGGCCTGATCGCCGATCTCGACCGCAAACGGGCCGAAGACGCGGCGCCTCTCGACATCATTAACGGGCCGCTGATGGCGGGCATGGATGAAGTCGGACGCCTGTTCAACAACAATGAGCTGATCGTGGCCGAAGTGCTGCAATCCGCCGAGGCGATGAAAGCCGCTGTCGCTCACCTCGAGCAGTTCATGGAGAAGGCCGAGACGGCCACGCGCGGCAGGATCATCCTCGCCACCGTGAAGGGCGATGTGCACGACATTGGCAAGAACCTGGTCGAGATCATCCTGTCGAACAACGGTTACCGGGTGATCAATCTGGGCATCAAAGTGCCTCCGGAGGAGCTGATCAAGGCATATCACCAGCACACGCCGGACGCGATCGGTTTGTCGGGGCTGCTGGTGAAAAGCGCGCAGCAGATGGTCGTCACGGGAGGGGACCTGCGGGATTCAGGCATTCATGCGCCGTTGCTGGTCGGCGGCGCGGCGCTTTCCGAAAAATTCACCTGCACGAAGATCGCCCCGGCCTATGGCGCGCCTACGTTCTACGCCAAGGATGCGATGACAGGGCTGAAACTGCTGAACGAAATCATGGACGCGGGGACCCGGGAACAACTGCTGCGTTCGCACACGGTGGCCGAAGGCGTCCCTGCCGCTGAAACGGCGCAAGCGGCGGCCGCACCGCACGCCGATATCCGCAGCCCGAAGGTGCGCCTGGTTGTGCCCCTGCCCCCTGCGCCATACCTGGACCGGCGCGTGCGCACGTTTCCCAACCTGACCGAGATCTGGAGCTACATCAATCCATACATGCTCTACGGGCGGCATCTCGGCTACAAAGGCAACTTCGAGAAGAGCCTCCACGAGCGCGAGCCGAAGGCGCTCGATCTGTTCCACCAGGTCGAGCAGGTGAAGAAGCGCGCTGCCGCCTTCATGAAGATCCGTGCCGTGTGGCAGTTCTTCGAGGCCGAGCGCGACGGCAACGCCATTCACCTGTTCGCCCCCGGCGCTTCCTCGCCGCTCGACACGTTCCGATTCGGCCGGCAGCCGAAGTCCGACGGGCTGTGCCTGAGCGACTACATTCTGGACCCCGAGGATGGCCGGCGCGATCATCTGGCGCTGTTTGTGGTAACGGCGGGCGAGGGGATTCGAGCGCACCATGAAACAGCCAGGCAGGCGGGCGAATACTTTTACTCGCATGCCTTGCAGGCGCTGGCGATCGAATCGGCGGAAGGCTGCGCCGAGTGGCTCCACCGGCGGTTGCGCGAAGAGTGGGGCTTCCCCGATCCGCCCACGCTGACGATGCAGGAGCGCTTTACTTCGCGCTATCGCGGCAAGCGCTACAGCTTCGGCTATCCCGCATGCCCGAACCTGGAGGATCAGCAAGGAATCTGGAAGCTGCTCAACCCGGAAGAGATCGGCGTACGGCTCACCGAGGGGATGATGATGGATCCCGAGGCCAGCGTGAGCGCGCTGGTGTTCCATCATCCCGATTGCGCCTACTTCACTGTGAAAGACGACCGCTGATCGCTCTAAACTAGTGTTATGCCGCTCCCTGACGGTCGCGGCTCTGTTTCGGAACCGCGCGCGTAAGCAAGCGGTCTGCGGGACGGCAAACTAGCATTGTATGCGCGCGTGGATGCTCGTGACGGCGCTCGGGGCGAGGACGGTGGCGGGGCAGCAGACTTGCCCGCCCACGCCCACATACTCGCCTTGCGAGCTCGTCTTCGAGCTGAACGAGCAGGAAGCGGCAGCTCATCGGGATCCTTACCAGACGGTGGAGCTTCGCGCGGAGCTGCGGTCGCCGAGGGCGAAGACGATTCTCATGCCCGGCTATTGGGACGGCGGGCGGCGGCTGGTGATCCGCTTCACTCCGGTGGATCCGGGCGCTTGGGACTTCCGGATCACGAGTAACATCGAGCGCTTCAACGGCAAGCAGGGGCAGATGCAGGCGACCGATTCGCCGGACCCGGGGTTCCTCCTGCCGGCGAACGTGCACCACTGGATGGCGAGTGAATCCCGCAAGCCGCACCTCTGGATGGGCGATACCTTCCTCGAGTTCGGCACCGCGCCGCAGCAGCAGTTTGACGCTTACGCGGAAGCGCGAGCGAAGCAGAAGTTCACCCACGTGCGTGGCCTTCTGGTGGCTGGCAAGCTGGCTTTTCCCGGTGGCCGGCCGGAGGCTGCGTATTTTCAGCAGCTCGACAGCCGCATCCTGGCGCTCAACAGGAAGGGTATGTTCGTGGACCTGGTGGTCGCATCCGGCGGAGGGCAGTTGACGGAGCTGTTTCCGGGCTGGCAGGAGCGCGAGCGGCTGGCGCGCTACATCGTCTCGCGGTATTCGGCGTTTCACATCACCTGGCAGTTGCTGGGCGAGTTCGAATCGCATGACGGCGGCCGTGCGCTGCTGAAGGAGCTGGGCGTTGTGATCCAGAAGCACGATCCCTACCAGCACCCGCGCTCGACGGGGACGCTGGCGTCCTCGGCGGCCGCCTCGCCCGACGGCTGGATGAATTACGTGGTGCATCATGCCTTTGACGACACGGTGGGAGCCGTCGAGCACCAGGTCTTTCCCGCTCCGTTCGTCAACACAGGCTTCGCAGCGGAAAGCGCTGCCGGGGCTGATGCGTTCCGCAAACGGCTGTGGCAGGCGTCGATGAACGGGCAGTATCCGGCGGGCATGCTGGATATACAGAATCTCGACTCGGCGGGCGCCAAAGCTGCGAAAGCATGGTACGAGTTTTTCGCGCGCACACGCTACTGGGAACTCGAGCCCTATTTCGACGTGGACGGCGCTCGAGCGCTGGCGCTGCCCGGCGTCGAGTACATCCTCTACATCGAGAGGCCCGGCCCGGTGGAGATCCTCATCGAGAAGCACACCTACGATGTGTTCTGGATGAATCCCGCGACCGGAGAAACGACGAAGGAGAAGAAGGATTTCAAAGGCAGCGACCGGTGGACGGGCGAGCCGCCCTCCAAAACACAGGACTGGGTGCTGCACCTGTCGCGTGAAGGGCGCAAAGAAGGCATGCTGCGCTCCTATAAATTCGAATCGCGGCCCAACCTGATGCAGGAAATCGAGCAGAACCCGCAGAAAGCGCCCTTCGACATCCTCGAGCCGTCCCGCGACGTGCTGTCGCTGAAGACGCCATCGAAGTACCAGGCCAAGCTGCGCCGCGAAACGCGCGGCACGCGCCAGATGATGTATTTGTGGACCGGGGAAGTGCCGACCGAAGGCCGCGGATATCGCGTCGTGGGGACAGGCGCCGAAGGCACGCTGAGCATCCCGCCCGACCTGGCCAGGCAGTTTCCCGCTGTCTTCAACTTGCGAATCTACGCCCTCAACGCGGTGGGAAAGGTGTACGCCGTGGACAAGGTCTACCGGTTGACGGAATGAAGATTCTGGCCCTCGATACGACGAGTGAATTCGGCAGCCTGGCGCTGGCCGAAGACGGCACGGTGTGCGAAGAAGTCGTGCTGCATTCACCGGATGGCTTCGCGCATGTCCTGTTCGAGCAGTTGGAGAAACTGCTCCGCCGTCATGGCTGGACGCTGGCGGAGCTGGATTGCCTGGCGACGACGGCTGGGCCGGGGTCCTTTACCGGCGTGCGCGTGGGGCTGACCGCGGTGAAGGGGATCGCCGAAGCGCTTGGCAAGCCGCTGGTCGTGTTGAGCAATCTGCATGTGCTGGCGAGTTTTGGAAGCGCGCCGCTGCGGGCGGCGCTGCTCGATGCGCGCCGCGGCGAGATCTTTGGCGCGGTGTACGATGCCGCCGGCCGGCTCGTGCTGGAAGAGGTGGTGATGAAGTTTCCCGATTGGCTGGAGCGGCTTCCGGAAGGAGTGGAATTCGTCACCCAGGCAGCCGCCGTTTTTGAGCCGATGTTGCGCGGCACGCGATTCGAGCATCGAGTGGTCACAGAGGCGCCGCGGGCGCTGGCGGGCGCGGTGGCTCGCATCGCTTGCCAGGCGATGACCGCCGGCAAGACGCAGGATGCTCTGCTGGCGGACGCGAATTATGTGCGCCGCTCTGACGCCGAACTGCTCTGGAAAGATGCCTGAGCGGCGGCCGCGGCAATGCGCATGACGACCGCCGTCTCGGGTGGATCGTCGTAGTAGTGATGGCGGCGGGCGGTGTTCTCAAATCCCATCCGCTCGTAAAGGCGGCGGGCGGCGGTGTTTGATTCGCGCACTTCGAGGAACACGTCGCCCGGCTCGCCGCTGGCCAGCAGCCGGCGCATCAGCATCTGCCCGATGCCCTGGCAGCGATGCTCGGCGGTGACGGCGATGTTAAGAATCTCGCGCTCGCCGGGCGCCGTCTTGCGGGCGACGATGAAGCCGGCGACGGCGCCGTCGCAAACAGCGACATAGAACTCGTGGCTCAGGTAAAGGCCGGGATCCCAGCGCGACGAGCGCAGTGCTTCGGACTGGATTTCGCGCACTCGAGCGATGTCCGCGGGCACGCCAAGGCGGAGGCTGATCCGCTGCGGCAGGATTTCATGGAAAAGCGCGCTCTGCATGTCGCTGATCCTGGACCAATCGTAGCGCTGCTCGACCTGCCGGCGGGCCGCGGCTCGAAGCCGGCGCCGCAAACCGGGGTCGGTGGCAAGACGGGCGATGGCTTCCGCGAAGTCGCCAGCGCCATCTGCAATCCAGAGATGCTTGCCATGCTCGACCTCAATGCCGCCGCTCCCGGACGTGGTAGCAACGATGGCGCGCTCCATCGCCATCGCTTCCAGCACCTTGAGGTTCGTGCCGGCGGACACCAGCGTCGGCACAACCACAATGTTGGACTGCTCGTAGAGCGGACGCACATCAGCGACAAAACCGCGCACCCGGATGCGCGGGATCGCCGGAATGGAACCTTGCCAATAGACGTGCGGATCGGGGCCGGCGACGACAGTGACCGTCATCTCCGGAAAGCGGTCTTCGAGCAGAGGCCAGACCTGCTCGATGAAAAAGCAGAAGGCGGTGATGTTTGGAAAGTGGCGGAAGGAGCCGACGAAGAGAAGACGCTGTCCGGGTGGCTCGGGAGTGGGCCGGAAGCGGGCGAGGTCGACGCCATTGGGGATGACACGGCACGAAGCGTGTGCCGCGAGCCGGGCATCTTTCTCCGACATGGTGATGACGCACCGGTAGCGCTTCAGCGCGTTTCGCTCGAAGCGATGCCATCGCCACCAGTTCCACCACGAAGCCGGCGTGCGTTCGCGATCGTGGACCTGGCGGTAAAGGTCGAACGTGATGTCGTGCTCGACAAGGATGTCGCCCGGATACGAGGCCAGTTGCGTGAACTCCACTTGCAGCAGCTCGATGCGGTGCTGGCGGCACAGTTGTTCCACCAGACGGCGCATGGGCGGGGAATCGTACTCCCGAACCTGTGGCGGCAGCAGCGTGGACCAGTGCGGCTCCCGATAGCGCGGCTTGCTGACCATAGCGATCAAAGAACAGTGATCGAGCAGCGGCTTCAGGTCTTCCAGCCGCTCGTGCTCACGAAATGCGAATAGATAGACATCGAATTCCAGGGCGATCTCGCGGATCAGATGATACAGGCGGACAGCGCCGCCATGAGAGAGGGGCCAGGGGACAAATGGCGTCAGGATGCCGATGCGCCGGCGGCGCGGGTGCGGCGGGCGGCCTTCAAGCGCTTGCGGGTCGTCAGGGATGGAACTGTGATCGTGCGTCAGCCAGCCCAGCCATCGCGGCCGCAGCCAGATGCGATCGAGCGGAACACCGCGCCAGAAGAGCCACGACGCGATTGCCGTGCGGATCCGCAGGTGATGCCGCTCGAGGTTGCCGTTGTAAGCAAGGATCCTGGTGGGGGAGAACAGGAAAGCGGCGCGGCGGAGCGGGCTCGAGGGGCCGAGCAGGACCGGGGCCATGCCAATGCGACAGCGCCGCAGCGCGCGAAAAAGCTGCGCCAGCAGAGAAAGCGTGCCGCCCGCGTCCAGCGAAACCGGCGTGACGCCCTCGATCAGAGGCAATGGCTCGAGTCCCGCAAGAAAGTGGCGGCGGTCCGGAAGCAGCCGCCGGACTTCGTCCACCATGCCACGAATCTTTTCCTCCGGGCCGGTCGCAAAGGAGACGACCACAGCGTGCGGGTGCTTGCCAAGCAGGCGGAAGAGAAGCTGTTTGGCTTGCTGCTTCATGACAGGGGGCGCATGGCGACGCGCAGGATGAGCCATCCGGCCAGCGGCAGAAATGCAGTCAGCACGCAGACGGGCGGGAAGCCGTAGTGATCGACCAGCCTGCCGACCAGCGGCGCATAAAACGTCTGCATCAGACCGAAGCCGAAGGTGATGGCCGCGACAGCGAAAGCGGCCCGGCCGGCGCCGTAAATGTCCTGCGGGAGCGCATACACGTTGGCGCTGGCGGCGACCGAGAGGAAGAAGCTGACAGAGACGATGGCAGTGGCGGCGGCGGGCCCGGCCACGTAGGGCGCCAGCAGCGTGGAAAGCAGGCCGGCGCCTCCCAGAAGAATCGTCCGGCTGCGCGCCTGCATCAGGGAAGCGCCCGCGGCCATCCATTTCATTGCCATCCAGCCTCCAAACAAGCCGCCGGCAGAGGCCAGCACCGGAGGGATCCACGCGTAGCGCTGGTTCGCTTCAAGCTGTGTGAGATGATGCTGCTGGACCAGGAAGATGGTGGTCCAGTTGCTCCACAGGCTGTAGACTGTCATGACAAGAACGTTGCCCGCGATCAAAGACCACAGGCGCGGATCGCGAAGCATGTCTTTCGGCGTGGCAGCGTGGGCGTGGGCGGCTGTCTCGGGAGGAACGCGCGATGCGATCAGGCGCCAGAGCGGAATCCACAAAAAACCGAGCGCCCCGGCGCTCACGAACGCCGCACGCCAGCCGTACTGGGCGGCCATCCAACCGGCGAGCAGCGGCGCGCCCATGCTGCCAAGGCTGATGCCGACCTGATTCACGCCGGTTCCCAGCGCTCGTTCTTGCGGATGGAGGTAGGTGGCGCTGGCCTTGCCGAATGCCGGGATGCCGCCGGATTGCGATGCGCCCAGCAGGACACGGCAACCAAGCAGGCCGAGAAAGCTGTTCACCAGTCCCGTGCCGACGCCCGCCATCGACCACACTGCGATGGTAAGCGAGGCGCCGCGCGCCAGCCCCACGCGATCGAGGAACAGACCGGCGGCGGGAGCCGAAAGAGCATAGGCCAGTGAGAACGCCGATTGGATCCAGCCATAGTCTTCGTTGGAAAGCTGGAATTCGCTCTGAAGCTGCGGCGCGAGAGCAGCCAGCATCTGGCGGTCCAGGTAATTCACCGCGGAGTAGAGAGTAAACGCGAAGATCGCGAGCCACCGCGCGGGAATTCGGATCGCCATACTAGCGGAATTCAACGAGGACAACGTCGCCGGCAGTGGCCAGCTTGGAATCCGGACGTGGCTTGAATTCAAGCGTTACGCTGCGCGGCGGCTTTTGCGGACCGCAGCCGAACGAAGCCTGGCCTCCGCCCAGGATGACGATTTGAGCCGAGTCGCGGATCAGCAGAGCGGCAGGCTTGCCCTCGGCGGATTGGATGTGGATGCGGGCCATCGTTCCGAGGCAATCGACCTGGACAAGCCGGCCGCTGATTCTCTGCGAAGGCTGCTTGTCGTCCCACCACGCTTCCACCTTCCGTCCGGGATCCGGTGGAGTATGGTCGCGATTGGCGCGGGCTTCGGCGGTGCGGATGCTGTTCAAAGCTTCTTCTTTGAGGCGGTCGAGCTCACGCTGCCGCTCATCGGCGATGCGCTTGCGCTCAGCGGCTTCGCGCTCCTGTCGCTCTTCTTCGAACTGACGCCGGGCCTGACCTGCCAGGGCGCGCTCGGCGTCGGTGGCGGCGGCCAGCTCGGCGGCGAACCACGACTTCGACGCTTCGGCGAATTCCTTGGCCTCGAATTGCGCTCTTCCGAGCCGCTGCCACAGAGCGCTGTTGCGCGGATCCAGCGCGGCGGCGGTCTTGAGGTAGAAAGCCTGCCGCTCGGGGGTGGCTTCCAGACCGGCGAGTGCGATGTACGGCTCGGCCCATCGAGGATTGCGTTTGCCGGCTTCGACATACGCGTTGCGCTTTGCTTCCACATCCTGAACCAGACGGCCATATTCGAGATGCACACGCGGGCTTTTGCTTCCGGCGGCAACGGCCTGCTTGAGCCACTCGAGCGCTTCCTGTTTGCGCTGTTGCGCCGCGGCGGCGAGGCCGAGCCCTTCAGCGCCTTCCAGCGTGCCGGCCGGCGAAAGCCTGGGATTGCCGCTCGAGTCGGCCAGTGAGGCGGTGACCCGCGCCGTCTCGACCGGGCGCATCGAAAAATCGCGCTCGGAAACAGCGCGGCCCGAAGTGCTCACCGGCGCAAACTGCCCGGCGGCGAAGTATCGATCGATCTCCTTTTCCAGCACGTCCTTGGCCTGGCCGACCGAGTTGCGGAAGGCTACCTGTTCGCCGGCCCCTTGCTGGAGATTGTTGAGCAGCACGCGGAAACGGCTGCCATATTCGGGATTGGTGGCGAAGTAGTGGACACGGGCCCAGCCGCGTGTGCGCTCAGCGGACGGCGGCGGATGGCCGAGCATGAACTTCGGGCCAGTGGCGTCGATCATCGAGAGGAAGTCGAGCAACCCATCCTCCCATTCTTTGGACATCCGGCGGGCATTCGATTCGAGCAGAATCCGCGCCACTTCTTTGAGCCACAACCGCGAGGGCGGCGTGCCGGCGGGAAGGACGCTGAGCCAGGCGTCGCGGCCAGGCGCAAAGGCGGGCTTGACCGCAGGCGCGCCCTTCGGCACGAGAACGCGGATCGTCCACACCGAGACCGGATCCTGTTTGCCAAGGTAGCCGCCCAGCACGTA
>JACQDF010000110.1 GCA_016201205.1 Acidobacteriota bacterium
CGAGTGGTACAGGCCCTCAGTCGCCTCTTCGAGTGCGTGGCCGGCAGCCTCCCGAAGCTCGGGATCGTGAACTTCGCGCGCCAGCGCCTCCACTTGCATGCGCCACTCGCCCGCCGGGCATTCAAAGAGCAGGCTCAGCAATCGCCATTCAGCGGATTCCTCGATCAGGCTGCGCGTTCCCGCATCAAGAGCGTTCATTTCGCCTCCCGCACCGCCAGCGGAATCCAGCCCGTGCGCATCTTGCGCGCCCCGGCTTCCTGCGCCGACCCCTCCCAGACCGCGAACGCGACCTGCGTGCGCACCTTCGGCGCCAGTCCTTCCGGCAGTTTGCGTACGATCACCACGCGCCAGCCGTCTTTGGTGCGCACCCCTTGCCCGCGCGATGTGGTCGAAGCAGCCGGCGCCAGCGTGCCCGGCCCTTCCGCCACCATGTCCTCGACCGGCGTCTCGCGCGGCCCAACCCGGCGATTGCCCATGGCCCACGCCGGCGCGTAGCGCATCGCCATTTCTTTCGCCGCCGCCGAGCCCGCCTCCAGCGACTTCGCCTCAAACGGATAGTGGTCAATCGATGCGTTCGGGTAGAGATCGCGGATCGTGTCGCCGCGGCCGTTCACCGACGCCTGCCAGTCCGCGCGCCAGAACGCGACCTCGACCGGCTTGCCGGCCTGGCCCATCTGCGGATCCGGAGCGCTGGGCTCGATCTTCTTCGGCACCTGAACGGCGCAACCGTCGACGAACGTGCCAGCGCCGGGCGCATCATTCGCCACCGGGTCCACCCATTGCAGGCGGAAGGCGATGTCCGTGCCGTTGGTCAGCGACCGCACCAGCACTTCCGGCGTCGAAGGCTTCATCAAACGCGGATCCACCAGGTCCTGCGGCAGCAGCCTGGCCAGATACTCAGGCGCCTGCTCCCACGCGGAATCCCCAGGATTCAACGGCGCCTTTCCCACGGATGCGGCCACGACTTCGTTGGTGCGCGCGGGCCCGCGGCGGCAGCCGGACAGCCAAATGAGACTCAACGCAACAATCACAGCGGTTTTTCGCATCGCAGCCCTCCCTTACGGGCAATTGGTTCGCGCGATCTGGTACAGCTTGTCGTAGCCGGCGCGCACATACACCGGCTCCTTCATCGGAATCTTCACAAGCTCGGTCCCCTTGTCATCCGTTCCGAAAACCGTCTCGCCCTGCCGCCTCCAGCGCGGCACCACCATCTCGGTCGAGCCGAACAGGCACAACAGCCCGCTCAGATCCGGGTCGTTCGGCGCATTCTTGTACGTCTGGATCGCCTCATCCACACCCGGCCCGAACATCTGCCGCAGGAACGGCGGCGGCACGTGAACCGGAGGGATATAGTAGACGTTCGGCTCGAGGCCGAACTGCGGAAACAGCGGCAGCGCCACCTTCTTGATGTGCACCAGGTAGTCGATCGGGTTCTCGGCGCGCGCCCTGTCCGGCTTCGAGATCCATCCGGCGAGCCGGATCTTGCCGATGCAGTTCACAAAGCATTGCGGCTGCAATCCCTGCTCGATTTTAGGAAAGCAGGCGATGCACTTTTCCGACGTCCCGGTCAGCGGGTTGTAGAACACCTTCTTGTACGGACAGCCGCGCACGCATTCCTGATAACCGCGGCAGCGGCCCTGGTCCACCAGCACGATGCCGTCTTCGGGCCGCTTGTAAATCGACCCGCGCGGGCACGAGGCCAGACACGCCGGATAGGTGCAGTGGTTGCAGATTCGCGCCAGATAGAAGAACCAGTGCATGTGCGGCAGCGAAAGGCTCGCACCCTTGTCCACCTGCCCGGTGCAATCGTCCTCGCCGACGTTCGGATACGCGTAGTCGTGGTCATCCGGCCGCCAGCCGCTGACCCGCTCGCCCGCCGGCGCTGATTCGAAGATCGTCTGCCCTTCGTACGCCTTGCCGTTCCACTTGCCGCCGTTCAGCATCTCGAGCAGCTTCAAATCCCAAGCCAGCGGATAGCAGCCATAGGGCTTCGACTCGACGTTGTTCCACAGCATGTACTCCTGCCCTTTGCCCGACGTCCACGTCGTCTTACACGCCAGCGTGCAGGTCTGGCAGCCGATGCACTTGTTGATGTCGAACACAGCGGCGAACTGCTTCTGCGGGCGGGACTCGGGATACCAGTAGGACATCTCTCTGCCGATTTGCCAGTTGTGTACACGCGCCATGGTCTACTTCTCCTTCCCGCCGGAGTAGAATGCGCCGGCCAGATACTTCCTCATTGCGTCGGACTCGTACCGCGGCCGGATGCCGAGCGCGGCCGGCCGCCACAATCCCTTGCGATCGAGCCCGCCAGGCTCCGCCTTGCTGATCTTGACGATCGCTTCCCGCGGCGCCCCGGTAGGGCAGTGCACATCGGGGAGAAAACCCTTCCCGATGCTCTGGCCGAACAGTCCTTTGCGCACCAGCGAATCGGTCATCCACGTCGGCTTCAGCCAGCCGCGGGTGGCGGATTGATGCGAGCCCGAGCGGAACATCGCCTGGTAGTTGGTCTGCGGGTTCTTCGCCAGGCCGTCAGGGCGCGATTTGTGCGCCTCCACCGATCCGGGCGTCGCCGCGTACATGTTGAACCACATCCGGGTCACCCCCCGCGGCGTTCCAGGGTAATACCGCGCGCGCGCCAGCAGCCGCGAGAACTCGTAATTCCTGCGGTCCTTCTGCCAGCCCCGGAATGGCCGGTCCTCCGGATCAGGATCGATCCACACGTAGTCGCCGTCCTGAATGCCCAGCTCGCGGGCATCGCTGGGATTCATATCGACGTAGCCCTCGGTCACGAACGGCATGCGCTTGTCGTGGCGGTACAGATCGCCGAACGGCCCAAACAGCACGGCGATCATGTCCGTGTCGATCGGCGTGGTGTGCGAGCCGTGGCGGTACTTGGGTGTGTGGAAGATGAACTTATAGCCCTCCTTGGCGCGCGGGTGCGCCGTCAACTTCGCTTCCGCCCAGCTCAGCACCACGTTGCGGCCGCAACGCACGTCGCAGGAAAGATCGTCACGCTTGACGCCGTAGACTTCGGGCCCGGCCGCTCTGATCGCTTCGTGTTTCGGCGCGATGATGATATTCGGCTCGTAAAACGTCGAATCGACCGGCTCGCGATGCACCGGCAGGTTCTCGCCCGCCTCGATGAACTCGTCTTCCTCGCGGTAGAACTCGAGACGCCCGCTCTTGGTGTACCAGGGCTTGGAATCGGTCACCTGCTCGAAGCCGACGGCCTTGGGCGTTGTGCGGCTGTTCAACAGCGCCGGCACGCCCTCCCGGGCTTTGGCCTCGAGGTCTGAAAACTGATAGCCCCTGGTGTTCGTCGAGCCGTTCAGAATGCGCTGTAAATAGATATCGGTGCGGCCCTCGCGCACGAATTTCCAGTAGTCGTTGAAGCGGTTGTCCTTGGTCAGCTCGGCCATCTTGGAAGCCACCAGCGCCAGCACTTCGATGTCGCCCACGGTGTTGAAGATGCGTTTCATCGGCGTCCTCGGGAACACCACCAGGAACGGATTGGTCACCGACGCGGTCATGTCCGGATGCTTCAGCTCCGCCCAGGAGTCGACGCCGAAAACGACGTCGGCCCATTCGCAGGAGGCGGTCCACCACCACTCCTGCACGCAGATCATCTCGATGCGCGGCAGCACGTTGATCACCGTGTTGTAGTGCCACTTGACATTGCCCAGAATCGAGTTCGCGTTGGCGAACCACATGGCTTTGGTCGGCGTCGGGATGTGGGTCGCGCCGGTGAGCAGCTTTTTGCCGACGCGGAGCGGGTGGTCTTCGTGGTTGTAGTAGTGAGCCGATTCCGCCTTCCAGTACTGCCGCGGGCGCGCCATCTTGGATGGGTCCAGCTCGATGTCGAACGGATTCTCATTGATCCATTGGGGCGACCCGTTGAACAGCGCCACCCGGTAGTTGCCCGCGTACGAGCCGACATTGCCGCCGATGCGGCCGACGTTGCCGGTCAGCGCGGCGAGCAGGAAAATATCGCGGTCCTTGTTGTCGTTGTTGAAGAACTGGTTGGGCCCCATGCCGACGGCGAACAGCGTCGTGCCCGGATCCTTGGCGAGCTGCCGGGCCAAAGCTTCCACTGCCGCCGCCGGCGCCCAGGTGATCTCTTCGGTCGTCTTCGGATCGAAGTGCGCCGCATACTCCTTCACCAGGTCGAACACCGGCCGGCAGCGCACTTTGCTCCCGCTCGCCAGGGTCACCTCGACGGAGCCCTCCAGCAGCGGGTCGGTTACGTTCGAGTTCTTTCCAACCTGATCGCGCGTCAGTTTCCTGGGCGCATTGGCGGCGCGGTCCCACCACACCGAATCACCCCACTCGAGGCGCAGCTTTTCGGGAATGATTTGATCGGTCTGTGCCGCCGGCGGCGGCTCGCGGTCGCTGGCCTTGAGAATCCGGGCCGCCGACAGCTCGGCCGGCGGGCCGCCAAACACTTCCTGCGCCCGCAGGCACCTGAGCGTGTCCATGCGCACCAGCATCGGAAGGTCGGTCCACTGCTTCATGTAACTGGCGTCGTAGAGCTTCTCACGCAGGATCACATTCGCCAGACCGAGCGCCAGCGCCGGTGTCGTGCCGGGCCGCACCACGATCACATCATCCGCTTTCGAGGCCGTGGCCGAGTATTCGCACGCGATGACTACGATGCGCGTGCCTTTCAGCCGCGCCTCGGTCAGCCAGTGTGAATCCGGCATCTTGGTGGCGATCCAGTTCATGCCCCACACCACCACCGTCTTGGCATACTCGACCGCCGACAGATCGAACTCGACCGTCTGCTGCCCGGTCACCATCGGATGGCCGGGCGGCAGATCGGTGTGCCAGGAGTAGTTGTCGAATCCTTTGGCCCCCACCGCCTTGTCGGGAGGAAGTTTGCGAATTTGCGAGTCGAGCAGGGCCATCGAATTCGAGAAGCGGTACAGCCCGAAGACGCGTGTGATGCCAAGCAGCGGCATGCCGCCGCGAAACTTCAGCGTCTGCACGCCGGCGCCTTGCATCGCTTCGATCGTCACTTCGTCGTAGTGCTGCTCTTTGAGACGCCGCTTGCCTTGCTCGCCGCTGTAAGCTTCAGCGATGTTCTTGAGCGCCGCGGCCACGATCGTTGCCGCTTCCTCGTGCGTCATGCGCACCCACTGGTCGCGCGCCCGCTCGAAGTATTCTTTCGGCGGCAGCCCGTTCTTCTCGCGCGGGAAGCCAGCTTCGTACCATTTCTTGAAACCCGCCCGCACCATCGTCTGATTGACGCGGCGGTCGCCGTAAAAGCGGCGCGTCAGTGCGAGGCCCTTCTGGCACACCCGCGGATCCCAGCGGTTGGTGGTGCGGTTTCCGGCCAGGTCGGCTGCCTCGCCGTAGCGCATCGTCGGCCCGATGCGTGTGATCACTCCCTGGCGCACATACGCGTTCAGAAGGCAGTTGTGCGTGTCGTTGGGAGCGCAAGTGAACGTGTACTTCGAGTCGTATTTCCACAGATCGCGATAGACGCGCTCCCAGCCGCGGTCGGGGTAGGCAGCCAGCGGGTTGGAGATCGCCTCCAGCCCCCAGGCGTCCCTGGCCGATGCCGCGAACGCTCCCCATCCGGCCGCGCTCACCATGGCGAGAAAATCGCGGCGTCCTACATCTTTGTTCATGACTTGCCTCCCTCCCAGGAGCGAATAAAGGACACGATCGACTCGATCTCGAGGCGCGTCAGCGTGCGCCGCACGGTGGACGGCTCCTCGAATCCGGCCATCCCCGTGCCGCGGCGGCCTTTGCCGATCGTCTCCACAAAATACGTGTCCGTGGCCTTCGATAACAGAACCTGGTTGTTGAGCGCCGGCCCTTCTCCGCCTTCGCCTTTGGCGCCATGACAGCCCGAGCAGGAGGCGGCGAAAAGCTGCCGCCCTTCCTCTTTGTTGCCGGAGACCCAGCGTGCCGGCTTCGAGTCCGGTCTTGCCTCGACGCCGCCGAGAGAGCGCAGATGCCGGATCACGGCCTGGATCTCTTCCGGCCGCAACCCGCCCTCCTTCTCGCCCCACGGCGGCATGCGGCGTCCCGGGCGGCCGCTGCGAATCGTGTTCGCCAGGAACTCATCCTCCACCCGGGAGAGAAAATCGGAATTGGCGATCGAGGGAAACGCGGCCATGCCCGGCGCACGCCTTCCCTGGCCTTCCAGGCCATGACAGCCCGCGCAAAAGACTCCATAAACCGTCGCCCCATCGGTGGTGAACTCGCGCGCCCCGAAACGAGCCGCATTCATTCGATCCCGCGGCACGTAGCTGGCCGGCACATCCATCCGCCGCAGCGACATCACATACAGCGTCAGCTTGTCGATGTCCGCTTCGCTCAACCCGAGCGCCGGCATTTTCGACTCCGCCACCAGCGATCCGGGCGAGCGGAAGTGCTCCGCCAGCCAGTTGTCTAACGTAGCTTTCCCCGGAACCGGAACGAAGTTCAATTGCCCCGGATCTTTTTCTCCCGCCCGTGTCAGCTCCGGTCCTTCATCGCCGCCGGCGCCGCTGACTTTGTGGCAGCCCAGGCAGCCGGTCGAGTGAAACACCGCCTTCGCCTCGATGAGCCTGGGCGCGCTCACCAGCGTGGCCAGATAAGTGGCAACGAGCCGGCGGTCCGCTTCGGAAACCGCCGCGAAGGAGTTTTTCCATGGGCCATTGCCGGCCGCCTTGGCTTCTGCTTTGCGCGATAGTTCCAGATGCTTCTCATACCAGTCCGTCTTGTAGCCGGCGATGCCGATGCGCGACAGGTCCGGGCCTTCCATGCCGCCGCCTCCGGGGCGAATCGTTCCGCCTCTGCCGTCGACGCGATGGCATGCCAGGCAGTCCAGCCGCTCGAACGCGCCCTTCGCCCTGCCGAGAAGGTCCCGGTTCGGCACATCGAGAGGCGTGTGGCACGCGCCGCATCCGGCGTACGCGTAACGGGCCGGAAACATCGGGCTGGGCCAGAATTGCACGTCGCCGTGCGCGTCTTCCTTTTCCGTCGCCAGGCCCTGTCCGGCGTGGCAGATGGTGCAGCCGTATTCGGCCGGATCGTGGACGACGGGCCGGTGCGTGCGCAGAATCCTGGCGCCGGTCACATTCGCGTCGCCGGCTCCCATGCTGACATGACACGAGATGCAGCGGTCGCTGTGCCGCAGGCCAGGATTCACGATCTGCCGCAACTGCACGCTGATCGGCCCGTCGTCGTTTTGCCCGGCGGCTTGGATGCCGCGCCATTGCTTGCGGAAGTTCTCCTCGATTGCGGCCATCAGCAGGAGAACCAGACATCCAATGGAGGAGCCGAGCAAGAGGTGTTTGTTCTTCTTCATGGCGTCAATGCTTGGGCCAGTCGGCCGGGGACCAGTAGAAGACCCAGTTCGGCCCCCGGAAGTACGTCCCGATGACCGTCAATACCGTGAATCCGCACAAAAAGCAGGTGAACAGCCCCAGCGCTCCAGCCCGCGCCGACTGGTAACGGCGCACCAGATGTACCGAGTACACGCCGTAGGCCAGCGTCAACAGCGTGCCTGGATTGACCGCCGTCACCACAAGCTGCGGGATGCTGGGAGACCATTCGCGCAGCCATCCGAAGTTGATGACGAACGCTTCGATGAGGATGGAAGCGCCCAGCCCCACCCCGACCGCCTGCTTTACCAGCGGCCATCCTCCGGGGCCGCCGAACCAATCGCCGGTGCCCTTCGACTCCCGGTCCAGATACGGAATCAGGCCCAGCCCGATCAGCACGATGGTGGGGATGCCGATGCCTCCCATGAACGCGGAGAAAGCAACCAGCTCCTGAAGGCCCAGGAAGTACCACGGCGCCTTGGCCGGATTCTCCGGCACGTTCGGATTGGCCAGCTCTTTGAGAGGAGCGTCGGAAACCAGCGCCAGCGCCAGGCAGATCAGGGACGTCAGCATGAGCACGCCCAGCTCCGCGTAGAACAGGTGCGGCATCGACGGCACCGTGTTCTCGGGGCCCTTTCCCACCGCCGCCGTCCGTCCTTTCACGATGGCCGCAAGCTGATACGTCTTGGCCGGCGCGTTGGTGAACACCGGCTGCGTGTCCGCGGTCGGCGCGCCCAATCGTTTGTCTGCGTCGGAGGGCCGCACCAGGCCGCCGTCTTTGCGAATCCTCCAGAAATGCACCGCCGCCAGCGCCGCCAGAACCAGCGGCAGAATCATGACGTGCCAAAGATAAAAGCGGATCAGCGCTTCGGCGCCCACCGTGTCCGACCCGAGCAGAATCAGCCGCTGCAATCCGCCGGGATCGAAATATTCGGTGATGCCGAGCGCGTCGGTGATCTCGCGAGGCGACTGGGCGATGTTCGTCCCGATGGTGATCGCCCAGTAGGCGAGCTGGTCCCAAGGCAGCAGATAACCGCTGAAGGAAAGCCCCAGCGTCGTCACCAGCAGCCCCATCCCGATCAGCCAGTTGAACTCGCGAGGCCGCCGGTAGGCGCCCGTATAAAACGCCCGCGCCATGTGCAGGATCACCGTGATGACCATCACGTTGGCCGCCCAGCGGTGGATGTTGCGCATGAACCTGCCGGTTGGCACCACGAAGTGGATGTCTTTGATCGAGTCGTAGGCCACGTCCGGATAAGGCTTGTAATAGAACATCAGCAGCACGCCGGTGATGAGCGTGAGCAGGAAGGCAGCCGCGCTGGCCAGACCCAGACCCATCGTCGTCGTCCACTTCAGGCTCCAGCGGTGCGTGCGCACCGAATGCAGGTGCAGAAAGACGTTTCCGAAGACGAAGCTCGAGCGGGTGCGGTCCGTCACCGGCGCGCCGCCGCGAAATGCCGTGTCCAGAACGCGCCGCGGAGCCTGCTTCAGATTCTCGAGAAACTCCCCGATCGCGGAGTGGGCAGCCACTGGAGCGCTCATGCCTTCACCTGTGTTCCCGGCCGGACGCTGGTTCCTTCGTCGATCATGTAGACGCCGTCTTTGCCCGCCACCTTCAGCCAGCTCAGCGCCCGCGGCGCAGGGCCTTTGGTCACCGAGCCGTCCAGAGCAAAACGCGAACCGTGGCA
>JACQDF010000115.1 GCA_016201205.1 Acidobacteriota bacterium
CCACCGCGTCCACCTTGTTCAACGCCACCACGATGAACGGCACCCCCACCTGCCGCGCCAGCAAGATGTGCTCCCGCGTCTGCGGCATCGGCCCGTCGGTCGCCGCCACCACCAGAATCGCTCCGTCCATCTGCGCCGCCCCGGTGATCATGTTCTTGATGTAGTCAGCGTGCCCCGGACAGTCTACGTGCGCATAGTGCCGGTTCGGCGTCTCGTATTCCACGTGCGCCACCGCGATCGTGATCCCGCGCGCTTTCTCTTCCGGCGCGTTGTCGATCGAATCGAAGCTCCGGAACTTCACCTTCGGGTTGTTCTTGCCCAGCACGCGGGTGATCGCCGCCGTCAGCGTCGTCTTGCCGTGATCGATGTGCCCGATCGTTCCGATGTTCACGTGCGGCTTGGTGCGCTCGAATTTTTCTTTGGCCATGAGTCGCGACTCTCCTTAAACGTGGTCTACCTGGTTACCTTTCCTTGCACGCGGCTGACGATCTCTTCCGAGATCGCCGCCGGCGCTTCCTCATACCTGCCGAAGTGCATGGTAAAGCTGCCCCGGCCCTGCGTCCGGGAACGCAGGTCGGTGGCGTAGCCGAACATCTCGGCCAGCGGGGCCATCGCTTTGATGATCTGCGACGTGCCGCGCAATTCCAGGCCCCCGATCCGCCCGCGGCGGGAATTCAGATCGCCGATGACGTCGCCCATGTACTCCTCGGGCACCACGACCTCGACGCTCATGACGGGTTCGAGCAGAACGGGCCTGGCCCTTCCGGCGGCCGCCTTGATGGCCATCGAACCGGCAATCTTGAATGCCATCTCCGAGGAGTCCACCTCGTGGTAGCTGCCGTCATGGAGGGCGACTTTCAGGTCGGACATGGGATAGCCGGCCAGAATCCCTGCTTCCAAAGCCTCGACGATGCCTCTCTGGACCGCGGGGATGTATTCCTTGGGAATCGCGCCGCCCACGATCTCGTTTTCAAACTCGAACCCGGCCCCGGCCGCGAGCGGCTCAACACGGATTCTGACGTGCCCGTACTGGCCCTTGCCGCCCGACTGGCGGACAAAGCGGCCTTCCGACTCAGCGGACTTGCGAATCGTTTCCCGATACGCCACCTGCGGCTTGCCGACATTGGCGCCGACGCCGAACTCGCGCTGCATGCGGTCGACGATGATCTCCAGGTGCAGCTCGCCCATTCCGGCAAGGATCGTCTGGCCGGTATCCGGATCCACCGACACGCGCAGCGTGGGGTCTTCCTGCACCAGCTTGCCGATCGCCATGCCGAGCTTTTCCTGGTCCGTCTTGGTCTTGGGCTCGATCGCCAGTTGAATCACCGGCTCCGGGAAATCGATCGATTCCAGCAGAATCGGCGCTTTCTCCTCGCAGATCGTGTCGCCGGTGATCACCTGCTTCAGACCCACGGCGGCGGCGATGTCGCCTGCCAGAACTTCGGAAAGCTCCTCGCGCTTGTTGGCGTGCATGCGGACAATGCGCCCGATCCGCTCGCGCCTTCCCTTCGATGGAATGTAGACGCTGTCGCCGCTGGCCATTTTGCCCGAGTACACACGGAGAAACGCGAGCTGGCCGACAAACGGATCCGTCATGATCTTGAAGACCAGGCCCGAGAACGGCTCGCCGTCGCTGGCTTTCCGCTCGAGAGTCACCTCTCTCCTGGTTATGTCGATACCCTCGACCGGAGGAATCTCGACCGGCGAAGGCAGGTAATCGACCACCGCGTCCAGCAGGTTCTGCACAGCCTTGTTCTTGAAGGCGGAGCCGCAAACCACCGGGAAAATCTTTTGTGTGATCGTGGCCCGCCGGATGCCCGCCCGCAGCTCTTCCTCGGTCACCGCATGGCCTTCGACGAACTTGCTGAACAGCTCGTCGTCGGATTCGGAAACCATCTCGATCAGCTTCTCGCGGCGCTCGGCTGCCTTGCCCTCGAGCTCGGAGGGAATCTCAATGTCGTCGTATTTGGCGCCGAGGGTTTCCTCACGCCACACACGCGCTTTCATCGAGACCAGGTCGACAATGCCGGTGAACTTGTCCTCGGCGCCGATGGGAATCTGGATGGGAACCGGCCTGGCTTTCAGGCGGTCGACGATGGTATCCACGGCGTGATAGAAATCCGCGCCGACACGGTCCATTTTATTGATGAAGCAGATGCGCGGGACGCGGTACTTGTCGGCCTGCCGCCAGACGGTTTCCGATTGCGGCTGCACCCCCGCGACGGCGTCAAACACGGCCACCGCTCCGTCCAGAATGCGAAGACTCCGCTCGACTTCCGCCGTGAAGTCAACGTGCCCAGGCGTATCGATGATGTTGATCTGGATGTCCCGCCAGGCGCAGGTGGTGGCGGCCGAAGTAATGGTGATGCCGCGTTCCTGTTCCTGGGCCATCCAGTCCATGACGGCCGTGCCTTCATGGACTTCGCCGATTTTGTAGGTCTTGCCGGTGTAATAAAGGACACGCTCGGTGGTGGTCGTCTTGCCGGCATCGATGTGCGCCATGATGCCGATGTTTCGCATCTTCTCGAGCGGTATCGTGCGGGGCATAACCTTGGTTGCGCCTGTTTACCACCGGTAGTGGGCGAACGCCTTGTTGGCTTCCGCCATGCGATGTACGTCGTCCTTCTTCTTGATGGCGCCGCCTCGCATGTTTGCTGCCTCGTTCAATTCGTTTGCCAGCTTCTCCGGCATGCTCTTCTCCGGACGAGCGCGGGCGTTCTGAAGAATCCAGCGGATGGCGAGGCTGGTGCGGCGGTTCTGTGACACCTCGATCGGCACCTGATAATTCGCGCCGCCCACACGCCGAGTTTTCACCTCGAGCACCGGCTTGCAGTTTTCGACCGCCTTTTTGAAAAGCTTGAGCGGATCGTCGCCGGTCCGATCCTTGATCTTGTCCATCGCCAGGTAGAAGATGCGCTGCGACGTGTTCTTCTTGCCCTCCCACATCATGCAGTTGACAAACTTCTCGGCGAGCGTCGAGTTGTAAACAGGATCAGCGTCAATCTCGCGGGCTTCCGGTCTGCGTCGGCGAGGCATCGTGAGATCTCCTTATGCTTTCGGGCGTTTGGCGCCGTACTTCGACCGGCTCTGCTTGCGGTCGGACACACCCGCGGTGTCGAGCGTGCCGCGGACCACGTGGTAGCGCACCCCGGGAAGATCCTTGACGCGGCCCCCGCGGATCAGCACGATCGAGTGTTCCTGAAGGTTGTGGCCGACGCCGGGGATGTAGGTGGTGACCTCAATGCTGTTTGTCAGACGCACGCGTGCGACCTTGCGAAGCGCTGAATTCGGCTTCTTGGGAGTGGTGGTGTACACGCGGGTACATACGCCGCGGCGCTGCGGACAGGACTGAAGCGCCGGGCTGGCCGTCTTGAATCTGGTCGGCCTCCGACCCTTGCGCACAAGCTGAATGAACGTGGGCACGAGCTTTCCCTTTCCTGATCCTTCCGCCAGACCGGCATCCATCGGCGCGGTCCTCGATCCTTCATCCGGTTGGTCTGTTCTATGTCTGCCGTGTCAGGGCGTTCCGAGTGGTTACAGCAATCGGCCCCGCCGGCCTGGATAACAACCACAAACGATCTTGCAGCCTGAAGCGGGCTGCGTTGACAACTGCGAGGGTGCTTCGGACTGGCCCATGCCACCGGATGGCGCTAACGTCCAGGGCGGCCTCGGGGCCGGCCCCCAGCCGGACTCCTCAATCCAAGGAGTGGTAGCCGGGAGCAGAAGAAATCAACTCGCCAAACCTTCTCAAGGTACCATGCCGCGGGTAGGGGTTGTCAACAGGGGTGGCAAGTGGGTTCAGGGGGGGCCTATCGTCCCGTCGCCTTAACGCAGGCGATAGCATCCAGGGTGTTCCCTTGAGGGCTTCATGTCACCCCGGACATTGCGGAACTCTATCCTGATCGGCACGTCTGTGCTAACTTCCAGAATATCATTGGAGTCAAAGAAGCCGTGGCCCGAGCCATCGAGTATGCCCAAACAGTTCTGGAGCCGCCTCGTCGTCTAAACCCTTTGCTGGAGGAGGTCGAAATCGGCACACGCAA
>JACQDF010000101.1 GCA_016201205.1 Acidobacteriota bacterium
CCAATAGGCGCCCTTGCGGTGATTCTCATCTCCAGCCGGCGCCCGGTAGGAAGCGACCAATTGCCTGATCCGCAAACTTCGCACCTGGTTGTCCACGATGTCGGCGACGCGTTTGGAATGAAAGATCCAGTCCTCGCCGGGCTCGGAGTCGGGCTTCATTTTGGCGCCGGCGTTGCTGACGAGGAGTGTCTCATAACGTTTGTAGATCGTCTCCAGACCCAGGTTGTCATAGACGCCGCCATCGCTCAGCACGACTCTGGTGGTGAACGGCTCGCGCTGGAGATCCCCGGAGTTCGCAGTGAAGTCAGAGGAGCGCAGGCGCAGCACTTTGGGAGACAGGAACGGCGGGAAGGCGGACGAGGCGGCGACAGCGTCGGCAATCTCGACGCTGGGGTTCTTTACTTCCCCGACCCGGTAGTCGCGCATGTACGGTTTGCTGAAACGCCACAAGCTGCCGGATTGAACATTGGTGGCGTTGATCACAAACCGCGGTCGATCGGGCAAATCCTGTAACGAGCTGTGATGGAACAGCTCGTCATTGTAGACGGCCGTGACGTGGTCGCTGATCTTCCCGGGTGTCATGATTCCCCAGAGGATGCTTCCCACGTCGATCGTCTTGCCGGCGAGTTGCCGGATGGGCTCGACCAGGAGAGGCCGGAAATCCGCATCCAGATTCGCCGGGTCAAAGCTGAGCCGGTTCCACGCCAGGCCGAGCACGGCCGCGGTGATGGATCCGCCCGAGACGCTGGAAATACGGTCCACCCGCCCCAGGACGCCGGTGTCGTAAAGCCGCCACAGCGAACCGGCGTGAAACAGCATGGCGCGGTAGCCGCCTCCCGATAGCGCCAGCCCGATCCCCGGCTGGACTCCCTCTTCCTCGTGATTCACAACGGGCGTTTGTGGCATTTGAGCTTTCCTCCGCCAAGCAGCGCGTTTGAAGATCGCTTTCGAGTATAATTCAATCCGAACCGGGGGGAAATCCAATGCATCGCAGTGAATTCGGAGACTGGGGAAAAGAACTGTCTGATGGCGAATTCTGGCGGGCCGCAGCCATGCTGGGCGTGTTTTGCACGGTGCGTCTTGACGAGATTCCTTCCAATGACGACGTCAGGAATCGGTGGGCGGACTGGCTCGGCCCCAGTATCGGGCCGTCAGGCGAGGGACAGGAGTCGAGCCTGCCATGGCTTCTCGATGCCGAACTGGTCAAAGGCTCTCCGCGGGTCGCTGATGCGGGCGTGCTGGAAGCCTTGTGGCAACAGTTGCAGCGCGACGGCAAGTTGCCTCCGCGGTTGTGGAGTTTCGCGCTTTATGAGAACCAAGAGGAACTCGGCGAATGGATGTCCCGGCACGCGTCTGTATCCCTTTTTTTCGGATTGCCCGCCTCGCCTCCCGGCGCGGACTGGCAATGGCCGGTGCGTTTCGGATTCATGGATGGAGAACGCTCGCAGAAGCTTCAGGAGGAAGTGACCCGCGTGCAACAAGCAAGCCGGGTCCTTCCGAATCTGATGCGCGTCGGCAGCGTGGCTCAGTCCAGTGTCTTCGAGTTCCTGGTGCTGTTACGAGGCTTGGAAGACGCGGTGGAGTGTCTGGACGACTGTCCGGTTCCGGTCCGCGCCCATTGTGTGCTGCTGCTGGATCCGGATACGACTCGGGTGGGGCAGTTCACGATGCCGCAGTTAGCCGAAATCCAGCGGCGGACACTCGCCAAAGGCGTAGTCCTGGCCGGAATAACGGAAAAGGACCGTGCAGGCTGGCTGGCTGGTCTGGTCTACGAGTTGTCGCATAATCTCGCGCTGGACCAGGTGTTGGTTCGCGGCCGGATGCCGCCGCCGCTGCTGTTCCTGGATCCTCAGTTGCTCAACATCTCCAAGATCGGCAGGTACGCGGAGCGTTTGGGGGTCCGCCTGGAGAGGATCGCCAGCGCCCCGGTGCTGTTGGGTGACGAGGAGGCGCGCGTGATGGGTATGGCAGCCGGTGAATACCCGGCGTGGCGCGTCGGCGGCCGGCTGCGCGAAATCATCCGCCAGCCGTGGGCGTTCGACCGGGAGTCGATGGGCGCCTCCTGGACGATGAATGTGCAGCGCGCCGCGAGTCTTGCGCAGGCGCTGCGCCGTCGGGAAAGCACGGGCGAGATGGAAACCCCCTGGGGGGAGTCCGAAGCGCGCCGCCTGCAACTGAACGTCAGCAGCAGAGGCGAGCCTGCCCGCTTCTTTGAAGCGCGGAGAACCTATGATCTGGAGCTATGGATCGGAAGCCGGCAGCAAGGCGCATTCACCGGCGCTGTTTTCCCCGAAGAGCTGTTGCCGCAGGAAGAGGAAGGGCATCTGCTGACCGTTTCCTTCCACGCTCCTGACTTCATGGAAAGTCCGCAGGTGAACTGCGTTTTTCTGCCGCGGCTGGGAGACTCGACCCATTGCGTCTTTGAGGTATCCACGCAACCCGCCGAGCCCTACTTCGAGGGCCGCTTCGTCATTGCGTACCAGAATCGTGTGCTTCAGACCTATCTGCTGCGGGGAAGCGTAAAGGGCGCAGAGGACGCCGGCGACGAGGCAATCCATCTCGATCCCGAGATGGCCACGCAAGCTGGATGGAGCGGCCTGCCCGGACAACGCGCCTACGGCCCTTCGATCATTCTGAACCGGCTGGCTGGCAAGAGGCGGCTCTATCTGCAAGGCGCATACAACCAGTTGAGCTTCGCTTTGCCGGATAAGGACGCCGCCGTCACCGAGATCGAGTCGCGCATCGATTCCTCCAAGTGGGATTCCGCGGACTTTAAGAACCTGGAAGCGAAAGGATCGCAGCAACTTCTCTACGTTCTGTGTGCGCATGGAAGCACGTTTCTCGAGGCGGTGAAGGGGTTTGCGAAAAAAGACGAGCAAAGTCAGAAGCTGCTGAAACGTCTGCTGGAGGCAGGTACGATTCAGGTGCTTTCGGCTAATCAGGATACCCGGCTTCCGGTCGAGTTCTTCTATTCCCTCCCGTTTCCCGGCGATGACGCAAAGTTGTGCCCCAACCACCGACAGGCGCTGACACAAGGTTCCTGCGGCGATTGTCCGAACCAGAAAGCTACCCATTTCTGCCCCATGGGCCTGTGGTGTCTTTCCAAGATCATCGAGTGGCATGACTTCGAGGAATCCAAAGAGCGGCTGACAGAATTCGCTCCGCGTGAGTATGCCATCGAATCGCGGGCGGAAAACGACACCGCGATTGTCCGCGATCAGCTTCGCAAGGTCGGCTCTGCCGTCGTGGGTGCGAGCGTGCAAGTGGACGGGTTCGAGCGCGGCGCTGTGAAGACTTTCCTGAAACGAGTCCAGGCGCTGGTTCCGGCCACGCTGGTCGAAGATTGGGACGCATGGAAGTCCGAGATCCGGAAGTCACCCGAAGTTCTGCTGCTGCTGCCCCACACCGAAAAGAATCGGATCGGCCTGGAGGCGATGGAAATCAGCGGCAAGACCATCCCTTCGGGCCGCATTGACGAAACCTACGTAGTGCCGGCCAAGGAAAAACCGGGGCCGATTGTGCTGCTGATCGGCTGCAACACGGATAACCTGGGAGTCGCTTTCCGGAATCTTTCCGTGCGATTTGCCAGCAAAGGAGCCGCCGTGGTGGTGAGCACCATCTCGCATGTGCTGGGCCGTCACGCTGCGCCGCTGGCCGCCGAAATGGTCGAACAGATCGTCGCCGCCCAAAAGAAGGGCAACGTCCGCTTCGGCGAGCTGATGCGCGACTTCCGGAGACACTGGCTGCTGAAGAACATGCCTCCCATCGCACTGGTTTTGAAAGCCTATGGCGATGCACGCTGGAGGCTGTGAGACATGTTGCGTCTGGAAATCCTCCCCGCTTTCATCGGCGATTGCCTGTGGCTCGAGTACGGAAGGAAACAGAACCCGCACCGCATCCTCATCGATACGGGCACGCCGGGCACGTATCCCGCGTTGAAAGCGCGGATCGAAGCGCTGCCGTCAAACCGCCGCCATTTCGACCTGTTCGTGGTGACACACATCGACGAAGACCACATCGGGAGCGCGGTGAAACTGCTCGAACATCCGCCGGAGGGAGTCACGTTTGGCGATGTGTGGTTTAACGGCTACCGTCATCTGCTGATGGCCACCGATCGCATGGGGGAGAGGAAAGCTCAGGAGCTGAGCGTCCTGCTGGACGAGGAGAAGCTGCCATGGAATAAGGCGTTCCAGGGCAAGCCTGTCGTGGCGTCCGATCGTGGAGCGCTTCCGGTCAAAGAGCTGGAAGGCGGCATGAAGCTCACCGTGCTGTCGCCCTACCGGACACACCTGGCGGATCTGCTCCCGCGATGGGAAGACAAGCTGCGCGAGTTTCTCAAACAGAAGCCCCATCTGATCGACAAAGTGGCTGCCGACCGCCTCGGCGCAAAAATCAATGTGCAGGCCCTCGCCGAGTCGGCATTCGAGGAGGATGAAGCGGAAGCGAATGGAAGCAGCATCGCATTCCTCGCCGAGTATGCAGGCCGCCGGATTCTGTTCGGCGCCGACGCGTTTCCCAGCGCCGTCGAGAAATCCGTGGACCGTCTGCTGGCAAGGAATCAGGAATCCAGGCTTGCTCTGGACGCCTTCAAAGTCTGCCATCACGGAAGCAGCGGCGACACCTCGCCCGGCCTGGCAACAAAGCTATCCGCCGAGCGCTGTCTGTTCTCCACCAACGGCGACAAGTACGGGCACCCGGAGCCGGAGAGCATTGCCCGCCTGCTCTATTTCGGCCAAAGCCGCACGAATATCCTGTTCAATTACTCGAACAAGTGCACCCGGCGCTGGGACGACGCGGTGTTGAAGAAAAAGTTCCGGTACCAGACGGAGTTCCCCGCCCATGATGACGCCCCGCTCGTGATCGATCTCCAGTGAGCTGGACCGGAACGCCTGATTCGCTGCTTGGTGTGGGGCGGGGCAGACATTCTTGGCTGCTGGCGGTTTCCAGCCGGCAAGGACGTCTACGTGGGTCACCAGCCAATGCGGGTCAGGCCGGCGACACGTGTCTGTCCTGACTCAGCACTGGAAGAGCGTGCTGCCGGCACAAGGCGGCAATCCAGCAATCATTGACCGGAATGGGAGTTCCGGCGCGCTTCAGCTCCAGACGGACGCCGGCATAGTGGGCGGCCGTTTCCGCATCCACCAAGAGCAAGCGGCTCGCGGCAAGCAACTCAAGCAGCCACTGCTCGAACTCAGTCCGGAATCTGGACTGCGCGATCCCGAACCGGTATTCGCCGACCGCTACAACCGGGACCGCAATCACTTTGGCCCGGCGGATCTTTTCAGCAACCGCCGCCTCTCCCTTCGCAAAGCCGGACAGCGCATTGGTGTCCAGGATCACTTCCAGTCCTCAGGTTCGACCTTTTCGAACTCTTCCTCGATGAGCCGATCGATCCTTGCAGACTCTCTCTCGAGGTGCTTCAAACGGCCGGCCAACTTCATCCACGGTTTGGCGCCTGGAGAGGGTCTGGCCAGTTTCTCCGCCA
>JACQDF010000105.1 GCA_016201205.1 Acidobacteriota bacterium
CACGCAGTTTACCGGCGCTCACCAGCTCGCCAATATTGCCACCGACTTCCCCCTTACCACGGCCGACCTGGGGGTCAACCTCAAGCCCATGGGCAACCACATCGATATCACGATGGGCCAAAGCGGCGTGTCGTTCAACCAGGCCTTGCACACCATCCGTTTCGGCCGGGGCAGCCTCGAAGTGCAGCACGACTGGAACAAGTCCAAAGGCAACCACAACCTGGTGTGGGGAATGAACGCGGTTCGCAAACGCTTCAACAACCACACCCTCTTTCACAGCTCGGGTCAGTTCCAGTTCGACGGCCACGTCACCGGGTTCGGCAACCTGAGCGGCTTCGACCGGGCCGACTTCATGCTGGGCGGCTTCTCGTATTTCACGCAGAACAGCGGCGAGTTTGAACAGCGGCGCGGGACCCAGACCGGGTGGTTCTTCGGCGATACCTGGCGGCTACGCCCGGGCCTGACGCTGAACTTCGGAATCCGCTTCGAGCCTTACGGGTTGTTCGCCGACAAGCTGGACCGCAATCAGACCTTCGACCTGGCGGCCAACAGGGCCGGCATCCGGTCGAAGATCTTCAAGAACGCGCTGCCCGGCCTGTTCTACCACGGCGACGCCAAGCCGCCGGGGTACGGCGGCGGCGACACCTTCGGCAAGGTGGTGGCCGACCCCGACTACTGGAACAACTGGGCTCCGCGGTTCGGGTTTGCCTGGGACCCATTCAAGAACGGCAAGACCAGCGTCCGAGGCGGCTACGCGATCTTCTACGACACGCCGTCGATCAACGCCCAGAACGACGCGAACAACGTGACGCCCTTCAGCTACAGCGTCGAGTATACAGACGGGTTGTTTGACAACCCGTTCCTGGGGCGCGAGGCAATGAACATCTTCCCCGTCCCCGCGAATAACCGCGATGTGCCGTATCCGACGCCGCTGTTCACCATGGTGCTGGACAAGAAGTTCATCACGGCCTATACCCAGAACTGGAGCCTGACGGTGGAGCGCGAGGTGCTGCCCAACACGCTCTTGCGCGTTGGTTACGTGGGGACCAAAGGCACGCACCTGTACTCCAATTGGGATCAGAACGCCCCCATCTACGACCCGAAGCTCAGCCTGTCACAGAACCGGGCGACGGTGGACGACCGCCGTCCGGTCAAGGACTTCCAGACCATATACAAGTGGATGCACGGTCTGAACTCGAGCTACCACGCCTTGCAGGTGTCGGTGGACAAGCGGTACAGCCTGGGGTTCACGGTGAGCACCGTCTATACCTGGTCGAAGAACCTGGACTACGTTTCGCGCCAGTCGTGGGGGGGCGCCTTCGGCATCAACAATCCGAACAATTTCTTTTTCTCGCGCGGCAACTCGGACCTCGGTCGGCAACACCGGTTCGTCAATAGCTTCGTGTGGGACCTGCCACGGTTGCAGAAAGGATCGACGGCGGACGCGGTCCTGGGCAACTGGCGGTTGAGCGGCATTATCACGCTGCAGACGGGGCGGCCGTTCGCCGTGGGCGCCACCAACAACCCCATGGCGGGCGCGGGCGCGGCGCGGGCGGACCTGGTCGGGTCGGGCTACCCGGTGCTCGATCCGGGCCGCTCGAAAGGGGAGAGACTGGCGGCGTACTTCGACAAGGCGCGGTTCACGAATCCGGCTCCGAACAGCTATGGCACGCTGGGGCGGAACACCCTCATCGGCCCCGGCTTTGCCAACGTGGATGTGTCGCTGTCCAAAGGCTGGCGCCTTCCCTTCTTGCGCGAGGCCGGCCGGATCGAATACCGCTTCGAGGCCTTCAACCTGTTGAACGCGACCCACCTGGGCATTCCCGTCACCGGACAGACCAACCCCAACTTTGGGAAAATCTTGGGGACGGACGGTGGCCCGCGAATCTTACAGATGGCGCTGAAGGTGGCTTGGTAGCGGACCAGCGCCGGTCGGGGTTAAGAGTTTCCCTCTCCTTATACTTGATACTTGCCGAACTCGATCAGGCTGGGGCCCCTCGTCCTGCCGTGTAGGTTATTTCATGCAGAGCCGGATCAGCGCAGCCAGACTGGAGTTGTTGCCGGTCGTGAAGCTCTCCACCGACGCCGCCATCATCTGCTCGACAGTCACTGCATTCCAATCGATCACGAAGCCGGTCTCGATGCCCAACTCGCGGATGAATTCCCGCTGAGCGCGGCCGTTTCCATCCCGGAATGGGTGGATGGCGTTGATCTCACCCATATAGAAACCGGCCCGTCGCGCGAACGCCTGGGGATCGAATCCTCTGAGGTCGTGCTCGTCCGGTAGTCGCCGCAGCACGTTGTGCAGGGCCTGTTCGACGAAGGCAGCGGCGCCGAATAGGCGCCCGCCCTTTGAAATGTTGACAGTGCGGAATTCGCCAGCCCACGAAAAGACGTCCTGGAAGATGTACCGGTGGATGGCCCTCAGGTGGGCGACGTCGAACACCCCTTCCAGAGGAGCCGCGTCCAACTCGACAAGCCGGGCTGCGGTCGCGTTCGCCTCGAAGGCGGCGAGGCGCTGCGAGTCACGAATGTCGGGGATGTTCCGAAGGACGTCAGTCCCCGAATACGTGTATGGGTCCGAACTCTCGGGCATTCAGCGCTCGAATCTCCGCGGCCATCTCTTCGGTCGTCAAGTCGCCAGCCACGTAGCGGTCGAAGACGGCCGTGGCGGCGTCGGTTGGCTCAATTCCCTCCAGGCGCACGGAAGCTACCGCACGCGCTACGCGAGCCCGGCGCTCGGCCCGCTCCTGGTCCGTGATCGGCTTGACGCTCCCGGCCATGAATCCTGCCCTTACAACATCTTACCGTGGGGCCTTGGCGGTTGGTGCCACGAAAGTGTTTAGGCTCAGAACTCCTATAGTAGCTGGTCGGTAGGTGGTGCGATCTGGTTAACGTCGAACAAGTGGAAGGCAAGAGTCGGACCACCGTGAAGCATGCGGGGTTTTTCGTTATTGAGATCGACGA
>JACQDF010000106.1 GCA_016201205.1 Acidobacteriota bacterium
CCGCAGTTTCTCGTCGTCCTCCTGCCGTTTGGAGAACACCGGGTAGGCAACGGCGTTCAGGATCGGATTCACGGTTGCCAGCGGCCGCACAACCGTCTCGTAAGCCAGCCGGTAAATGCCCAGCGGTCCGCTTCCCAGAATGCGGCCTACCAGCATGTAGTCGGCGTTGGACCAGATGTAGTTGGTGATGCGATCCCCGATCTGAAAGAGTCCGAATCGCACAAACCCGCGCAGGTGTGACCGCTGAAAGCACAAGCGCGGCCGCCATGTGGTCCAGCCGCGGCTGATCAGCCAGGCTGCGCGGGCGGCGGCCGCGCCCAGCCCGCCGTAGACCAGCGAGTAGGCGCCCGCGCCCAGCCCGGCGGACCCCACCGCCACGGTGGCGGAAACCACCGCGCCCAGGATATCGCCGATTGCCAGACGCTGGAATTCGAGTTCGCGCTGGGCCAGCATTTGAAACTGCTGCCCCAGCGCCATCATGACGAATGTTGCAGCTACCCAGGGAACCAGCCCTGCCAGCTCCGGCTCGTGGAAATAGGCGACCAGAAGCGGCGCGGAAAGACACGACAGGGCGGCGATCAGGCACCCGGCCAGAACGTTCAACCAGTACACACTGGAAAGCTGATCCCGGGTCACGTCCCGCCGCTGGATGACGGCATTGCTGACCCCGGCGTCGGCGAACATCGGCGCAAAGCCCAGGAAAACCCAGATCATCGCCGTCAGACCAAAATCTCTGGGTTCGAGCAGACGGCTGAGCGCCGCCGTTTGAGCAAACTGGATGAGAACCGTCAAGGCGGTCGACGAGGAGAGCCACTGGATTCCGAAAACCGCCTGGGCGCGCAGAGACATGCGTCAGCGGCCGCCACCCGGTTTGCGAAACAGAACATGTATCCAGCCCGCGGTCGGACGGGAGACCACCTGTTGCCACCGATCCAACCGGGTCGCCAGACGCGAAGCTGCTTTCTCCAGAACTGTTCGCGAAGCGGGAGGCTCCATGCGGGCGCCGCAATAGACACACCCCTCCACCTGATCGTAAGTGCCCCATGGATTCCCGGCCACGTTCATCAGCCAGCAGGAGACCGGGTTGGTCCTCTCGTGACGGACTCCCACGAAACTCGTCTCGACCACCTCGAGGCCGCCAAACAGCCTGCGGATACGCTGCTCGTCGAACGAATGGACGTGGCCGCAACAAGGATTGATCCGCCCGCAACGGCGGCAGGTCATCTTTCCCACCCGGGTGTCCTGCCGGCAGGGAACTCCGATCAAGACGTCGTACCGGACGACGCGTGTGATCTCCGCCGCCGCCCTCTCCACCGCCGGAACATGCTCGAGGACCTCGGCGCAGAGGATCGAGTCAAAGGCATTGTCTGGAAACTCGAGCGCCGTCACATCGCCTTTTACCGTCGTGACGCGCTCGGCGGCGAATGCGGGCTTTTCGAGGTCGAGAGCCGTGACGGCTTGGAAATGTTCCGCCAGCAGGCGCGAGTGGTGCCCGTCGCGGGCGCCGATTTCCAGAATCGAGCGCCTTGCTTTGGGCAGAAGCCGCAGCAGATCCTGTGTGCGCAGCCCCTCGATTTCCTGCTGCCGGTATTTTACAAGGTCCATGCTCCGTTACTCGTATGGTAAGCCGCCGGCTTGTTGTGCTGCCGCACCGCATTCAGGATGAGGGCTGATCCTGAAGCTGATCCAAGATACCAGCAAGGCGCTCGGTCTGCATAGGCGCGGCGAATTGGCGAAGACACTCTTCGCTCAGCGGGGAGGGAGCGGATGGAAGGCGCAGGAAGGATTCCAGCTTGTCCAGGCGCTCCTGCTCGGAATCCTCGATGTAGAGACATGCGTGGGGAATGCCGCTGATCCGCACGATCCAGTCCAGCGGCGATCCTCGGCCGGTGAATGCCAGAATCGGCCGCCCCACGGGGAGATAGTCGTAGACCTTGGCGGGGACTTGTATGATCTCGCCGCCCTTGCGGTATCGGTCGATGACCAGCAGAAAGTCGGATTCCGCCACCGCCCGCCGCGCTTCGTCGATGGGAAGAGGCCGGGGGATGCACTCCAGAATCCCGGCCGCGGCCAGGTTCCGGAAGGAGGAGAGAGAGCGCAATTCCCGTTCACCCTGGACCTCCCCGATCAACCGAAGCCGAAACGTGGCCGGGTCGAGCCGGCGCTGGCGCAGCAGTGCGTCAAAGCACGCCAGCGTGGGTCCGCCCAGGCTGACGGAGTAGATGGTGCCGGCATGCGTCATGACGCGGTAAGGGCGTGACGGAAGGGGGAGAGGACGCAGCGTCTCGGTCTCCGGATCGAATCCGTTGTAAATGACATGCACCTTGCCCTCGTGCTGCGGGTACTGGCGGCGCCAGAAACGAGCCATGGCTTCTGTATTGGCGATCACTGCATCCGCGTCCTGGAAGAAACCGCGCTCCAGCCACCGGTCGATGGCCTTGAGGCAATACTGCCGGCGGTCGACGTTGCCGAACATAGGGTCGCGAAAATCAGCTACCCATTTGACCGGATAACGCTGCCGGATCGCTCTGGCTGCCAGGTGGACGCTGAAGGGAGGCGACGTCGAGTAGATCGCCTGGAAGCTGATTTGCTCGAGCAGTTTTCCGGCAACTTCCACCGCCGGGCGATACCAGCTCATGCGGTCGTCGTTGTGGATCACAAAGCGGTTCACAAGACGCTCGGCAAGACTTGGCCGATACGGAACGGTATGAATTCGGGAATCCGCTTCTGGCTGCTCGCTGCCCGTGATGACGACGGGCATCCAGCCATGGCGGGGCAAGTATTTCGCAAAGCGGGAGGGTCTCTGCGCGCCGATGATGTTTTCCGGCGGATATACATTGGCAAAGATCAGAACGGATTTTGTTGCGGAAGAGTTTCGAGTCACCAAGGTTCTATTCTCAAACACTGTTGTCGACATTAGGTTTCGGCTGAAAAGCATTCAAGCACCCCCTTTGGGGGCGCAGGTTGAGCCTATTCTCAAAGGTATCTCATCGCTCGACGCCATTGTGGCGGCACACCGCCGTAACTGTACGGGTTGAATCGAGGGGCCGTTTCCGTGGGGTATAGTGAGGATTGAAAATCGCCGATGAAGCTCGCAGAAGCTCTCCAGATCCTCAATGCAGCTCGCTCGAAGGACGCTCCCCTCTTTCGCATCTCTCTCTGCTGCGGCTTCACTCCGCTGCACCTGGCGACTATGTTGCAGGCTCATCTGCAATCCCGGTTCGAGGGCCGCAAGGTGGAACTCGACGTCGGGCTGTATGGAGATCTGACCGGCAATGTCGAGCGGGCGTCCGCTGGCGCGCCTCATGCCGTCGCCATTGCGATCGAGTGGCCGGATCTCGATCCGCGTCTCGGCTACCGCCGGCTTGGCGGGTGGAGTCCGTCGCTGGCATCCACCATCGTCGGCGAATCCACCGAGCGGCTCGGCCATCTCGAAAAAGCCATTCGCTCCCTGTCAGCGCACGCTCCCGTCGCTGTTGCTCTTCCCGGACTGCGCCTGCCTCCAGCCTTTCTTCCCGTGAATGCCAAATCCTCCCCCCACGCGATCCAGCTCGAACTGGCGGTGGCCGAATTTGCGGCCGCGATGGCGGCGGCTCGCGTTACGGTGGTGAACTCACAGACTCTCGACCTTCTGTCTCCGCCGTCCTCCCGGCACGACCTGAAGTGGGAGTTACACACCGGATTTCCGTACACACAGCATCACGCCGACGTTCTGGGAGCGCTGCTCGCGGATTGCATGGCCGCGCGCGATACCCCTAAGAAGGGGCTGATCACCGACCTGGACGACACCCTGTGGCGTGGGATCGTCGGCGAAGCCGGGCCTCAGGGTATTTCGTGGGATCTCGAGAACCACAGCCAGGTCCACGGCATCTACCAGCAGTTGCTGGCGTCTCTGGCCGGGCAGGGTGTGCTGCTCGCAGCCGCCAGCAAGAACGACCCCTCAGTCGTGCGGGAGACATTCGAGCAACGCAAGGATCTCCTGATTTCAGCGGAGAGTCTCTTCCCGCTGGAAGTTCACTGGGGAGCGAAATCCGATTCTGTCGCGCGCATTGTTCGGACCTGGAACGTCGGACCGGAGAGTGTGGTGTTTGTCGACGACAGCCCGCTCGAAATCGCGGAAGTGCAGGGGGCCTGCCCGGACATCGAGTGCATCCTGTTTCCCAAGAATGATCCTGCGGCTGCCCTCGAGCTGTTCTATCGCCTGCGCGATCTGTTCGGCAAAGATGCCATCGCCGCCGAAGACGCTTTGCGGCTCGAAAGTATCCGCCAAGGGATCCACTTTCAGCAGGAGATTGCCTCCTCGGCCGGCCGCCGTGAGGAATTCCTTTCCCAACTCGACGCCGCCATCACGTTCACCCTCAACCCTGCGGAGAACGATGCTCGCGTGCTCGAGCTGGTCAACAAGACGAATCAGTTCAACCTCAACGGGATCCGCTTCAGCGAAGCAGAATGGGGCCGGCTGCGTCTTTCCGAGAGAGCCGCCCTGCTCTCGGTCTCTTACACCGACAAGTTCGGACCGCTCGGAACCGTTGCTGTTCTCGCCGGTGTGATCACCGGCGCCGACCTCCATACGCGGGCGTGGGTTATGAGCTGCCGCGCCTTTTCCCGGCGGATCGAACACCAGACCCTGCGGTTCCTGTTCGACCATTACCCCATCGAACGCATTGTTTTCGACTTCCGCCCCACCGCCAGGAATGGACCGTTCCGGGAATTTGCGGCCACGTTCCTTGGGCGCGAACCGGAAGGCGAATTTCCGATCCGGCGTGACGAGTTCCTCCGCCGGTGCCCGCCGCTGCATCACAAAACCGAATCCCGCACTCGAGAGGTGTTGGCATGAACGACCTCCAGCCGAGGCTGGTCCGCTGCTTCCAGACAGTGTTCCCGGGGCTCTCGGAGTCGCAAGCCCGGCAGGCGACACAAGCCGCCTTGGAGAACTGGGATTCCGTAGCCGCCATCACGCTGGTCACTGTGATCGAGGAAGAATTCTCCACTTCCGTCGATCTGGAGGAGCTCCCCGAGCTGAACTCGTTTGAGGCGATTGCAGCCTATTTGGACGGAACCGGCGTTTAGGTCCGATATTCCGGTCCGGTCCCGTGCATCGAGGAGAAGTCGGAATCGATCATTTGCAAGTGGAACGCCGTCCCGGCCGCCAGGAACTCTTTTGTTCCAAAGAAGGCAATCGGAATCTTGTCCAGCAGGCGAAAGCCGCAGCCAAGCAGTGCCTTCCGGGCCAGCGGCATCGAAGACATGGTAATAACTTCCGCAGCCTCGGGATCCAGCAAGGCCGCCTCAAACGCCGCTCGATAAGCCGCCTTCCAATCGTCTTCCTCTTTGGATTCGACCCACAGATCCGCGATCCGCACCTGATGATGGACCAACGACAGACAGCAGTACCCGCAAGGTCTGTCTTGACGAGCCAACTGGTAGAACCGGAACTTGACTGCCGGACATGCCAGCAAATACTCGAACAGTGCGGCATGGCGTACCCCGATCAGCGAATCCGGCGACGGTTTGGGCCACAGATGTTCCCCAAGCGCGCCGGGAGCTTGTTCGATCGCCCTCCATTCCCGGCCAGGCGGAAGCGGAGGCCACCATCGCCACCATGTGTTTCTGGCCCATCGGAGGGGCAACTTCCAGTTGTTGAACTGATGAGTGCGCGTTTGAAGGAAAGGACGCAGCGGGCGTGCGAAGAACCAAGCCTCGTTGTAGGGCCGGAAGCCGAATTTCGGCAGGATTGCCCGCGTCATCTCGGATCCCCCGATGGCGCACACGCCGTCCACCAGATTCGCCGTGCGCTTGAGCAGGGAGATCCCCGCCCCGGGCGTCTCCGGGTCCGCCACCCAATCAATCAGGAACTGCCCTTTCCACTCGCGTGCAGCCGAGAGCAGGCGCATGGGCCAAGTGCATCCGTGGGCCACGATTCTCCCGCCGAGCTCGATCACATAACTCCGCGACCCCCCCCAATCCGGATGCTGCCGCCAGTATTTCCAGTGCTGATAGGCCCGATCGCGGAATGGGTTGTCCGGGGAGAGCCGGAAAACGCGTGTGGTCAGATCGGCGATCGCTTCAAAATCGCCCGGGCTCGCCGGTCGAAACGATTGACTCATGATCGGTGCGGTGGAAACAAGAGCATTCTTAGGCTACCATCGCGGCTCACGACACGCCGGGAGTTGGAAAATTCCGGGTGGCGATGACGCTGGTGGAAAAGAGTGAGGATGCGCGGTGTTCGCCGCCGTCGTCGGTCCTGCTGCGCAGATGCATCAGCATCTTGCTACGACCTGGGCGCGCGTGTTACCTTCTACCGCGTGGCGGTTTGGTCCAAACACGAGTTCGGCGGCTTGCGCTGTATAAGCGGTCTTCAAAACAAAAGAGAAAAGGAGGAAACAATGGCGCAACGAGCAAGAACGTTCAGCTTTCGGGTCCCCGTCAGGGTTGTGCCGCGGCCAGTCGAGGCCGAGGCTGTATGACCAGGCACACACGTGCTGAATCGCGGTGGCTTGGGGGTTCATAGCCCCCTGGACCGGTTGCGGAAGCCGATGTCCGTCGAGGAACGCCCAGATCGTTAGACGCCTGGGTGAAGTAAACTGTTGGAGTGAAGAGGCTTCGTATCTACGTGGACACGTCAGTGCTGGGAGGCTGCTTTGATCCAGAGTTCGCCGAATGGTCCAATCGGCTAGTGCAACGATTTCGCGAGGGCGAGTTCGCCCCGTTGTTGTCGGCGGTCACAGCGGCTGAAGTCGAGCAGGCTCCCGAAGCGGTTCGGCAAGTCCACGATGAGTTGGTCCGGATGGGTTCTGAGGTGCTTTTGGCATCCGGGGAGGCCATGGAACTCTTGGCGGCATACGAAGATCGGCGAATCCTGGGACCAAAGTTCCGGAATGACATGTTGCACATCGCGGTGGCGACCGTTGCAGAAGCCGACGTGCTCGTCAGTTGGAACTTCCGGCACATCGTCCGGCTCGACCGGATTCGCCTCTTCAACTCCGTGAACCTAGAATTGGGCTATAAACCGTTGGCAATTTACTCTCCACGTGAAGTGGTGCCCCATGAAACAGACGATTGAGATTCGGGCGGTGGACTTGGTACGGCGCATCCGCGACGCTCAGGCGGAGCAACTGGCTGACAAATCGGTTGCCGAAGTGATGGAGTTCTTCAATCGAGCCGCTGAGCGCGCCAGAGAACGGAGCGGAGTGCTCGGAGGCGTGCCCAAGCCCAGCAACGCGTCAACAACGAGATGCGGCTGACAAGCGCGCGATGGCATACAATGGCGCGCGCTTGCAGTCTGATCTCGGTGTTAGGCAGAGGGTGCTCGCCCTGACAGCAACAACTGGTGCTATCTGGGGTCGGCGCGGGTGGGTCACGGCGGTCGCTGCGTGGGCGTGCGTACCCTTGGCTCCGCAGGCAAGCAACGATCTTCCAGCGCTGGAGCGAGGAAGCACTTTTGTAGGGCCGCGCCGGGCTCAAGTATACTGAGCGGTGGAAAGAGCCCTATGCATCCCAAACGAATTCCTATCTATTTCATCCTTGTCAGCGCCAGTGCCGTGATGCTGATCATGGCGGCCAACGACAAGAACAACGGCAAACGAACACCGCATTTGTCAGGCGGGGTCGAGAGCCTGCAAATCCTGCGGAATGATGAGGCGCCAGGCACAGCGCTGCTGCCGCGGCGTTCGTGCGTCTCGACGCCCACACCTGGCTATGCCCCGAACGTGCTGGTGGATTGCGACTTTCTCGACTTCCCGCACAACGAAAGCGCCATCGTCGTGGATCCGCTAAACCCGATGCGGCTGCTGACAGGAGCGAACGGCTACGATCTCTATCCCGTGGGGAACACGATCGTCGCCCGCGGGCTGAACACGGGACAGCTCTCAGTGGACGGCGGGGCAACGTGGCTGACACAATACGTGCCCCTCGATGCCTACAACACGGCGACCGACCCGGTGTTCGCCTTTGACCGCAGCGGAAATGGCTTCGCTGCGAACATCGGCTACCACATCGGACAAGGCGGCGCGGCTGCTTCAAACGGGACGGTGATTGTCAATCGAATGGATTCCGGCACGACCGCGTGGGGATCGCCGGTCGAGGTCTATCGGGGATTCGGCAATCTCGGCACGTCCATCTTCAACGACAAAGAGTGGATGACGGTGGACACCTCCGCCGCCAGCCCATACAGGAACAATGTCTACGTGACATGGACGAAATTTGAAAGCGGCCCAGGCGGGGCGTACTTGCGCAGCCCCATCTGGTTCGCCAGGTCGGTGGATGGCGGCCGCACATTCTTGCCCGCTCAGGAGATCAGCGGCAGCGGCTCCTTCTGCACCACCCAAGTCACGGGCCCCGCCAATCAATGTGATGAAGACCAGGATTCGGTTCCGTCCGTCGCCGCCGATGGGACGATCTATGTGGCGTTTGAGAATTTCAACACCGCGCCGCCGGAATTCCGAAGCCAGTATCTGGTGGTCAGATCCACGGACGGTGGAACCACCTGGTCTGGCCCGTACAAAGCAGCCGATCTGGCTGACGGGCTTAATGATTATCCGGTCAATGCCGGCGGCCGCCAGACGCTGAGCAATGTGAACTTCCGCGTCGGCTCGGCTGGAAATGTCATTGCCGGCGGTGATGGCAAACTGTACCTGGTGTGGTCCGACAATCGCAACGGAACGGCTGCGGCAACGAATACGGATGTCTTTGTTAGCGTGTCCTCCGATGGAGGCGGTACCTGGTCCGCACCCGAAAACGCCAGCGGCGATCCCGCCGACCAGTTTTTCCCGTGGGGCGCCTGGAATCCTGTCACCGGCAAGCTGCAAATCGCTTACATCGATCGCAAGTACGACACGGATCCGGCGAGTTCGAAGGGCGTTTACGGGATTACGCTGGCCACTCGCAACGGGCCCGGCAGCTACTCCAGGCACGCGGTGCACTCCGGCCTGTCGGATGCCAACAATTCGAGATGGTTCGGCCGGAAGGCTGCCTTCATCGGTGACTACATCGGGCTGGGTGTAGGTGCGGACGGCAAAGCCAACGTGGTTTGGACGGACATGCGGCGAACCGTCCCGGACGGACGCGGCCGAAAAGGCCAGAATACGGTGTACGTACGGCTGCCATAGGTGAGGCGCCGGGCTGGGTGAAAACACCTGCGTCACGGACTGCGAAAGTATGTGTGTTTTGCCCCACTCATGCGCGAGTCGAGACCAGCGCGATTCTACAAGCTGTTGAGATTGCTAAGCTATAGAAAGCGGAACGAGGGATGGCCGATGGATTGCTCCCCGCACCCGCAAGGGAATGGAACCGAAACGCAGGTCTTTTTTGAACTGGCTGTTGGGGGGCGGATTCACCGGCTCCGTTCTATCATTTCTCTATCCTGTACTCAGGTTCGTGAATCCTCCCGCTGTTCCGGAAGCTTCCGTAAATGAAGTGAACGCCGGTAAAGTAGCAGAGCTGAAGCCCAACTCCGCCAAGATGGTGAAGTTCGGCGCCCGCCCGGCGCTGCTGATCAGAGTGAACGAGACGGAATGGCGGGCTTTCTCCGCCATCTGCACGCACCTGAATTGCACCGTGCAGTTTCACGAGGCCAAGCACCAGATCTGGTGCGCCTGCCACAACGGCCTGTACGATCTGAACGGGCAAGTGGTTTCCGGCCCGCCGCCCAAGCCGCTGGAAGAATTTGCAGTCCACATTCGCGGTGAAGAGATCGTCATCGCCCGGCGCGCCTGAGTGAGGAATCCCGTGCCGGCCGCCGAAACGAAAACACGCGTCGCAAACTGGCTGGAAGAGCGGCTCGGGCTGGCGGCAGTCCGGGAACTGATGGCGCACAAGACGGTTCCGGTTCATTCATCGAGTCTCTGGTATTACTTCGGCGGCATCACCCTGTTTCTGTTTGGAATCCAGGTGGCGACAGGCATGCTGTTGATGCTCTACTACCGGGCCACGACGACCGAGGCGTACGAGAGCGTGCAGTTCATCATGACGCGGGTGGAGTTCGGCTGGCTGATCCGCTCGATTCATAGCTGGGCGGCGAACCTGATGATTTTCACGGCGTTCGTCCACATGTTCAGCGTTGTATTTTTGCATTCTTACCGCAGGCCTCGGGAAATGACCTGGTGGAGCGGGATCGTGCTTCTGGGGCTGGCGATGGCGTTCGGCTTCAGCGGCTATCTGCTGCCCTGGAACAAAGTGTCGTACTTTGCCACCAAGGTCGGAGCGGACGTTGCTTCGAGCATTCCCTGGATGGGCCAGGCGCTGGGCCGCTTTCTGCGCGGTGGTGAGGACGTCGCGGGCGCGACGCTGACCCGCTTTTTCGCCTTTCACGTGGTCATCCTGCCCGCCACTACAATCTTCCTGCTGCTGTTCCACCTCGTGCTGGTGCAAAAGCACGGCATGAGCACGCCGCCCTGGATCGGCGTCAACGGCGCGCGCCAGATGCCATTCTTCCCCAATTTCTTTCTGCGCGAGCTGATGGCATGGTACGGCGCGCTGGCGCTGCTCGGCGTGCTGGCGGCGCTGGTTCCTTGGGAACTCGGCGAGAAGGCGGATCCGTTCGCGCCGGCGCCGGCGGGCATCCGCCCGGAGTGGTATTTCCTGGCGGAGTTTTACACGCTGAAGCTCATCCCGAACCATGTCCTGGGGATCGAGGGTGAGCTGATGGGCATATTCGGATTCGCATTGCTGGCGTTGTGGTGGGTGCTGCTTCCGCTGTGGGCCGTGAACAGGAACGGAATGATCCGGGTGCGGCTGGTGACCGGGATTGGCGTGCTGCTGATGGCGTATCTGATTACCTTCTCGCTGCTGGGGTATTTTCTATGAAACTGCTTCTGGCAGTTTGGGCAGCTTTGGGTATCGGCCTCGCGGCCAAGGACACCTGTCTTGATTGCCACTCCGTGCTGGACGGCAAGCTGCAGGCGCCGGCCGCCGCCTTTGCCGGCGATGTGCACGCCAAGCGCGGCTTCCACTGTAGCGATTGCCATGGAGGGGATCCGAACGCCGAGGATCCGCAGCAGTCGATGAGTCGTGCGAAAGGCTATCTCGGCAAGGCGCCGCGCACGGCAATTCCAAAGGTGTGCGCCCGTTGCCATAGCGATGCGAACCTGATCCACAAATTCCGCCCGCAACAGCGAGTGGATCAGCTCGCGCTGTATCAGACCAGCGTGCACGGAAAGCGGCTGGCGGCAGGCGACAACAAAGTAGCCACCTGCATCGACTGCCACAGCGTTCATGACATTCGTGAGACGCGAGATGCGCAATCACCCGTGCATCCGCTGCGGCTGCCATCGACATGCGCTCGCTGTCATGCCAGCAAGCAGCACATGGCGTCCTACAAGATCCCTACCAGCCAGTTTCAGGACTATCAGACAAGCGTGCATTGGGAGGCGCTGGCGAAGCGACGCGACCTGAGCGCGCCCAGTTGCGCCACCTGTCATGGCAACCACGGGGCGACCCCGCCGGAGGTGAGCTCGGTGGCCGCGGTTTGCGGCACGTGTCACGTTCTGTTCGAGGATCTGTTCAACAAGAGCCCTCACCAGCCGGTGTTTGCCGCCGCCGGACAGGCGTCGTGCATCGTCTGCCACTCCAATCACGCCATTCACAAACCTTCCACCGCGATGCTGGCCGGCGACGCATCGGTTTGCGCACCGTGCCATGATAAGGAATCTGAGGGAGGAAAAGCTTCCGCCGAGATGGCGGGCCTGATCCGGAGACTCGATGCATCTCTGGAGAAATCGGATCGGATCCTGGAGCGGGCACGCAGTTCCGGCATGGAGGTTTCCGAGGCTTTGCTGCGGCAAACCGAGGCCAAAGAGCATCTGGTGAAAGCCCGCGTGGCCGTGCATGCATTCAACCCGGCCCAGTTGCGGAAGCCGGTCGAGGAGGGGCTCGCGATCGCCAGCCAGACGTACTCGAGCGGCGAGCAGGCGCTGGTCGAGCGGGACCGGCGGCGCCTCTTTATGGTTGTGTCGGTGACAATGATTTTTCTTACGCTGGCGGGTCTATGGTGGACCATCCGGCGAATCGAACAAAACAGGAGCGTAATTCCATGAAAGTAGTTTTCTCTCTGGCCGCCACTTTCTTCATTGTTGCTTTTCAGGCCGCTGGCGGATCGGCCGACGCCGGAAAAGCAGTCTATGATCAAAAGTGCAAGGCCTGCCATGCAGCCGATGGAGCGGGCAACCCCGGGATGGCGAAAATGCTGAAGGTGACCATCAAGCACCTGGGCTCGCAGGAAGTGCAGGCCAAGCCGGATGCGGAGCTGAAGAAGAGCGTAACCGACGGGATCGGCAAGATGAAGCCCGTCGCCGGGGTGTCCGCGAAGCAAGTAGATGACGTGGTGGCGTACGTCCGTACGTTGAAGAAATAGTCACCATCCGAGCCTCGCGCGCTCACGGAGTTCAGGTGATCATCGCCTGGGCTTGCTCCACCACCGAGCGCAAGTGCGACTCGCTCAGGAAGCTCTCGGCATACAGCTTGCAAATGTTCTCGGTGCCGGAGGGACGAGCGGCGAACCATCCGTTGGTGGTGACGACTTTGATGCCGCCGATCGCGGCGCCGTTGCCTGGAGCCTGTGTCAGCCTGGCGAGGATCGGATCGCCGGCCAGAGTCGATTGTGGCAGCGAGTCCGGGCTGAGCTTGTTGAGGCGGTTTTTCTGCTCACGAGTGGCGGGAGCGTCGACGCGGGCGTAATAGCATTCTCCGAACCGGCCAGCCAGCGAGCGATAGTACTCGCCGGGGTCCTTGCCGGTGATGGCGGTGATCTCGGCGGCCAGCAGGCCGAGGATCAGGCCATCCTTGTCGGTGGTCCACACGCTGCCATTCTTGCGCAGAAAGCTGGCGCCGGCGCTTTCTTCTCCTCCAAAGCAGATCGAGCCGTCCAGCAGCCCTGGGACGAACCACTTGAAGCCGACGGGCAGTTCCACCAGGCGGCGGCCGCGGGCGGCAACGACACGATCGATCATGCCGCTCGATACCAGCGTCTTTCCCACGCCGGAGGATCGAGACCACTCCGGGCGGTGCGAAAGCAGGTAATCGATGGCGACGGCCAGGTAATGATTCGGATTCAGCAAACCGGCGGAACGAGTGACGATGCCGTGGCGGTCGGCGTCAGGGTCGTTGCCGAAGGCGATGTCAAACTGATCCTTCAGATCGGTCAGCCCCGCCATGGCATACGGGCTCGAGCAGTCCATGCGGATCTTTCCGTCGTGATCGACCCGCATGAAGGCGAAGCCGGGATCGAGGCGAGGGTTGACGACGGTGATCTCGAGGCCGTAGAGATCGCCAAGCGGAGCCCAGTAGTGGAGCGCTGCGCCGCCCATCGGATCCACGCCAATGCGCACACGGGCCGCCCGAATCGCCTCCAGATCGATGATGTTCGCCAGATCGCGGATGTAGGGGGCGATCAGATCCTGCTCGGTGGCCGATGGCGACGAGCGGCGGCGAACGGAGCGGTTTTGCTCCTTCAGCAACTGGTTAGCTCGCTGTTCGATCCATGAAGTGATGCCGGTGTCGGCGGGGCCGCCATGCGGCGGGTTGTATTTGAAGCCGCCGTCAGAGGGCGGGTTGTGGGAAGGCGTGATGACGATTCCGTCGGCAAGACCGGAAGTGCGGCCGGCATTGCAGGTAAGGATTGCGTGGGAAATGACAGGCGTCGGAGTGGGGCCGTTGTTCTCCTGGATGATGGTTTCGACGCCATTGCCGGCCAGCACTTCCAGCGCTGTTTGCTGCGCCGCGTCCGAGACCGCGTGGGTGTCTTTGCCAACAAACAGTGGACCTCGGATGCCATTGCCCGCGCGGTACTCGCAGATGGCCTGCGTGATGGCGAGCACGTGCGCCTGGGTGAAGGTGCTGTCCTCGGGGGCGCCACGATGGCCGCTGGTGCCGAAAGTGACCTGCTCGGCGGGATTCCCGGGGTCAGGAGTCGAGTGCTCGTAGGCCTCCAGCAGCCGGGTGGTGTCGATGAGCAGATGAGGAGGCGCTGGTTTGCCCGCAAGAGGATGGATGGACATCTGCGGATACGCCCGGCCTGCGGACGCGAATCAGCCGCCTCTCTCGATGATCGGGAACGGGAAACGCACGCTGGCGATCTTCTCGCCAGCCACTTCAATGCGGTCCAGCTCCGCCGTGCCCACGCCGAGCGACTCGGCCAGCAGCAGCGTGTTGTCGCAGAAGGCAAACGGAGGCGTGCCACGCTGCCCTCGAGGATTGTATCCCATCACAGCCGTGGCCACCGTGTCCGTCGTCACCGGATTCGTCCCCAGCACCAACACGCCGGGCTTCACGTGCGCCAGTTCGCGCCGGATCCACGGGCCTTCGCCGCCCGTCATCGTCTCGATGCCGTCGATGAAGGAGATGTCAATCGGGCGGGCCGAGACCAGCTCCGCTGTAATGCGAGGCATGCGGTGGAAGGACGACCGGTCCGAATTCGGATTCAACTCCTGCGGAGAGCACTTCGAGGGCTGCCGCTTGCCGAAGTGGCAAGTGGTCCCACGGCCCTTGGTCGGACTCTCGTTGGGCTCATGCTCGCCGGCGTCATCTCCATAAATCGACGCCGGCGTGATGCCGAAAATGTTCTTCATGGCCAGCGTCACGCCGCAAGTGGCGTGATTTTTCAGCTTGGCCATGGACAGGAACACGTCGGTGTCCTGGTAGGCGTGATTCAAATCGAAACCGGGGAAGATCAGGCCGCCGCCGGGCACGTTGAACCGGGAGTATTTCTTGCCTTTTCCCAGTGCGTTTGTGTTCTCGAATTCGATATTCGGCGCAGCGCTCTGAAGCTGGCGCACATTCCATCCTGAATCGAGCATGTACTCTTCGAGCGGCCCGGCCGTCGCCCAGCAGCTCTCGACAAAGCGGATCCGTCTGGCGCCGGCCCGTGACAGCACGTGAGCCATGGCCGCCACTGTCTTGGGATGCGTGTAGTGCGTCAGGCCGAGCGCCTTGCCTTCGAGGCGCAAGCCCGGGCTGCCGGTCAGATTCAGTTTGATGGTGACGGTCTTGTTCTTCACCAGCCTGCCGGCGCCGCCGATCTGGTCGAACATCCTGGTGAGCGCAACGGCAACGTCTTCTTCATAGCTGGGAACCTTGGCCAAAGACACAGGCGCCGTGGGAGCGCTCTTGGCGGCGAAGGCGGGGGCGGAGCCCATCAGGGCAAGCAGTTCGCGGCGGGTCATAACGACAGTGTACCGGAAACTGATATGCTAGCGACAAGTTGCCCCATGCCGCTGGTCTGGCTTCTGCTGGTCACCGCTGTTGTTGCCCAGACGCCGCCCTCGTTTGAGCGGGAGATCCGGCCTCTGCTCGAAAGTCAATGCCTGGGGTGCCACAACCAGAAACTGCGTCTGAGCGGATTGTCGCTCGCCACCCGAGCCAATCTGATGGCCGGCGGCAAACGCGGTCCGGCTGTGGACGAGGGCAAGCCCGACGAAAGCCGGTTGATTCAGGCTGTCCGCCACCAAGGCAACCTGCGTATGCCGCCGGGACGCAAGCTGTCTGACGAGGACATCCTGACGCTGGAGCGATGGATTGCCACCGGCGCATGGTGGCCGGATTCCGCTGTCACCCAAGCCCCGCCGAAGCCAAATCACTGGTCCTTTGCGGCCCCGCAACGGCCGGCTCTTCCCGAGCCGCGGAATTCGAAATGGGTGCGCACGCCGCTGGACCGCTTCATTCTGGCGCGTCTCGAGAAGGAAGGAATCGCTCCATCGCCGGAAGCGGATCAGACGACGCTCATCCGCCGCGTCTATCTCGATCTCATCGGCCTGCTGCCGGCGCCCGAGGAAGTGGACGCGTTTGCCGCCGGCAATCGTCCGGACGCTTGGGAAACGCTGGTCGAGAAGCTGCTCGGCTCGCCGCATTACGGCGAGCGCTGGGGCCGCCACTGGCTCGATCTGGCCCGCTACGCCGATTCCGACGGCGGCAGCCGTGACGAGCCGCGTCAGATCTGGCGCTATCGCGACTGGGTGATTCAGGCGCTGAACAAAGACATGGCGTTCGACCAGTTCGTCGTCGAGCAGGTTGCCGGCGATCTGCTGCCCAATCCCACTGAGGATCAGCTCATCGCCACCGGTTTTCACCGCAATTCGCCGATTCAGATCGAGGCCGGCACCGACCGCGAGCAGTATCGGGTCGAAGCCGTGGTGGACCGCGTGGACACGACAGGCGCCGTATTCTTCGGCATGGGCGTGGGCTGCGCGCGCTGTCACGATCACAAGTACGACCCCATCTCGCACCGCGAGTACTACCAGCTCTTCGCTTTTTTCAACAATTCGGATGACTGGGGCGAATCGCGTCCGCTGTTCAATGCGAAGTTCAACAACCTGCATCATGTGCATGGGCCGATGCTTGATTTCGCTCCCGCTGAGCTGGTGCGGGAGCGCGACCAGATCCTCGAAAAGCTGCTGAAGCTGGATGCCGGGTTGGACAACTACCGGCGCGAGAAGAAGCCCGCCAAAGACGATCCTTTTGTCAAGCAGGCTGAAGAAGAGATGGCGCAGCTTCGCCAACGCATCCCGAAGTTTGAATCGACGATGATCATGCGCGAGCTGCCCGCCGCGCGCGAGACGCACACCATGCCCGGAGGCGATTATCTGGGCCGGGGCGAAAGAGTGTACCCCGGTACGCCGGCTTTCCTCAATTCGTTCGGCGGCGGCCCGAATGCGAACCGGCTCGATTTTGCGCGCTGGCTGGCGGAGCCCGCCAACCCGCTGCTGGCGCGCGTCACCGTCAACCGCATCTGGCAGCAGTATTTCGGCCGCGGCATTGTCGAGACGGAGAACGACTTCGGCACACAGGGCTCTCCTCCCACTCACCCCGAGCTGCTCGATTGGCTGGCGACCGAGTTCATCCGCGGCGGCTGGAGCCAGAAGGCGATCCACCGTCTGATCTGCAATTCCGCTGTCTACCGGCAGTCGTCCAAAGTGCGGGAAGACCTTGCCGAGCGCGACCCGCGCAATCAATTGCTGGCGCGGCAATCGCGGCTGCGGCTGGACGCGGAGATCGTGCGCGATGTGGCGCTGAGCGCCAGCGGCCTGCTGGAAGCGAAGATCGGCGGCCCCAGCGTTTTTCCGCCGCAGCCGGAAGCGGCCATGTCGGCGAGCCAGTTGAGAAAAACGTGGAAGGCATCCCAGGGACCGGACCGGCGCCGCCGCGGCATGTACACCTTCTATTGGCGGGTGACGCCGCATCCGGCGCTCGTTGTCTTTGACACACCCAATGCGATGACCGCCTGCACGCGGCGCAATCGCTCGAATACGCCGCTGCAAGCGCTGGCGCTGTTGAATGAAACCGTGTTCCATGAGTTCGCCCAGGCGTTGGCGGGCCGCCTTGTGAAAGAAGCGCCTGGCGGGCTCCAGGAGCGGCTTCAAAGAGCATACCGGCTCACCGTGTCGCGCCAGCCGAGCTCCGCTGAGATCGTCCGCTTGAAGCGGCTGCTGGACTTCGAGCCTGATCAGACGGCGGCATGGGTCAGCGTGGCCCGCGTGCTGCTCAACACCGATGAGTTCATTACCAGGGAGTAAGCCGATGACGCTGCCGGAACGAGTCGAATTGGCGGAAACGCGTCGCCATTTCTTTCGCCAGTGCCGCGTCGGCATCGGCCGGATCGCGCTGGCTCAGTTGCTCGAGCGATCGCTGGCAGCGGCCCCGAACCGGCCGATGGCGGCCAGGCCTCCGCACTTCCCCGCGAAAGCAAAGAGCGTCATCTACCTGTTCATGGCAGGCGGCCCCAGCCAGCTCGATATGTTCGATTACAAGCCCAAGCTCGAGGAGCTGGATGGGCAGAAACCGCCAGACTCCTTCATGAAGGGGAAGCGGTTCGCGTTCATGGAGCGCATGGGGTACCAGAAGATGCTGGCTTCCAGGTCGAAATTCGCCCGGCGCGGCCAGAGCGGGACCTGGATTTCGGAGCTGCTGCCGCACATCGCGGGCATCGCGGATGACATCGCCGTCATCACGACGATGAAGACGGAGAACTTCAATCACGCGCCAGCGAAGGTGTTTGCCCACACCGGTTCGATTGTGCCGGGGCGGCCGAGTCTGGGGGCGTGGATCTCATACGGGCTCGGAAGCGAATCGGACAGCCTGCCGGGTTTTGTTGCGTTGCAGAGCGGCCCTCGCGGCCCGCGCAACGGACCGCTGATCTGGGGTTCGGGGTTCTTGCCGAGCGCGTATCAGGGCGTGCCTTTCCTGCCAGGCAGCGAGCCTGTGTTCAATCTCGCCAGCCAGCCCGGCATCACGCCGGAGCGGCAGGAGCGCGCGCTGGCGGCAATTCGCGACCTCAACCAGCTTCGATTCCTGGAAACCGGAGATGACGAAATCGCCACCCGCATCGCTTCCTATGAAACTGCGTTTCGGATGCAGACCAGCGGGCCGGAATTGATGAGCCTGGCCAGCGAATCAAAAGAAACGCTCGAGCTGTACGGCACCGAGCCGGGTAAGAACAGCTTTGCCAACAACTGCCTGCTGGCGCGGCGCCTGGTCGAGCGTGGCGTGCGTTGTGTGCAGGTCTATCACACCGACTGGGATCACCACACCAATATCGCCCGTGCACTCGAGAACGTATGCCGCGAAGTGGACCGGGCGTCGGCGGCGCTGGTCGCGGATTTGAAGCGCCGCGGGCTGCTGGCAGAAACGCTGGTCCTTTGGGGAGGCGAATTCGGACGCACCCCGTTGAGCGATGGGGAAAAGGGAACCGCCGCAGGCCGGAATCATCACATCGATGCCTATGCGACCTGGCTCGCCGGCGGCGGCGTGAAAGGCGGCCAGACAGTGAGGCAGACCGACGAGATCGGCTTCCACGCCGTCGAAGATCCGGTGCATGTTCACGACCTGCACGCGACCATCCTGCACTTGCTGGGCATCGAGCATACACGCCTTACGTTTCGCTTTCAGGGGAGGGACTTCCGACTGACCGACGTGGCCGGGCGGTTGGTGAAAAAGCTCGTTAGCTGAATTTGCCTCACAGTGGGGTGGCCAATCCTGGCCGCCTCCGGGCTTCAGCCCGGCACGCACTGGACCACGGAAACTGCTCCGGTGAAGCAGCCAAACCCGCTCTGACCGGGTTGTCCTCGATGTAGCACAGAATTCGCTGGATCTCTTGGCCGTTGCGAACCAAGTGATCATAGCTCTCGTCTTGCCAAAACGGCTGGCCTGTACGGCCGAGAATCCGGTTGGCTTCACGGGCAGTGAATCCCTTGAGCGGTCCAAGCCATTCTCTTGCTGTCGCAAGAGGGGTGACGAGAAGGTGGACGTGATTCGGCATCACAACGTACGAATGCAACTGATAGCGGTGGAACCTGGTTTCCCCGTCGCTCAGGGCTTGCACAACCACGTGAGCGATTTCGGGCACGCCGAGAAAGACAGGCCCGCTCCTGTTTTGGTCCAGAATCCTGTCCATGGCGGCAAAGGCTTTGCCGGACGTCACGTTTGCCGGAGGGAAGATTCGATTGTAGGGAAGGCTGCCATGCAGCCGGAAGGTCACGAACAAGGGCTGGCCGATCACTTCCCAGTGCGGAAGCCGGCGCTGATAGAAGTGCATCGAGAGTATAGTGGTTGGAGCGAGCAAGAAATCTCAGACAGGGCAGAAGCCGGCCAGAAGGCCGGCTGCTGGCTGAAAGCCAGCCCCACCGGTGCTCAGAAGGTCCGTCCTGGCCGCCTCCGGGCTTCAGCCCGGAAACTGGCTTGCACAATAATTTGAGCGATTTCGGGCACGCCGAGAAAAACAGGCCCGCTCCTGTTTTGGTCCAGAATCCTGTCCATGGCGGCAAAGGCTGCCATGCAGCCGGAAGGTGCAAGAAATCTCAGACAGGGCAGAAGCCGGCCAGAAGGCCGGCTGCTGGCTGAAAGCCAGCCCCACTGGTGCTCAGAAGGTCCGCCGCGGCGTCGCCATCACCGGCGCCGGCGACGGCACGACTTCCGGCGCAGGAGCCGGCTTGCGTGCACGCCCGTCGAGCCGAGCCACGATTTTCTCCGCCTTCCGCCTGGCGAACTTCGGTGTTCCAGGAGTCAGCCCCTCGGCTTCCACCTCGCGGTCGGTGACCTCGGACGCCGCCAGCATGTACTTTTGCAGATAGTGGCGGATGCGGTCCTGCACCAGCCGTTGCGTCGTCTCGAGATAAAGAAAAAGCACCGTCTCGCCGGCTCCCCCAACCAGCACTTCATGGACCTGAGAAGGCTTCTGAAGCTTGGCCGATTTGAGCGCTTTCTCCAGTTTCCTGGCCCGTGCCTCGAGCCTGGAGAGCACGTCCACTTCCCTTCGCTGGGCAGCGATGTTCTTCATGAGCGTGGCGCGCTCGTTGGGCGTCAGCTTTTGCGTCAGAAGATGGAAGAACAACGCGAAATCATCCACACGCAGCGTCACACCGAAGGGAATCAACTGGCGCGCCTTTTGAAGCCGCGCAAACCCGTGCAAATTGAGCTTGGGTCCGGTCAGCGCGGGCGAGACCTGGGCCAGCAGGCCGGCTTGCTCGAGCGCCTTCAACACCTCGCCGGGATTGGGCTCATGGGCCGTATGCCGCAACTGCTCGAAGAGAACGCGCGGCGGGATGAGATTCTGCATCTGGCCCTGGTGGGCGTTCTCATGCTGGGCCGCCGTGCGCTCCTCAACCGTAAACCCGAGCCGCACTTTCAGCCGCAAGAGCCGCCATAACCGCACCGGATCATCATAGAAAACATAGTTGTGCACGGCGCGCAATTCGCGGCGCTCCAGGTCCGCCAGGCCGTTGGTGGGATCCAGCAGCAACCCTCGGGATGCCCGCCCCAGTGAGAGCGCAATCGAATTGATGGTGAAATCGCGGCACCGCAGGTCTTCATGGATCGAAGCCGGCCTCACCTGCGGCTTGCCTCCCGGTTTGGGATAGCGCTCGTGGCGGGCCATGGCAAGCTGAACCGTCGAGCCATCCGACAAGATCAGCTCCGCGGTCCGTCGCAGCTCGTCCAGCGAGGTGATCCGAGCGCCCAGCTTCTTTGCCAGGTCCCTGGCCAGTTTCAAAGCGTTGCCTTCCACCACGAAATCCAGGTCGCGGATGGGAAACCCGCCCAGCATGTCGCGCATCGCGCCGCCGGCCAGAAAAACGTTGGTGCCGGAAGCGTCGCACACCTGAAGCAGCTCGGACAGGAACTTCGACTGCTCACCGACCAGGTGATTCTCCAGCATGAACATGTAGTCACTCATCTCGTGCGTGTCCTCATGCGCGGGGGTGGTGTGCGTCCAGAGTGGCCCGCAGCCGGGAGCGGGCGACGTGGGTGTAGATCTGAGTGGTGGAGATGTCGGCGTGACCGAGCATCGTCTGCAAGCTTCGCAGGTCCGCGCCCCCTTCCAGCAGATGAGTGGCGAAGGTGTGCCGCAGCACGTGCGGGCTCAGCTCGCCGAACGCACCCGCCTTCTTGCCGTGCCCGCGTAAGGCTTTCCAGAAGCCCTGGCGAGTCAGCTTGCCTCCTCGGGCGGTGACAAACAGGTGGCGGCTGGCGCGGCCTTTCAGCAGCGCCGGGCGGGCCGAGTCCAGGTACCGCCGAACTGCCTCGACAGCCTCACGGCCCACCGGCACCAGCCGCTCTTTGTTGCCCTTTCCAGTCACCCGAACCAGGCCCATTTCCAGATTGAGATCCGAGAACTCGAGATGGCACAACTCGCTGACGCGGAGCCCGCTCGAGTACAGCAGAGCGATCATGGCCCGGTCGCGGATGCCGTTCGGCTTGTTCTCGTCGGGCGATCGCGTGAGCCGGTCCATTTGCTCGCCGTTCAGGTAGCGAGGCAGGCGTCGCGGCTGGCGGGGGCTTGGGAGCACGACCGTCGGGTCTTCCCCGATTCGGCCTTCTCGAAGCAAAAAGGCGTACAGACCGCGAAGAGTGCTGAGCTGCCGGGCGATCGACCGGCTGCCGAGGCCCTGCTGGTAGAGCCAGTCCAGGTAGGCAGGCAGTTCCTGGGCGTCAGCAAGGCGGCCTTGCCAGCGGACGCCTGCAAACGCCTTCAGCCGAGCCAGGTCCCGGCTATAGGCATCCATCGAATTGGCCGCTAACCCCTTCTCGATGCGGCAGAAATCAAGAAACGCCTCGCAAGCCGGGGCAGCGGGGGCGTCAAGTGGCATTGAGCCAATGATACAATATTCGCAAAATTGTTTTGAACAATTTAGGGAAGAAGGCACCGGAAGAAGACGCAGGCGGAAGGGGATTCTCTTGTCGGCATCGACAAATAAAAGGGCGTTGATTCAGAGGTTTGAACGAGATCATCTCTATGGTTACTTGAATCTGGCCACCTTCCTCCAGCCCAAAGGCGTCGAACTGCTGAACCTCTCCGGAACCCTTCTTCTGGTTCCTTACGAGGAGATCAAGTCGGTCTTCCTGGTGAAAGAATTCGAGCCGCCCGACGCCAATGAGAAGAGGCTCTTCACGACCCGGCCCAAGTCGCCCGGCCTTTGGATCCGCATGCGGTTTCGCGACAACGACCAAATGGATGGGCTGCTGGTCAACAACCTCCTTCTGCTGGACCCGTACGGTTTTTCAGTTACACCGCCCGATCCGGCCTCGAACCACCAGCGCGTCTTCGTGCCACGCCAGGCCTTGGCCGACATTCAGGTTCTCGCGGTGATCGGCAGTTCCTTCCGCCGGGAGCCAAAACCACGGGCAAAGCCGGTTGTGAAAGAGCAGATCAGCCTGTTCGAATAGCGCATGCGCCGCCTGATTTTTTTTCTCTTGATTCTGGCTCTTGCCGGATACTTGCCGGTGCTATGGCTTCGATCCACTGGCACCGTCCTGACCTTGCGAGAGGAGGTGAAAGTGATCGGAGTGGCCACTCCCATCGGGGTGGTGGCGGTGAATCCGCACGGGGTGCGGGAGTTCCGAGCCGTGCTCGAGCAGGGTGGACAGGCCCACACCTTGTTTTTGCGAAACGAACCCGGCGTGCGGTGGAACCTGTTCAGAAAACAGGAGAATCCACGCTCCTATGAGTTCGAGGCGGGGACCCGGAAGACGCCGGGGCTGCGGAATGGCCGGGCGTCTTTACGCCTGGAAGCCATCTCGAACGACCTGCGGGCGAGAACGGACTCGCTGGCGCTCGAAGTCGAGGTGAATACCAGGCCTCCCGCCATCAGCGTAGACGAGGGCCAGCATTACATCACCCTGGGCGGTTCGGAGGTGGTGGCCTTTTCGGTTTCAGGCTATTGGACCGAGGCAGGTGTGCGCGTCGGCAAGTACAGGTTCCGGAGTTTTGCGCGGGAGGACCAATTGCCGGGCCCCGGCCGTGAGCGAGCGGCTCGCCGGATCTGTCTGTTCGCCTATCCTTACGACACGCCGGAAGGCGAAGTGCCGGTGATTTATGCCCGCAATCCGGCCGGTGCGGAAGTCACAGCGCGATTCTGGCATAAGCTGTTCCGCAAGCAATTCCGCATGCGGGAGATCCTGGTGAGCGAAGCTTTCCTCAACAAGGTTCTTCAGGAGCTGGATCGCGGCGGCACTGGCGAGCCGGTGGCCCGCTTTATCAAAGTCAACAGCGACCTGCGCAAGCAGAACCACCAGACGCTGGCGGAGCTGCGGCTTCAGACCGCGGACCGCCCCTTGTGGAGCGGCCCTTTCCTCCAGCTCGCCAACTCGAGCGTCGAGGCGCAGTTCTGCGACTACCGGCGCTATTTCTATCACGGGCAAAGCATTGATGAGCAGGTGCACCTCGGCTTCGACCTGGCGGTGACGGCGAACACGCCGGTGGCTGCGGCCAACGACGGCAAGGTGATCCACGCTGCGCCGCTAGGGATTTATGGCAACACGATCGTGGTGGATCACGGCCTGGCTTTGCAGTCGATCTATGCACACCTGAGCCGGATGCAAGTCAAGCCCGGGGACGCGGTGAAAAAGGGGCAGATCATCGGGCGCAGCGGCTCGACGGGAATGGCCGGCGGCGACCATCTGCACTTCAGCATGCAGGTGGATGGCGTGCCAGTCAATCCGATCGAGTGGTGGGATAGCCACTGGATCCAGGACCGGGTCCTAAGCAATCTACGGTACAAACCCGAAAAACATTAAACGCTTTCCCACTTGCCTCCGTCTGTCTAGTGAAGATAAGCTCGAAGCGGGGGTACGCCATGTACCGAAGTGTGATGTACGTCGTGAGCGCGGGTGTGGCGGCGGCCGCGCTCCTGCCGGCGCAACAAAGAGGCGTCTATGGCGCTCCACCTGCCGGCGCGCAGCGGGGCATGTATGGCGGCGTGTCGACGGGGCAGATGGTCGGGTCGATCAACGATCCGGGATTCGCCTCGCGGCTGGGGGCCACCATCAGTGGTCTGCCTCAAACCACAACACGCATCCCGGTGCAGCGCGGAGTCTACGGGATGCCGATCACGACCTCAGGGCATCAATGGCACCCGCGCGCTTCGCGAACAATGGTCGTGCCCTGGGGCCTCCCTGTTTACTATGGAGGCTACTACGACGGCGGGTACGCCACCTCGATCGTGCAGCCGGTGCAAGCGGTGCAGCCGGCGCCGTCGGTGATCATCAACCAGTACTACTCGCCGGAAGTCGTGCGCCCGGAAATGAAGGAGTACACCGACCTGCCGCAACCGATCCGCCCTCCGGAACCCGCCCCGCCCAGGTCCAAAGTTGCGCCGCCGGAATCCGGGAAAGTGACCGAGAAAAAAGCGGAAGAAGCCAGGGCCGAAGCTGAGCGCCCGACGATCACTTTGCTCGCGTTCAAAGACAGCTCCGTGGCGGCGGTCATCGCCTATTGGACCGAGAAGGAGCAACTGCACTACGTGACGCGCAACTTCTCGAAGAGGATTGTGCCCACGGCGTCACTGGATCTCGAGCTGACAGCGCAGCTCAATCACGAGCGCAATGTCGAATTCAAGCTGGAGCCGGTCCGGTAGCGGCGCCCCGGCATTTGCGCATCGCTCGCCGCCGTGGTTACCATAGGAGTGACCCCTTCCTGAGAAGATCCACCCGGTCTTCTAAGGAATACGCGCAAAACGGACCGCGCCCGCGGCAGGGACACTCCGGTGTTCCTCAACGGCTTGGCGCCGCGGGCCGCGGCCTTTGCGCTTCAAGCAAAGTTACAAATCCCGTGGTCCCTCTGCGTTACCGCCTTCGCCGCTTCCGCCTCAGCGTCTCGCTTGATTCCGTGGACGGTCTTGTCGAGGTACTGGCGCTTGCCTTGTTCGTCGCGCCCGAGGAACACCCGCACCAGCCAGGTGTTCTTTCCGCGGTTGATGATTTGGCCCGGCATTCTCCCTACCCTTGAATCTTTCGTCCGATTTCATACCAATAGTGCATTACTGCGGTTGCGGCTGGGAGAAACGGCTTGCTCCGGCCGTCCTTGAGGTAAACGACGAGCGGCTCTCTCCGGCCACGGAAAACACCCCAAGGGCCAAAAACTCCATGCCTTGTTCTTTTCTCGGATGTTCCAACCACCATTTGACTTTCTTCGAGCGTAAAATGCTTTGAACCGTTACATGCAGTGAGCGCGAAATTCATGGCATGCCGAGAGGCTTGCTGCCTTTGAAAGGGCTGTAGGGCCTGCTGGAGATCATTGAATTCCATCTCAAGTTTTTCCAGCAAACCCTTCCACGAACGGATTCCGAAACTGTGGGTTGCGAAAGGCTGGCTGGTCATTTGTGCTTCAGAGCCCCGGTCGCCGGATGGCGGTAAAGTCGGTTGGAAGACGGCCATTTCCGCGGCCCCCTTTCTTCGCGGCCTTCTTCGCCCATCGCGCCATCACCGCCATGCGCGCGTGCTCGCTCCGCTGCTCGGGAGTCATGGTACGCAGCCGCGCTTTCCCTCCGCGCCGGCCCAGCTTCACCGCCGCCGGATCTTTTCTCGTTTTTTTCGTGGTGGCCATCAGAAGCAATACTAAGCGGTCAGTGCACTGGCGTCAAGCCCCCCCCTGCCGAGACATTCCCGCCCGGTCGTGTTCTCGGAACCTCCGGCTGTTTTTACCTTCTTCGGTGGCGTCGGCGGACACTTGGGAGGCGGTTTGGGCGGAGGCGGAGGAGGGTTGGGCGGAGGTGGAAGAGGGTGGGAATGGGCGGCGTCGGAGTTGTTGCGCCCCACTCTGGCCCTAATCACGACTGGAGTAAGCTTGTACTCTCTTGTCGCGCAAAACCAGAAGAACGCCGTGGAGAGCGCGGACCTGCATTCCCGATGGAACAGATTGTCGCGCGAATTCGAGGAGTTGTGGGAGAACATGTACGACGAGAGCGCGCAAGAGCGGTTGCGGCAACTAGAAGGGAAGGCGGAAGAGCTATCGAAGGGCCGGAACCGCCTTTCCGTACTGCAAGCGGCTCAACGGACGCCCGCCCGCCGCGATTCAGTCCTCTAGCCGCTGCGGATCGACACGTATCTGTCGGCCCAAGCGCACATGGGGCAGGATGTCCTGCCGGGCCAGCTCGGCGGCCCGAATATATGAGACGTTTCAGTCGCTGAGCAGTCTCGGTCAGCCTCATCAGGCGTGGTCTGATATTCGATTGCCATGTTCCGAGCCTAAGGCAACACGTTGGATTCTTGGTGTACCGCCACGAAATGAACTTCGCCATACTTTTCTACATTTGCCACACGTGCCAGGCACACCGGCTGCCTGGGCCGTCTATGGAGGATTACGAGGATTACATAACACCTCAAGTGACCAGACAGGGGCCCGATACTCCCCTTTTGAGCCATCCACGTCAACACCGCCAAAGCCTGCGCGAACGGGCCTTGACGTGTACGGTATAACCGTACATACTGGAAGAGTGAGCCGATGAGATGCAGCTTGCCCGCTTTCGCCACAAAGGGCTGAGACAGCTCCATGCGGATGACAACGTCAAGGGGGTGCCGCCCGCGATGGCCGACAAGCTGCGCAAGCTGCTGTTCACGCTGGAGACGGCGGACGACCTCGACGAGGTGAGCCGGTTTCCGGGATGGAAGCTGCATCCGCTGAGAGGCGACCTGAGGGGATTCTGGAGCCTGACCGTGACAGGAAACTGGCGCCTGATTTTCCGCTACGACGAAGCAGCGAACAGCGCCAGCGATATTGACTTGATTGACTACCATTAGGAGGCCCGAAATGCCTATGAAGAACCCGCCCCATCCGGGCGACCTGATCAGAACCGAGATCATCGAAGCCTTCGGCCTCAACGTGTCGAAGGCGGCGGAGATTTTGAAGGTGCGCCGCGCCACGCTCTCCGACCTCCTCCACGGCAAGGCCGCGCTGACGCCGGAGATGGCCCTGCGCATCGAAAAGGCGTTCGGGCCGGACATGAACCACCTGCTGCGGATGCAGCTCGCCTATGACGTGGCGAAAACGCGGCAGCATGCCAGCGCCCTCCCCATCAAGCGGTATGTCCCGGCCTAGACTCGCGCTAGCTGGCGGAGTGGGGTGCGCCCTCAAGCCTGCAAGCCGGCGCCCCGGCATTTGCGCATCGCTCGCCGCTGTGGTTACCATAGGAGTGGCCCCTTCCTGAGAAGATCCACCCGGTCTTCAAGGAACACGCGCAAAACGGACCGCGCCCGCGGCAGAAACACTCCGGTGTTCCTCAACGGCTTGGCGCCGCGGGGCGCGGCCTTTGCGCTTCAAGCAAAGTTACAAACGCAACATGAACAATAAGAAAATCCTGGCTTTGGTCAGCGACCTGCTGTTCACCGTGAAGATCAACGAAGCTGCCAGACGCAACGCCATGTCGGTCGAATACGTGAAGACAGACGAGGATCTGATCGCCAGGGCGAAAGAACAGCCGTCGCTCATCATCATGGACCTGAACATCAGCTCGGCTCAGCCGATCACGCTGATCGAGACATTGAAGAGTGATCCGGCGCTCAAGTCGGTCAGCATCCTGAGCTACGTCTCCCATATCGAAGGAGAGCTCAAGAAGCAGGCGCATGACGCCGGGTGCGATCTGGTGATGGCCCGGAGCGCGTTCTCCCAGAATCTGGCGCAGATTCTGAAGCGCCACGCCGGAGCCTGAGTGAATCCGCCGGGTTGCCAGTTGACCTACCTCGAGCGCATGGCGCTGGCCTGGCAGTTGACCTGGCCGGCGGTCGCGCTGGATGTCTGCTGGAGCTTCCTCATGTACGTCGTTCTGGGCGTTGAATCCGGCGGGGCGGAGTTCGCCTACCTGGTTCCCTACCTGCTTTTCATTGCACCCTACCTGGTGAGACGCATGATGCGCCGGAAGTACTCCGGGTTCCGGCTGAAGACGGTCGGTGACGGCGGCGAGATCGCCATGGGTTACACCGAGAGCTTCAAGGTGATGTGGCTGCTGAGCTGGCGCACCAGCGTGCTGATGCTGGCGCTGCTGTTCCTGGTTTCGCTCTTCGGGCGCTTGCTGAGCGTGCAGTTGTCCACGCTGGTTCCGAGCGCCAAGGAGGCTCCGTTGTTCAACGCCGTTGGACTGAGTATCGTCGAGAACGGGGCCGCCCTGATCCTGATGCCGCTGGTGATGCCCGGAATGTTTCGCAAGCAATACCAGGGATTCCGGGTGGCTGCCGAGCGGCTCACAGGCTCGCCGCCATCCCGAACGCGCCAGCGCCTTCCTGGCGGAGCAGCTCGCTGAGCACCTCGGTATAGAACTCGTCGCTCGAATGCCGGACGGCGCGCTCCCGGCGGTCCGGATACGCCAGGTGCTCCAACTCGTGAAGCAACACCGTCAGCATGGCGATGCGAAAGTGCAGCAGCTCGAACTTCGCCCCGGCGGCCAGCGAAGAAAGCGGCTGAGGACGCCAGCGGCGGATCGACTCCCACGCCAGATCGATCTCGCCGACTTCGCTGCCCACGTCGCCCGCCAGCCGGCGCGTCAGCCGCGACTCTGTCCCTCGCGGATGGTGATGCCCGAGACAGGTGCACAGATTGCGCCGCCACAGCAGCACGACTACCAGCGCCGGCAGGCGGAGCAGCATCTCGCGGTAGGGGTCGACCACCGAGGAATGGAGCGACGGCAGCGTGTGCAGCCAGACATCGCGCAGTTCCTCCGCCACCGTCTGCCCGCCCGGCGGGTAGCTCACCAGCAGCAACGGCAGATCCGCCGGTCCGCGCACCAGCATCTGCTCGCGGCCGCGCAACTGCTCCAGCCAGCGCCGCACCAGTCCGGGCGAATGCACTCGGCCGTGGGTGCGCTTTATCATTTTAGAGTCAAGCTGCCTTCTGTTATTCTCAATATAGCCTCAGGCCGCCATGCGATTCGACAGCCGCACCGCCGGGTATATCACCACCGAGTTTTTTCCCATCGCTGTGAAATGGCTGCTGATCAGCAACATCGCCCTGTTCGTGATCTATTATTTCGCGGTGCGGACCGGATTCGGCGCCTTGTTCCATCCGTTTGCACTCGCTCCCGGGGCCGTGCTGGGGTCGTTCGCCGTCTGGCAACTGGTCACCTACATGTTCCTGCACGACCCGGGCGGATTCGGGCACATTCTGTTCAACATGCTCACGCTGTGGATGTTCGGAGCGGATCTCGAGCGAGCCTGGGGCTGGCGAACCTTCCTGCGCTACTACTTTCTGTGCGGGATCGGCGCAGGCATCTGTGTAGTGATAGGCAACTTGCTGTTCGGCAGCCTGAACACGCGAACGATCGGCGCCTCGGGCGCGATTTATGGGCTGCTGCTGGCTTTCGGCCTGCTCTGGCCTGACCGCACCGTGCTGTTCAGCTTTCTGTTTCCGATCAAGGCGAAATATTTCGTCATGATCATGGGGGCGATCGCTTTCATGAGTTCGGTTGGGGGCAGCGAGGGCGGCGTTAGCCACGTCGCGCACCTGGGTGGCATGATCTTCGGCTACGCCTATTTGAAAGGCATTGGGCGGAACTGGACTCTGAGTATCCCGCTGCGGCAGCTTTACCAGCAGTGGAGATTCGTTCGCTCGAAGCGCAAGTTCCAGGTCTATATGAAGAAGCAGAAGGGCGACCGCGACCGGTGGGTTCACTGAAACCGTAACGTAGCGCCTGACTGTCGCATCTTGTTAAGTGGTATAGTCTGCCTGAGGAAATCTCATGGATAGTTGGAAGCGACTGCTGATTCTGCCGGCGGCCGGAGTGTTGGCTGGGCTCTTGTTCACTGCCGCGCCGCAGGGGCCCAAGAAAGAATCCTCGGAGACTGTGGCGCGTCCGCGCAAGAAGGCAGAGCCGGGCAAACCGGAAGAACCGGCAGCGCCCAAGATCCCCTCCAAGCTCAAGAAGAAAGAGGGCAAGGATCTGCCGGAAGGCTTGCCGACCTTCCGAAGCGATACAGTCACTGTCAACGTCGACGTGGCTGTGCTGGACAACAAAGGGCGGTTCATTCCCAAGATTCCCGGCGGCAACTTCCGGATTCTGGAAGACGGCGTTCCGCAGAAGCTCGCTACGTTCAACATGGGCGAGGCTCCCATGACCGTCTGCCTGGTGATCGAATTCAGCAACCTCTTTCAGTATTACTGGGGCGAGACCTGGTACCAGACGCTGACGGCGGCTTACGGCTTTCTGGAAACTCTGAAGCCTGAAGATTACGTGGCCGTGGTGGCCTACGACCTCCGGTCGGAGATCCTCTCGGATTTCTCGACCGACAAGCGACAGGCCTATGAGGCGATGCAGCGGCTGCGCATCGCGGCCTATTCGGAGTCGAATCTGTATGACGCCCTGGTGGATACCGCCGATCGTATGAGCGAGATCGAAGGCCGCAAATCGATTGTCGTGATCGCCTCAGGCATTGACACCTTCAGCAAGCTGACCTTTGATAAGACGCGAAAAGCGCTCCAGAACGCCGGTGTGCCGATTTACGGCATCGGGCTGATGCAGGCGTTGCGGGAGTGGTACGACGCCCGCGGGATGATGGGGCCGATTCAGCGACTGGACTTCTTACAGGCGGACAACCAGATGCGCACCTTCGCCCGGGAGACGGGCGGCCAGTCGTTCTTTCCGAGATTCTATGGCGAGTTCCCCGGCATCTTCCGCGCGATTTCCGAGGCGCTCCGCAATCAGTATTCGATCACCTACCAACCCATCAATCAGGCGCGTGACGGCAGGTTCCGCAAGCTCAAAGTGGAGCTGGTGAATCCGGCCACCAACGAGGCGCTCAAGATCCTGGACGAAAAGGGCAAGCCGATCAAGTATTCGGTGGTCGCCAAGGCGGGGTACACGGCGCCGAAGGAAGTCGAGTAAAGCCTCCAAGTCAGCCGAACAAGACGCGCCAGGTGGTGTTCACCAGCGCGTGCGTGACCATCGATGCACGGATGCTGGTGTTGCGGGCGTAGGCGAGCCCGTAAAAGACGCCGGCGATGGTGGCGAGCAGTGCGAACCTCCAGTTTGGGAAATCGCGAAATGGCAAGTGGGCTGCGCCAAACAGCAGCGATGCCATCGCCAGGCCGAGGATCGGGCTGCCCGTGCTTCTGGACAGCCACTGTTGCAGCAATCCGCGAAAGAAGAATTCCTCGGCCAGCGCCACCACCCACAGCATACCGAGGAAAGTCGCGAGGGCGACCAGCGCCGTCTTGCCGCTGAAGGCGATCACCGGCCTCGGTACGAAGCCGGTCCACCAGGCCAACGGGAGGATCAGCGGCACGGAAAGCAAGTAATAGAGCAATCCCGTGGTCCAATCGCGGCGGCGTGGGAGAAAGCCGAAGTCGACTCCATCCACCCCACGCACGACCAGCATAGCGGCGACTCCCAGGCGAATCCACATCATGCGGCCAAGAATATCGAGCGCGGGCTTGCCGGCAGGGTTGTCGTAAACATTCGGAAAAAGCCTGGAAAGAAAGACCGCGGCCATCAGAGCCAGGAATGCAAGATCGGAAGCAAGTTTGGCCGGCGCCAGCCGATACCAGCTTGCCGCGATCAGCGAGAGGACAGCAAGAATCGCGAGCGAATCGAAACGAAAGCTCCCCAGGGAGAGGCTCGCCATCAGGTAAGGAACCAGGGCGCTGGCCACCAGCGCCGGCGTCAAACGCGAGCCCAGCGCGGCCATCCTTTCCCGGACCGGTGCAAAGCCCGGCGCCAGATACATGGCAACTTCAATCAGCAGCGCCGGGAGCACCGACGTAACCACGCCGGCCGCGATATGCTGTTGTTGGGCGTAGAAGAGAGCCGCGATGATTCCCGTCGCCCACACCGCGCACACCGTGATGGAAAAGGCGGCCAGCGTCGCTTGCATCAGCCTCATCGTAACATTAGCGGTGAGCCTGGCCGCCGGGCCGCCCGCGGACCTGTTGAAGCAAGTCCTCGAACGGGAGAGCGAAGCCGCCGCCGAACGCGGCCATTACACCTACCGGCAGAGTGTTCTCATCGAAGAACTCGATCTCAGCGGCCGCAGACGTGGCGAGTACCGGGAGACGCGCGACATCATCTTTACACCGCAGGGCGCCCGTCACGAGAAGCCCGTGCGCCGGCCCGTCGAGAATCTGGACCGGCTGCGGCTCACCGAAGAGGATTTCCGCGACATCCGCGAAGTGCAACCGTTCCTGTTCACGCGCGATCAGCTTCCGCTGTATGAGACGCGCTTCAAAGGCGAAGAAACCATCGACAGCCTCGCCTGCTGGGTGATCCAGGTCAACCCGCGGCAGATCCTCGACGGGCAGCGGCTGTTCGAGGGACTCGTGTGGGTAAGCCAGGCCGACTTCTCCGTGATCCGCATGGAAGGGAGAGCCGTGCCGCAGATTCTCGGCACACGCAAGGAGAATCTGTTTCCCCGCTTCACAACGACGCGGCGCAAAGTCGACGGCAAGTTCTGGTTTCCGGAAACAACCTACGCCGACGACGTGCTGCCGTTCCGGGTTGGACCGGTGCGGATGCGGCTTCGGATCGAATACAGCGAGTACAAGCGTTTCCAGGCGGAGTCGAAGGTGGACTATCACGGCAAGCCCAAGTGAACGGGAAGGGACGATCCCTACATCTGCCAGTGGCAACGGCCTCCGGCAAGTGGCATAATCGCATTTCTACACAAGGAGGTACTCATGGACCGCAGAGACTTTTCCAGGATGGCTTTGGCAGGCGCGGCGGCGTCCGCCCTACCCGTGCCCGCCGCCGGCAAACCCCTCGAACCGCTGGCGCCCGGCATCAAGATTTCCTTGCAGATCCCCACGGACGCACCGGACGAGTATCTGACACTGGCCAAACAGATCGGCGTCGAGTATGTGAATATTCCAACGGGCGGCGACAAGTCGACACTCGAAAACTTCATTCACCTGAGGAAGAAGGTGGAAGCCGCCGGGCTCAAGGTATGGAACATCGGCAACAGCAATGTCCACAACATGCCGGAGGTGACGCTCAACCTGCCAGGGCGGGACAAGAAGATCGAAGAGTACAAGCAATACCTCCGCAACCTCGCCGCGGCCGGCGTCCACTACACTACCTACGCGCACATGGGGAACGGCATCTGGAGCTCGGAGCGCGAAAGCACCCGCGGAGGCGCCCCGGCACGCGCCTTCAACCAGAAAACAGCCAAGGGCTTCTGGGCGGGCAAAGTGTTCGACGGCCCGCTCACCCACGGGCGCAAGTTCACCAAAGAAGAGCTGTGGGAGAACTATACCTACTTCATCAGGCAGGTCGTGCCCGTGGCTGAGCAAGCAGGCATTCGCATCGGCATCCATCCGGACGATCCGCCTGTACCCGAGCTGGGCGGTGTGCCGCGCCACATCTTCGGCACTTTCGACGGATACATAAAGGCGCTCGAGATCGCCAACAGCCCCAACATCGGTGTGTGCCTGTGTTGCGGCACCTGGATGGAGGGCGGCAAGCACACCGGAAAAGACGTCTTCGGCGCGATCAAGGAATTCTCCAAGCTCGGCAAGTTATGGAAGATTCACTTCCGCAACGTGACCGCGCCGATTCCCTATTTCGTCGAGACCTTCGTCGACAATGGCTACACCGACATGCTGAAGGTGATGCGCACGCTGGTGGAGAATGATTTCCGCGGGAACCTGATCGCCGACCACGTGCCGGAGATGGTGGGCCACCGCATGGTGGGTTGGGCGTACAGCATCGGCTACATCCGCGCGCTGTACCGCGCGGTGAGTGTCGAGCTGAAGAAGGCTTAGCTTTCCTGCTAGCCATTTCCGGTCAGCAAATTGTCTGCCCAGCCCCCGCTGCCGTTCGATGCTTGTTCGCCCCCTAGCCCGAAATTGACACCAAAGCCTCCATTCCAGGACACGCTGTTTCCGAGCAACAATAAATTATGATGGAAGGCTCTAATCCCATCGAGATGATTCTGATAAATGGTGTTGCCCTTAATCATGTTTCCGAAACCGCTGGAGAGAATGCCATTCCAA
>JACQDF010000107.1 GCA_016201205.1 Acidobacteriota bacterium
AGAGGAACACGGTGTGGCTCCAATCCGGTGTTCGGCCGCAGCGAACGATTTTCCGCCCCTTTATTATCAACAACTTCGGGCGTGTTCCTTAGAAGCTGGGCGCCCGCGTGTGGGCGGGACCAAACGGGGAGGAACACGGTGTGGCTCCAATCCGGTGTTCGGCCGCAGCGAACAATTTTTCCGCCCCTTTATTATCAACAACTTCGGGCGTGTTCCTTAGAAGCTCACACAGCCCGGGCAAACACCGGGACCGGCGTATGGCTCTCGGAACAGGAGCCTCTCGTTTTCAGGGCAGCGCTGCGGGGATCCGGCCCCTATCGCGTGGGCTGGCGGACCCGCGGCAAGCCTCTCATGGGGAGCACCCTGTTCCACCGTTTGAGCGGGCGCGGGGAGTGCGCGCCATGTCGGACCGGATCACCCCGTCAGCGCATGATCGGCCGGAAAATCCTCCCCTCGCCAGATCCGTTGTGAGGTCCACGGCATTGGCGCCCCGGACCAAAACTCGTCCTCCGGCGGCAGGCCTAGAGGCAGCAGACCTGTTGCGCACAGATAGCAGCTTCCAGTAGAGATGTACCGTTCCCCGATCCCGGGTTGCCGTCCAGCGAATCCGATCCGCAGCCAGCCCTGGTCGTCAAACGTACCCGCCGCCAGCATCTGCCGCTTCATCACGGCGGTCAGCGCGCAACGCACTTGCGCCGGCTTGAGATCGGCCGGCAGTTCTCTCAGCAGGGCCACTTGCCCCAGCAGTTGAAACACCCCAATCCGATACGCCAGCGACCGCCCTACCGGCGGGAACGTGCCCTCCGGCGAGATGAATCGTTCCTGAATCACCGCGTAACGGCGGGCGCGAGCCAGGACCTTCGGGTACAGCGTCTCCCACGCGGGAATGTCCGCGCGGAAGGCTCCTACCACGTCCAGCAGCATCGGTTGAATGACAAAGCTGTTGTAGTAGTCCCAGTGAAACTCCGGGCCGTCGCCGTAGATGCCGTCGCCTTTATACCAGCTTTCATGCAGGTTCACCGCCGTCACTACCGGTCGCTGGTCCACCCGCTCACCGGCCTGTCGCAACGCCGCCTCCACCATGGCCGCAAACAACAACCAGTTATTCCAGACCGGGAGGATGTGACGGGTCTTCCGCAGCGCCGCCACCACGTTCGACTGTGTCGCCGCCGGCAGCGCCTGCCACAACTCGCGTGGAGCGCGGATCAGGCCCTGCGCCAGAAACGCCGCATCCACCACTGGCTGCGATCCACGCTCGAAGTTGCAGTAGTCGGGCGAGCGCGGATCGGTGGCTGCGTCAATCGCCTCGCGCGCCAGTTGGGCCATTTCCTGGCGGAGTGAAGCCTCCGCCGGGTGCCGCGCCTCCAGCCACGGAGCGATTCCCGCCAGCGTCCGCCCGATGGCTTCCAGGTGCGTGTATTCAGGCCGGTCGCTTGTTTTGCCCTCCACCGGCATCTTCGCCTTCAGCTCCCGGCGGGCCATGTGCGTTAACACGGGACGCGCCACGCGTTCCAGCACCTGCAACCACTGAGCCCGGTCTCCGCTGGCCGGTTGTGCCTGTCCGTACGCCAGCGCCACCTGGCCTGCCAGGCTGGTTGTCGTCAGAAACTGCCGCCGGTTTTGCATCAGGTCATGTCCTTTCACGTCCATACTAGCTCTCCCGCGCAGACCGGGGAGCCGTCGTAAACCCATGCGCCGCCGACGAGCGCCAGCACTGCGGGCGCCAGTGCCGCGTCCTGTCCCCTCACGTCAGAACCTCAACCTTCCCTGCAACTGGAGGAACCGATTTCGGGTGTTTGTCTGTCCCAGGACCCGTCCGAAATCGGTGGAGTACGGGTTGAGTCCGGGGCTGTCGAATTGCGTCCGGTTCTGAATGTTCAAGGCGTCCACGCGGAACTGGAACGCTATCCGTTCTTTGAGGCGGAATTCGCGCTGCAAATTCACGTTCCACTGGTTGGTCATGTCGCTCCGCAGCCCGTCGACACGCGTCGGGAAAACGCGGCGGTGGAAGGCGGCGGGGCCTTTGGCCGCAGTGAGCTCGAAGTTATTCGTGTTGAACCAGCGATCGAGCGTCCGCTCGCCGGTGTTGATGTCCCCGAGGTTGCCGTAGTAGAAGACGTTACCCCAGTCCAGCAGCGGGCCCGGCTGCCACTCGTAGGTTGCGGCCGCCTGGAAGCCGCCAAAGACATGGCTCAACAGGCCACTGTTGGCCCATCGGCGGCCCTTTCCGAATGGGAACTCGCAGATGCCGGTAGCGGTCAGGCGGTGAGGCCGGCCGTTGTTGCTTTCCACCCAGAACGGCAGGGCGTCGAACTCGTTCAAGAAAGAGGTGCGCTGTTCGGCACTTTGGCGTACGTAGCTGAGATTCAGGTTGAACCCCTTCGAAAAGCGCTTCTGAACCTGCAGAGCGAACTCGTGTGTTCGCGTCTCGCCGAGCGGCGTCAAGCGCTGGGTGAGCGAGTTCATCTGCGGAAAGGCGCGCAGCAACTGGTTCTTGCGAATGGTCGTGCTGGTGTAGAACCCTTGCGTAGTCAATTCCTGGTAGATGAGCGGCGCGGAGGTGGCCAGATCGCGGAAGTTGGCGATGTTGAAAGGATTCGTGACGTTCGAGTTGAGGTTGTTGGCAACGTTGTTATTGCGTACCAGGCCCTCCGCCCAGTACTTCTCGGGCAGAGGCGATAGCGGCAGGTTGACGGGCACCCGGTCGGAATACGAGCCCGCGTAAGCCGCATCGATCAGCCAGTCACTTCCGAGCTGGTGCTGTATGCCCAACCGCCAGCGCTGCTGGCGGGCATGGCGTACATCGTAGTTGCTGAAGGTCCACCCGCGGCCGGCGCGCGCCATCAGCCCGAGAGCGTCACGCGTCGGCGTGTCAAAGCGGCTGCCATCCGCACGCACTGGAAACGGATCGGTCATCGGGGAGACGCCCTTGCGCGGGTCGCCTGCCAACCAAGTGACGCCGAAATCGTTGGTCAAGACTGTGGACGTAGTGCGGCTGAACCCCGTCTGATCCGGCGACTCGTTCAGCACGTTCAGCGTGTCGAAGAACAGCCCATAGCCACCGCGAATCACCGTCTTCGGCCGGACCTGGTAAGCCAGTCCCACGCGTGGTAGCCACATGAGTTCGTTGCCCCACATCCGGCGCGAGACGCCGCCGGAGCCGGGATACACGGAACCGCCCCGAACCACGAAATCCGCCGCCGCCGCTTCAGGCGCCGGATTGAGTGCGTAAGCAGCCTGGGCGGCATCCGTGATGGGCAGTTTGGCTTTGGGGTCCAGATACCCGATCACCCGGTTATACCGCTCGGTGGGACCCATCTCGTACTCTATGCGCAAGCCTGCATTGATGCTCAGCTTCGGGGTGAGGCGCCACTTGTCTTGCGCGTACCAGGCATAGTAAGGGTTCAGCAGGGCATAGGTGTCGGTGGTGGCGACGCTCATCGCGCTCGGAAATCCCATAAGGAACGCCGCCCAACTGTGCGCTATGCTGCCGGCTGGTGTAAACGTGTCCTCGTTGCGCCGCGTGTACAGGTTATTGAAGGAGAAGGAGCCGGAAGTGTTTGCCGCCCCCTCCGCCGGTCCTGAACTGCCCCCGCAGGTCGGCTCCGGCGCGAAAGGTGTGGTAGCCGCGGATATGCGTCAAATCCGCCTTGCCGGCCAGCGTGCGGAAGTTCGTCTCGGAAGGGTAGTCGAAACTGATGGACTCGTACCCGCCAAACGCCATTTGCGGCAGGATTTTCCGGTCCTCCGCCTTAACGTCCATGTAGGCGGGCAGCCCGGTGTCAGCCGGTTTGAACTGCCGGGCGACTACAGTGGCGGAGCCTTCGCGGTAGTTATTCAACGACACGGACACGTCTAGAATGGTCGACGAGCTGGCGGTGAATACCCAGTCCGCAGTCACCCCCAGGTTCTTCCGGATGAGGTTGTCGGCTTGCAAACCGCGAACAGTATCGTACATCCAGTCGTTGGCGTTATTTATCCAGTTGTTGTAGCTCCAGCGGCCGAAGAAGCGGTGCCGGTCGGAGAGTTGGTAGTCGATACGATTGCTATACGCGTAATAGTCTCGTATCAGTGGCGTGGTGATCGCCAGGAAGTTGTTGGTCGGCTCCCGCTTCGGGTCGAGGTCGTTATTCGGAGTGGGCAGAAGTTTGGTGTAGAACGCTGCGACCGGGTTGACGATGCGGGAAGCCGGAAGGATATTGCCGGGAATCGGCTCGCGGATAAAGTGGGTGGCCCGGGCAGGGTCGGGCCGCACGCTGAGCGGGTCGTACAACTGGTAGAGCGGTGCGTTCACACCCAGGAAGCGGGAAAAATCGCCTCTGCGGTCGTCCAGAGTCGGAATCGTCTTGTTCAGACGGTCGGGCAAGTCGGCCACCTTGTCCTTGTTGCCCTGATAGCTGAAGAAGAAGAAAAGGCGGTCCTTGCCGTTGTAGACCTTGGGTATACGCACCGGCCCGCCAATGGTGCCCGCGTAGTTGTTGGATCGTCCGGGGGCCTGCTTGTCCTGCGAGCGCAGATACTCGGCCCTGGCGCGGTCGCCCGCCGCTTCGGCCGCGGCGATATTGCGATAGTAGCTCTGCTTGGTGAAGAATGGCGTGCCGTGCCAGCGTTGCTGCCAGTGCTGCTCGGTCAGCGTCCCGTGGAACTGGTTCGTGCCCGCCTTGGTCATCATGGTCACGCTGACACCGGTGTTGTGGCCGGTGGAGGCGTCCAATCCGAACGTTTCCACCTTCATCTCTTGGATGGTGTCGGAGACCGGCAGGTAGGCGCTGCGCCGGCTCGTGCCATTGTTTGGAACACCATCGATGGACCACTCGTTGCCCCCTACGCCGCCGGCCACCCTGTAGTCGGAGGCGCCCAAGTTGGAGTGCGGCCCCAGGTAGTCATTGACGCCACTGGTCTGGACTCCCGGCGTCATTTTCACCAATACCATGATGTTGTTGGCGATCACCGGCAGGTCCATCACCTTGCGGTTGTTCAGCACCAGGCCGCTCGAAGCGCCGCTCGTGTCGAGCATCGGCGCCTCTCCGGACACGGTAACCGTCTCCGCCACCGCACCTATTTCCAGCTTCAAATCGATTTCCAGGCGCGTACTCAGCGGCAGGACGATCCCGCTACGGATGGACTTCTTGAACCCGCTGAACTCGGCGGTGATGTGATAGTTGCCGGGCAACAGAAGGTTGGCTTCGTAGTAGCCGGTCGAATTCGACACCAGCCTGACAGTGGCACCCGTATCCCTGTTCTCCACCAGCACGGCTGCTCCGGCAACGGGAGCGTCGGACGGGTCGAGCACCCGGCCCTGGATGCTGCCGCGCGACTCCTGCGCGAGCGTCTGAAAACAAGCCGGGAAAACCGCCACCAGCAGTGTGGCCAAAACGCGTGATCGACGTGCAGTCATTCTTCCCCCCACATGCCTTTGTCTAACTCAATTCAACTCAACGATATGCTACGTCTCCGCCCGTGAGTGGTCTATAAGGATTCAATCATTTCTTGGCAGAAATCAGCCATCCGTCCCGGCGATTTGCCACCCTCACGCTGACGTGATACCTTTACGAATCGGAGACGACCATGGCAAAGAACAAGTGGGAGGATGCGAACCTCTTCATTGAGCCCAACATCAACGCTGCCGGGGTTCACGTGTGGCGTTTTGAGCCGGTGCTACCGATCGACGTGAACTTCTGGACCTTCGGCAAACTCACTCCGATCAGGATGAATCGGCACGAGTACTTTGAACTCCTGCTCGCGGATTCCGGAGAGTTCACATTCGAGGTCTTGAGCCGTTCCGTTACGATCCGCCAAGGCGACCTGTTTCTCATGGGGAGCACCCTGTTCCACCGTTTGAGCGGCCATAGCGGAGCGAAAGCAAAAGGCATTTCTCTTTTCTTCCTGCCGGATGTGATAGGTCCCCGTTACGGGTTCAGCGACGACACGCAATACTTGATGCCCTTCCTCGCGCAGGACCCGCGCTTTCCGTTCGTCGTGCCCGCTAAGACCGGCGTTCCCGGCAAGGTATTGGGTCTGATGCGGAGCATCTCAGCGGAGCTTCCGGCGGTGTCTGCTCCGCAGCGGCTGCTGGTGAAAACCTATCTGAAAATGATTCTGGCTTTGCTGGCGGTCCATTATGCCGCCTATCAAGGCTCCGAGGCGGTGTTCAGCCGCAGGCGTCAGGACCTGGACCGCCTGCGGCCGGTGTTCGAGTTTGTCGACCAGCATTATCACGAACCGATCACGGTGCAGCATGCCGCATCAGCCGCGCACATGAGCGCGAGCCACTTCGCCCGCTTTTTCAAGCAACTGACCGGGCAATCCTTCGTGACCCACTTGACCCACTTTCGCATCGAAAAGGCAAAGGAGTTGCTGGCCGTGACCGACAAGAAAATCGCCGAAGTGAGCGAGGAAGTAGGCTTTTGCAGTCAGAGCTACTTCGGACTGACCTTTCGCAAACTCGCTGAAAAAACCCCCGGCGAATACCGGGATCGGGTTGCGGCTCTCGGAACAGGAGCGTCTCGTTTTCAGGGCAGAGTTGGAGCGGCGGTCCCTGGCGACTCGCGGAGAATCGGGCTTGCATGAATCCACGCAAGGACGAACCGCCTTGAAGTATGAAAAGGAGATCGCACGTGCAGAAAGACGATTCCTCGTTCGCTCCCTCGCGGAGAGCATTTCTGACCAGAGCCGCCGGCGCGGCGGCGATTCCCATGACGGCCCGTTCCTATAGCCGTATCGTCGGAGCCAACGACCGAATTCAAATCGGGCAGATCGGCTGCGGGCACAGGGCGTTCGGCCACCGCCACATGCTGAAGCTGTCGTCCAAGACGGATCCGAACTTCGACCTGCGCAGCGTCTGCGACCTCTGGTCGGTCAACCTGGAAAGGGCGGCGGAGGACGCCAGGCGGGTATTCGGAGCCCGCCCGAAGACCTTCAAATACTACGAGGAAATGCTGGCCGACCCGGAACTGGATGCGGTGATGATCGCAACCGGGGACCACCACCATGCGAGGATTCTGGCCGGCGTGGTCCGGGCAGGCAAGGACTGCTACTGCGAGAAGCCCATGGCTAATACGCTCGAGGATGCCAAATTGGCCCGGGACACGGTGAAGGCAAGCAAACAGGTCGTGCAGATGGGCTCACAGTGGCTCAGCGATCCCTACCAGCAGCAGGTGCGAGAGATCGTCCGCAGCGGCAAACTCGGGAAGATCACCCGGATCGAACAGAGCTGGAACTTCAACGGACCACGGTGGCGGGTCCCGCATGACG
>JACQDF010000103.1 GCA_016201205.1 Acidobacteriota bacterium
ATAGTAATTCGACATGGCGATAAATAATGTATTGCGCAGTCCTGCGCGTTGCAACATTAGAGCTTCCAGGGCGCGGGCCGTGCGTCCGTTTCCATCAAGAAATGGGTGAATAGCAGCGAAGTGGTAGTGTATTGCAAGGGCCTGAATTAGCAAATCATGCGCCAAAAACTCATGCTGGAGAGCATGACTCAAACCCAAGAACGCTTCCTGACATTCTTTGCCTCCCTCTGCCCCCCTATGGGGAGGGGATCCAAAAGTAACATTGTGGTCCTCTGCCCTGATCTCGCCAGGGGCACAATGGTCCTCATCGGCACCAGTGACCATACGTCGGTGAACTTCACACATCATGTTGTGATCGATTGGCCTATCGTCTGCTAGTTCGGAAATCCACCGGTATGTTTGCACTGCGGCATGAGCCTGCTTTTGCGATCGGGTGATTAGCTCCTCCGGTGTGTGCTCCAGGGCTGCTTCCAGCTCTCTGTCTGTAAACTCTGCCCCCTCAATACGCGAAGTTCCAGCAACCTCATGCTTTAGCTGTACCTGTTGTAGGGCCTCAGCCCAACCACGCTGAAATGGCATAGTAGTTAGACCCTCGCCGAAAAGCTCCGGCGGCGGGGCCCGGCGTTTTGACCGGGGCGCACGTGCGTGTCCGTGCGACCTTGCAAACGACAGGATGCAGGCTTTTGGGGGGGGCGTGGGGCACCGCGCCGGCATGGGAGACCCTGGACTCACGTCGTCTGGACGTAGCCCGGCGTCGATCGCCGGGTCGTTGGCGAGTTGGCGAGCACGGTGCTGCACCGGCAGAGCGTCAGGCGGCCTGCGCCTTTTTGGGGGTGTCGGCGGCGCGGCGACAGGCCGCGAGCCGACAGAAGTTGTAGGCTAGCACCTTTTCCAGCAACTCGGCTCGCACGTTGTCCAGTCCGCGCCGGGCGACGCGGTCGAAGTCGAAGCCGTACTTGATGGTGAACATCAACGACTCGACCGCCGACCGGTCGTCGCGTGCGACGGCATACGCCTCGCTGTCCCAGTCCGCGGCTGGGGTGATCTTCTTTCCCTTGGAGCCGCTGATGCTCACGACCTTGGCTCCGCGGGCCTGGAGCGTTGCGCGGCCCGCGCGACTGCAGTAGCCGTCGTCGACGCTCACAGTGTCTGGAATCACGCCCGTGCGCCGCACGACCTGCTCGAACATGGGCACCAGCTGGCAGGAGTCCGACGCGTTGCCCTGCGGCACGATCAGTCCCGTGATGAAACCGTTGCCGCTGCGGGCCAGTTGCGGCTTGTAGCCCACCACGGGGTCGCGGCCGCCCTTGGCAATGAAGCCGGCGTCCGGATCGGACACGCTCAGCACCTTTTCCCCGATGGGCACCTTCTGGTCGCGAAGAACCCGAGCCTCGCAGGCCTGCACGACCCGCCGCAGATTTTCCAGGTCGGTCTGCAACCACTTCACCAGCCGCGCCGCGCGGACGCGCAGACTGGGCAACACGTCCAGTTCTCGCAGCGCCTGCTGGCTCCGCTCGACCTGGGGTGCCAGCAACGCCGTGGCCCGCTGGGCCTTCTTCAACAGCATCCCATAGAGGCGTCGGCGACTGCGCGCCCTCTTTGGGCGATCCGACCCGAGGCTGATCTCGCGGTCCAAGCCTGACATCGCGCTCAGCACCTTGGCCGTCCGGGGCTCGCCGAAGTTCGGCAGCCCCACGGCGTCGAGCCGCCCACCCCGCCGACATAGCCGCGCCACGAGGTCCACCATGAGCCGGGAGTCGGTTGGCCACAGAACGTTGCCCTCTACGGCCGTGCTGTCCTGCGTCAGCGTTTTGGCGTCGTCCCAGCCCTCGCTCAGCACCGCGCGCAGCTGAGCATCGAGAATCTTCTCCCGTGTCCCAGCGCTGACGGCGTTGACCAACTCCGTGAGCGTGCTGCGCCCCGGCAGCCCAAGGCCCTGGTTGACCAAGAACACTCGCAGCGTCACCGACTCCAACATCAGGGTGGTAGCCTCCGCGGACTTGAAGCCTCCGAAGAAGCCCCGCCCAGTCAGGAACAGGTAGACCACGTACGCCTCCGTCCGCGGTCGCCCCACGCCCAGCAGCAGCGACTCTGCTGCCACGGTTGTAGGCACGCAATGGATCGTGGGCAGGGGCTGGTTCTGGGCTTCGTTCCACTGCGCGTCGGCAATTCGCAGGGCCTTCTTGCGCTGACCGTGCAGGTCCAGGTCCGCGTCGATGGCGGCCAGGATCGTGGGATCCCCCGCAACGAGCCGGTGGGTCTCCTGCAGGAACGTGAAAAACTCCGACTCCGGTGGGGGCTCCAGGAACAACAGCGGGACGGGAGCAAACGGGGCGGCCGGCACGCTCCTCATGGGTGCACCTCAACGGTCACCGTATGGCGTGCTCCACCCCAGGTAGCGCGCACGTGTTGCCCCAAGGCCGTCGAGGCGGGCGGCCGAAAAAGTGTCAGGTCTTTGGGAGAAAATCGCTTGTCATTCATACTGTAAGTATATATACTAGTGGTATGTCGAATTCAACAACAATCACAAGAAATCGCACCGTATCGATCGATGCTTCGCTCCAACGTCTCGAACACCGCCATCGCGCCCTGCTGGCCGAGCTCGCCGACATCGGCCTGGTGCTCCGCGGAAGCATCGCGCCACGCCTCACCCGCTGCG
>JACQDF010000104.1 GCA_016201205.1 Acidobacteriota bacterium
CGATCGCGCACAGGGCATCCACGGCATCGCGCTGGTTCAGCGGCTCACGACGCCTTATCTGATTGCGGCTCGGAAGCGCTTTCTGAGCCGCGCGCGTGAGCATTCTGAGCCGCGCGCGTGAGCAAGCGGCACGATAGGCTACAATTCCTGTTCACCCCCATGCAGAAATACGCGATCCACGTGATTGGCGGCGATGGAATCGGCCCCGAGGTGACTGCCTGCGCCATCCGTGTGCTCGAAACAGCCGCCCAAAAACACGGCTTCGCAGTCGCCTTTCAGGATCACGACTGGGGCTCGGATTATTATTTTCGCCACGGCCGCATGATGCCGGCCAGCGCCATTGACACCCTGCGCGGCGCCGATGCCATCCTGCTGGGAGCGGTCGGGCATCCGGACATCCCGGATCACATCACGCTCCACGGGCTGCTGCTGCCGATCCGCCGCGCCTTTGACCAGTTCGCCAACGTCCGGCCGGCTATCCTTTATTCTGGCGTCGATTCGCCGCTGCGCGGCTTTCCGCCACAACAGATCGATCTGGTCGTGGTGCGCGAAAACACGGAAGGCGAGTACGCCCCCGTCGGCGGCTTTGTCCACCATCACCATCCGGCCGAAGTCGCCGTGCAGACGGCTGTCTTCACGCGCCACGGCTGCGAGCGTGTGGTCCGCTTCGCCTTCGAGCTGGCGCGGAGACGCAACGGGAAAAAGCGCGTCACCTCAGTCACCAAGTCGAACGCCCAAGCCTACGGCATGGTCCTGTGGGATCGCGTGTTCCAGAGCGTGGCCAACGAGTTCCCCGAGATCGAAACCGAATCGCTGCTGGTGGACGCCGCTGCCATGAACTTTGTGCGCCGGCCGCATTCCTTCGATGTCGTGGTGGCGTCGAACCTGTTCGGCGATATTCTGAGCGACCTGTCGGCGATCGCGGCCGGGTCGATCGGGCTGGCTGCGAGCGCGAACATCGATCCGACGCTGCGCTATCCGTCTTTGTTCGAGCCCGTCCACGGCTCGGCGCCCGACATCACCGGACGAGGCGTCGCAAATCCGCTGGCGGCGATTCTGTCGGCGGGCATGCTCCTCGATCACATCGGCCAGCAAGCCGCCGGAGCGGATGTGGATCAGGCCGTGCGAGCGGTGCTGGCCGATGCCGCCGTGCGCACCCCGGACCTGGGCGGCTCGAACACTTCGAGCGAGGTGCGCGACGCGGTGCTGGCGCGGCTGTAGAATGGGGATGCCATGAAGCTGTCTCTGTCGGTGCGGATCGCCGAAGCGTTCGATAACAAAGAGCGCAGCGCCATGCCGTTCCCTGAGATGGTGGCGCTGGCTGTCAAGTACGGCTTCAAAGCCATCTGCATGCGCGCTTCCGTGGCCGGCATCCATACGCCCGTCGAGGTGATTCGCGAATTGCGAGCCCAACTCGATGCTGCCGGACTCGCGGTTTCCATGGTGACTGGCGATTTCGCCGTGCCGGGCAACAACGACTTTGGCCCCGACGGGCTGCGCTACATCAAGCCGTATCTGGATCTGGCGGCCGAACTCGGCGCGCCGCTGATCCGAGTCTGCATGAAACGCGACGAAGACATTTACTGGGCTCGCAAGGCGGCCGATGAAGCAGCCGAGCGCGGCATCCGGCTGGCGCACCAGTCGCATTGCGCCAGCCTGTTTGAATCGCCCGACAACGCGCTGAAAACGCTGGCGGGGATCGGGCGGCCCAATTTCGGCCTCATCTATGAGCCCGCCAACTGGTTTATCGCCGGCTACGATTACGGGCCGCGGGTGATCGAGCGTGTGTGGCCGCACCTGTTCAATGTCTATGTGCAGAATCACCGGTTGAATCCGAAGGGGCAATCGCCGATCCAGACCTGGAGCAAAGGCGAGGTCCGCGTGGATCATATCGGGATCTGGGAGCGCGGCGGCGTGGAGTACGACGCTGTGCTGGGAGCGCTGAAGAGGATGAAGTACTCCGGCTACATCACGATTCACCAGGCGTTTGCCGGAGTGATGCCGGTGGCCGAGTCGGTGCGCAGGAGCTCGGAGTACTTGAATCAATGAAACTGAACAGGCGAACCTTTGCAGGCATTTCCGCCGCGCCGCTGGTGCTCACGCCGGAACAGGTGCGCGGCGCACAGGCGAATTCAGCGATCACTGCCGGCCTCATCGGCTGTGGCAGTCGCGGCACGGAAGTCGCTTCGATTTTCGCCCGCCATGACCGCGTTCGCTTCACCGCCCTCTGCGATGTGCGGCCGGAGCAGATGGACCGCACAGCGGAGCGCCTCAAGGCCCCCGATGCGCGGCGCTTCCGTGATCACCGCGAGCTGCTCCAATCCGGCGTCGATGCCGTGCTGATCGCCTCGCCCGTGTTTCTGCATCCCGAGCACCTCGAGTCTGCGATCCTGGCCGGCAAGCACATCTATTGCGAGAAGCCGATGGGCGCCGACGTGGCCGGCTGCCTGCGCGTGATTCGCGCGGCGGCGAAGGCTTCGCCGCAGCAGTCGATCACCGTCGGATTCCAGAACCGCTATGGCCCCGGTTATCTGAAGGCGGAGAAACTGCTGCGCGAAAGCGCCATCGGCACAATCAAAATGGCGCGGAGCAACTGGATCGCCAGCACCGGCCTCGGGAAACGCAAACGCGCGCCGGTTCCTCCCGAGCAGGAAAAGCTCATCTATTGGGGCGCCTGGCGTCAGTACAGCGGCGATTTCATCGTCGAGCAGGATTGCCATGGAGTCGATGTGCTGAACTGGTTCCTCGGCGGCGCGCCGTTGAAAGCGCACGGCACGGGAGGCCGCATCCTGCGCACCTACGGCGACAACCTCGATCACCTGAACGTGACCTACACCTACCCTTCAGGCGTGCAAGCGGCGCTGACAGCCACGCAGTTCGGGCCCAACGGCTACCGCGTGGTGAGCGAGACGTTCATCGGCACGGAAGGCGTGATCGAGACCCAGCGGCAGTCCCTGTGGGTGTACAAGAACCAGCAGGAGCAGACGCTCGAAAAGATCGACAAGAACATCACCGAAAACGCCGTCGAGCAGTTTATCCAGCGCGTGATCGAGAGACGCCCGGAGAACACGGCGGTCCGCTCGGCGGAATCGACGCTGAGCTCGATCCTGGGACGCATCGCCATCGACCGCAAACATGAGGTGACGTGGAAAGAGATGCTGGCGGAAGCCTGAACATGCGTACTTTAGTTGTGATTCTGCTCGCCGCGCCAATCCTCGCACAGCAGACGATCCTGTTGCGCCCCGAGGTCAAGATCGATCCATCCGCGCCGCCCGAACAAGTCGAGGATCGCGGAAAAGACGGCTTGCATGACCGCGCGATCAGCAATGTCAGCCAGCCTTCGCTGACGGTGTACCTGCCGCCAAGAAACACCGCCAACGCCATGGCCATTGTCATCTGCCCCGGCGGCGGCTATCAGCGGCTGGCGATTGACAAAGAAGGACACGACGTGGCGCGCTGGCTGACCACGCTCGGCGTCGCCGGTATTGTGCTCAAGTACCGCCTGCCTGGGCGCGAGAAGATGCGCCCCGCTCTGGGCGAGCTGCGCCAGGCCGCCGAGGCCGCCAAAATCGCGATCGAAGACGGCGAACAGGCGATGCGGCTGGTGCGGGCGAACGCGGCCAAGTGGAATCTGAAGCCGGATGCCGCCGGCATGATGGGCTTCTCGGCGGGCGGTCACTTGGCTGCGATGATGGGCATGCTCGCGCCCGCGGAAACGCGGCCGGATTTTCTGGTGCTGGTGTACCCGGCCCTTCCCCAAAGCCTCGAAGTCACTTCCGCCACCCCGCGCACATTCCTGGTTCACGCCGATGACGACGGCCTGGTACCGCCGGCGGATCACAGCGTTCGTTTCTACCTCGCTCTCAAGAAAGCCAAGGTGCCCGCCGAGATGCACGTCTACTCGGGCGGCGGCCACGGCTTTGGAACCCGAAAGACGGGCAAGACGTCGCAGGCCTGGCCAGAGAGCCTGGCGGCGTGGCTGGCCGAGTTAGGCAGGCCAGGTGGCCAAACGCGCCGGGGTCAACTTGCAGACCATTCGCTATTACCAGCAGCGAGGCTTACTCGCTGACCCGCCCAGGTCCGCTTCCGGCTACCGGTGCTTCACCGACGATGCGGTGCGGCGCATACGGTTCATCAAGCGCGGACAGCAGCTCGGGTTCTCGCTGGACGAACTAAGAGACCTTCTTGCTCTGCGGGTCCAGCCGGGCGCGACCTGCGCTCAGGTTCGACAGCGCGCCGAGGCGAAGGCCGCCGACGTTGAGGAACGAATCCGGGCTCTGCGAGCGATGCAAAAGGCGCTGAAGCGTCTTGCGGGCGCCTGTACGGGCCGTGGCCCGGTTTCCGAATGCCCGATTCTGGAGAGCTTGGATGCCAGAGATGTCTTCTAAACATTGCACATCCGCTCCCTTACGGTCGCGGCTCGGTTTCGGAGCCGCGCGCGTCAGCAAGCGGCCTTACGCAAACCTCTTTGTGCTCCCTGGCGTTGCACTTGGTCTTCTTCCGAAGCTGGCCTGTCCCGCATGCTGGCCTGCCTATGCCGGACTCTTGTCGGCAATTGGCCTCGGCTTCCTGGTTTCGACCAGCCACCTGTTCCTGACGACGATAGCCTTCCTGACGATTGCCGTGGGAGCACTGGCATTCGGGGCTCGCCACCGTGGATACGGCCCGTTTTTCCTCGGTTTGATTGCTTCAGCCATCGTTCTGGCTGCCAAGTTCCGCTACGATTCCAGTGCAGCAATGTACTTGGGTCTGGCATTACTGGCCGGCGCGTCCCTCTGGACTGCGCGGCCTCGTTCGAAAGGAAACACACAATGAATAAGAAACGCACAATTGAAGTCTTCAGCGCCGGCTGTCCGGCCTGCGAAGAAACGATCACGCTGGTGAACAGCCTGGCTTGTCCCTCGTGTGAAGTGACGGTGCTGGACATGCGCCGGCCGGAGGTGGCAGCCAAAGCAAAGCAATACGGGATACGCAGCGTTCCCTCGGTCGTCATTGACGGCCAGCTTGCTGCATGTTGTCAGGGAAGAGGGGTGGGCGCAGACACGCTGAAAACGGGCGGCCTCGGCGTACCCCTGTAAGCGGGACGATGGATTTTGGAATCCATCCACTCGCGAATCTTCGGCAGCGATTCCTCGGCAGCCTGCGCGCCTGCCTCGATCAGCCGCTCGACCTGCGTGAAGTCGTCCCAGGCCACGCTGTTGACCAGCGGCGTGATCACCACGTCGCTGTGACGACGCCACGCCGCTTCCGTACGCTGCTGCATGATCTGGAAGCTGCGGTTCACCACCGCGAACATGCTTCCGGGCTCTTGCGAGACAGCCGGCGGCGGCAGGGCCACGGAAACCACGCGCCGCACGCCCAGGTCTCGCAACGCCTGCGCTGGTATCTCCATGCTGATCGCCCCATCCACCAGCACGCGCCCTTTGTGGCGCACCGGCTGGAACAAGCCCGGGTACGAGCAGCTCGCCCGCACGGCCGGAAAGATCTCGCCTTCGGTATGGAAGATCACCGGTTCGCCGCTTCGCAGGTCCGTCGCCACGATTGCCAGCGGCACCGACATGTCTTCGAAACGGTGTACGCGGAACGCCCGCCTCAGAAATCCTTCCATGCGGTCGCTGCCCACCAGCCCGAGCTTGCTCAGGCTGAATCTTGCCACATCTTTGAATCTCATGCTGCGGGCCACCCGCTCGAGGGCGTGGGAATCGGCGCCGGCGGCAAACCCGGCTGCCACAATCGCGCCGGCGCTGACTCCGGCTACGTATCGCACCGGGATTCTCTCGCGCTCCAGCACCCGCAGCACTCCGATATGGGCGATGCCGCGCGAGAAGCCGCCCCCCAGGGCCAAGCCGATCCCTGGCGTCTCCTCCAACGGCTCCTCGCGCCACCGGCCCCAAAAGGCCCGCACCGCTTTCAACAAAGCCTTCGATTCGCGCTGCATCGTGAAATCCCCTCTATGGATCACCTACTATAAGAAGACGGTTTTCTCACGAATTCTGGTTCACACTTTGTAATGCGTTTTTCGAGGCTCATTTCCGTCCTCCTGATGCTAAGTGCCTTTCCCAAGAGTGTTTATGCCCAGCGGGAAGTATCCGGCTCGGCCCAGATCCAGTACCAGCTCGAGCGTCTGACCACCATCGGCAACGTCCTCATGATCGCCGCCCACCCGGACGACGAGA
>JACQDF010000111.1 GCA_016201205.1 Acidobacteriota bacterium
GCCTGCATCGCAGCATCGAGGGAGCCGGATTGCCAGGCGAACAGGGCGGGCGCGGATACGCAACAAAGGATGAGCTTTTGGAACATACCGGAACCCCGGCTGTGGAGTATATCACGCCGTGTTCGTGGTCGGCGGAAACCATTGCGCCAGCCTGGCGCGTAAGACCGCTTGCTGACGCGCGCGTCTCAGCATGGGCTTCCGAGCCGCGACCGGGAGCGGATGCGCAAAGACGAAAAAGTCGCGCGGTGCAAGGCATCTCCTGGTTTCGCACTGAACCGGCAGTGATCCGGGCAGTCAGTGATAATCAAGAAGGGGTGCTTTCATGGATCAAATCATATTGGTAGTGGATTCGGATATTCTCGCGGGTCGCAGGCTAGTGGAAGCACTGGAGAGCGACCTTCAGATTGAGGCTGCGTTCTGGTGGTTGGAAGACAACAGGTGGAAGCTCATCCTGGCAACTCCACGAGTTCACGAGCAAGGTCCGCGTCTCGTGTATTCCGACATTCTCGACGTCATCGAGTCGACCACTGACCTTCCGCGCAATTTGTTTGAGAGGATCGAAGCAGTTTCGCCGAGCGCTGGAGTGGTGACGATGTTCGACCTCGGCGCCGATAGGACTTTGCCGTTAGGCCGCTTCGTGGTGAGCGAATCCATCCGCAGTGTTTACGTCGAAGGCGCCTACTTCTACAAGTTCCAACCCCGGACATTTGCGAAAGCGTCTTGAGAACGAAGCGGAGGCGTTTCGGCGGCAGCCATGGTCAAACCACCCGCATCGCCAACGGCTCCGACTGCACATCCCCCAGCGCTACCACCAGCTCATGGCGTCCTTTGGGGAACGACTTCGGCGCACGCGCGTTGATCTGCCGCGGTTGTTGATCGCCCTTGTCCGGAGCCACGTCTTGCACTTTCCATCTCTGCCCGCCCAACGTCACCCGCACATTCGCACGATCGGCGTTCACCGGCAGCCCCGCCACCCACAACGAGACACACGCATCCTCACCGGCGGCGATCTCGCCGGGACGCCAGGATGTTGCGTCGCAGGCGCCGGTGATCTTGAGAGAATCCGCGTGCGCGGCCACATCGACGGCGATGCGGACGGTGTTGGAATACCGGCTATGGGCCGTGCGCAACCGGACGTCGTGCCAGCCGGCATCCAGCCCCGGCGGCAGCAGGAAGTTGGCCTGCCAGCCATCGCCGCCCGTGTAATGCACGCTGACCGGTCGGATGCCGCAGCCGCCCACCTCGGGAAAAAGCGTGTCCAGCGTGAATGACTTTTCCCTGCTTTTGAAGAACGCCGCCAGGTACTGGTCCGATTTGCGGCGCACGTTGACGCCGTAGTTGCTCGAATCCGTGCAGTCCAACAGCAGCGGCGGATCGAAAGCAGGCTCGGCGGGCCCGGCAAGCCAATGCCGGTAGCAGGCCACCAGAGCGCGCTGCCGGAGCACGCGAATCAACTCGGCGCGAGCGAAGCCGGCCGTGCGGCACATCGCCAGCAGGCACTGGATGTTCGGCCCGCACCAGTTGTCGATCTGGCCCAACAACTCGTTCGTCTCATAGAACTGAAGCACCGGCGCCTCGCCGGCCGGCGCCTCGTTGGTGACGAACGACTCGACGATGGCAAGCTCACGCGTCACTTCGCAGACACGCTCCAAAGCCAGCAGCGGATGCTTCAGGTGATAGAGCACGCCCATGAAAAGGACGATGTCAAAGCGCCCGTTGCGCGCGGAGGACAGGTCGTAGACATCCTGGACGTGGTGTTGTGCCTTGGAATTGAGAAGCTGGCGCGCTACATGAAAATTCTCGACCTCGACGTTGTCGATGGCGACTACGTCGGCGCCTCGCCGCTCCATCTCGAAAGCGAAGAAGCCGTCCCAGGCGCCGATATCGAGAACACGCTTGCCGCTGAGGTCTGGCGCGATGGGGAATTCGTTCAGACGCTCGCGTAACGCGTCCAGCGGAAGAATGCCCTCCAGAACGCGGCCATCCGGCAGCGGGATGCTGTGGTAAAAGCCCTTTTCCGCATATTCGTCCATCAGCATGCGGTTCCACGCTTCGCAGGCCGGATCATTGGGACGAATCGGAGGCATCAGATTCATTGTCGCAAGCGGGTCCGGCTAAAATCACATCATGGAAGCGCGGATCAACAACCGCATGCGTGCGGACTGGAACCGTCGCGCCCGCCAGGACGCCAACTACTATGTCGCCTTCGGGCGGCATGGACAGGATGACGGCGAATTCTTCTCGACGGCGGATGAAGTCGTCTATGGACTCGAGTACGAGTTGAAGCGCCTGCCTGCCGGCGGCCGGTGGCGTGCCCTCGAGATCGGCTGCGGGCCCGGCCGGCTGATGAAGCCGCTCAGCCGCCACTTCGGCGAGATCCACGGTGTCGATGTGTCGGACGAAATGGTGCGGCTGGCGCGGGAGAAGCTTCGGAGCATCGCAAACGCACACGTCCACGTCAACGCCGGCATGGACCTGCGCCAGTTCGCCGATGAGTCTTTCGATTTCGTCTACTCGTACGCGGTCTTCCAGCACATCCCCAGCCGCGAAGTCGTCTACAGCTACCTGTGCGAGGCGCGGCGTGTCCTGAAGAGCGGTGGGCTGTTCTGGTTTCAGGTGAATGGGCTGCCGCAGCCGCAAACAGCGCCCGACACCTGGAGCGGGGTGCGATTCACGGCGCAGGAGCTGATCGATTTCGCCAACCAGCACGACTTCCAGATGTACACGCTCGAAGGCGTGCATTCGCAGTACCTGTGGACGAGCCTGCGCAAACGCCCTTCCGGCTGGCATCATGAGTTGCTTCAACAGCAGCCGCCGACCGAAGCGCGCATCCGCCGCATCTCGAATCCGCATGGCACCGAGCCGGTGGTGCCGTCGAGCGGGCGGTTTGCAGTCGCTTCCCTTTGGATCGAGAATCTGCATCCGGAGTGCGGGCTGAATCACTTGTGCGTGCGGATCGGCGAAGCCTGGGGCACGCCGAACTACATTGCCGCTCCGTTGCCGGACGGCCAGCAGCAGATGAACGTTGTGCTGCCGCAAGGCGTACCGACCGGCTTAGTGCCGGTGGACGTCCAATGGTGCGGAAGGCCGATGGCTGCGGCGGCTGCGATGCGCGTCGTGCCTCCGGGACCGCGGGTGCCGCGGCTGCTATCGGTGACCGACGCGACGGACCTGCTGTGCGGCACTCGCATCGTCACCGGAGCGGTGAAGGTAACCATGGAAGAGCTGGCGGAGCCTGGCGATGCGCAATTCCGCATCGATGGCCGCCGGATCTCTGAGATCGCCGTACATTGCGCGGACCCCAGGCCGCCGCGTTTCGAGTTCATCTTTCGTTTGGACGATGTGGACGCGGGCGTTCACTTACTGGAGATTCAGGCCGGCCGGCGGCCATTCCCACCTGTCGAACTGGACGTTGTGGGCGGCAGCCCGGTGACCGCGCCTTACTAGGCCGCTATACTGGAATTGCGCGTGAGAACCGCTCTACTGCTAGCTCTTGCTTTGCTGGGCTGGGCCGTCTTCGGCGCTCAGACAGGGACGAAATCGAAGACGAAGAGCACGTCCAAGCAAGCCACGTCTTCCAAGAAGCCGGGCTCGAAGAGCACAACCAAGCCCGGTTCCAGCCGGAAGGGGAAGGCCGCGCCCAGACGCTATGGGCAGATCGAGCCGACGCCGGACCGCTATCGCGAGATCCAGCAGGCGCTCATCGACCGCGGCTACCTCAAGAGCGGGCCCACCGGAAAGTGGGATGGGGAGAGCATGGACGCCATGCGCCGCTTCCAGCAGGACCAGAACCTCGAGGCCAGCGGCAAGCTGGATTCCCTGTCGCTGATCGCCCTCGGGCTGGGACCCAAGCGGACCAATGCGCAAGCGAGGCCTCAATGATCATCGGAGTAGCAAAGGAAATCAAAGATCACGAGACGCGGGTCGGGCTGGTGCCGAGCGGCGTCGCCGAGCTGTGCGAGCACGGCCATCGGGTGTTGGTGGAAACCAACGCCGGCGCCGGCAGCACGATCTCTGACGCCGAGTACCTGGCCGCGGGCGCGGAGATCGTCGAGAAGGCGGCCGAAGTCTGGGCCAAGGCCGACCTGGTGGTGAAGGTCAAGGAGCCGCAGCCATCCGAATACGAGTATTGCCGCCCGGGGTTGATTCTGTTCACGTATCTGCACCTGGCGCCGCTGCCGGAATTGACCGGGTGGCTGCTCGAGTCGCGGGTGAACGCGGTGGCGTATGAAACGATCCGCGAAGAAGACGGCTCGCTTCCGCTGCTGACGCCGATGAGCGAAGTGGCCGGACGCATGAGCGTGCAGGTGGGTGCGCAGTATCTGGAAGCGCCCAAGGGCGGCCGCGGCATTCTGCTCGGCGGCATTCCTGGCGTGGCGCCCGCCAACGTGGTGATTCTCGGAGGCGGGGTGGTCGGGCACAACGCGGCCAAGATCGCATCCGGCCTGGGCGCCGATGTCACCATCATCGACAAGAACCTGAACCGGCTGCGCGAGATCGACGACATTTTCAACGGCCACGTGATGACGCTGGCGTCGAACGTGTGGACGATCGGCGAAGCGGTGCGCAACGCGGATCTGGTGGTTGGAGCGGTGCTGGTGCCGGGCGCGGCCGCTCCTCGTCTGGTGCGGCGGGAGATGATCTCCAGAATGAAAAAGGGCGCGGTGGTGGTGGATGTGGCGATTGATCAGGGCGGCTGCTTTGAAACGTCGAGGCCGACGACGCACTCCGAGCCGACCTACTACGTCGATGATGTGCTGCACTACTGCGTGTCGAACATGCCGGCTGCGGTGCCGCATACCTCGACGCTGGGGCTGACCAACGCTACCTTCCCCTATCTGCTGACGATCGCCGGGAAGGGGCTCGAGCGCGCCTGCGAAGAAAGCAACGCCATCCGCGAAGGCGTGAACACGTATGATGGCGCGCTGGTGTATCCCGCCGTGGCCGAATCGCAAGGCCGCGAGTGGAAAGAACTGATGGCTGTGATGTAAGCACGACATCGCTTGCTGACGCGCGCGGCTCGGAAACAGAGCCGCGACCTACTGCTTCTTTTCCTGAGCCGGCTGCACCTGCGGCACGCCCGTCAGAGCCATGTTCAAACTGCCCAGGGATCCCGATGGCCGGTCGCGCACCACCAGCTTCAGCCGCTCCGTCTTCGGGATCAGGTCCAGCGTTTTTCGCAGGATGAATCCTTCCTTCTGGACGCGGACGTATTGATCTTTGTTCAGCGTGAAATCCATGCCGTCACTGGTGAGCTTCGCCGGCTCGCCGGAAGCGCCCACGAGAAGATAGGCGATGTCGAATCCGCCGTGCCATTTGTCGTCCTGCTTCGTCAATGTGACATCTCGCGGTGAGATGCGGGCGACGATGTGAATCTTGTCGGGAGGCGCTCCGGTAGTGCCCAGTCGGGCGGCGAGGACGAGCTCGGTGGCTTCGAGCGGGCTGCGCAGCGTCTCGTCCAAGGCCAGCTTGCGTTCCTTTTCGGTCGGGGCTTTCTTGTCCTCGAAAGCGATGTAGCCGATGCGGTGGCGGACGTGGACGCCGGGCTTGGGGACGCGCACTTTGATCTCGCGCCACTTTCCGTTCCACTCGTTGTGCGCGGGGTAAAAGCCAAGCAAGTAGCTGACGTGGGACTCATCGAGCGTCTTGCGGAGGGCGCCCGCGATGTCGTTCGAGTTATAGAACGGACGCCCGCCGGTGCGGTCGGCGAGCAGGTGCATCGTATCGTGGGTGAGCGCGATCGACTGCATAGGACTCTTGCCGCCGGCGGTGCGCGGATTCGCTGATCCTTTGCTGACCGCGCTGAAGGTGGGATCCGGTATCAGGCCTCGCGCGTCCACCGGGTAGATCGCGATGTTGGAGTTGTTCAGCAGACGCACCGCGTGCTCGATCTCGTCGCTGAAGGTGCGGCGTTCGCCGGTGAAAACC
>JACQDF010000118.1 GCA_016201205.1 Acidobacteriota bacterium
AGATGACTAGCTTCGATCGCATCACGATCAATCCGAATCAGATGGGCGGTGTTCCCTGTATCCGCGGCCTGCGCAGTTGCGACTGTGCTCCGGATGCTCGCTGGCGGCCTGACCGAGCAAGAGATCCTGGCCTACTACCCCGACCTCGAGTTGGAGGACATTCGCGAGTGTCTCCGATTCGCCGCAGTCTCCGCAATGGAGCGTGAGCTCGCGGTGCCCCGGCCCGCGTGAGATTTCTGATCGACAACGCACTCTCACCGGAAGTGGCGCTCCTTCTCAGAGAGGAGGGGCACGATGCCGTTCACGTTGGCGCTTACGGTCTTCATGCCGCAGAGGACCCCGTCATTCTTGAGCGAGCTGGGATCGAAGAGCGGGTGCTGCGTCGGTCAGCGCGCAATCCAGGATTCGATGCGCATTGAGTGGCTCCGGCTTTTGACAAGTGTGTATAAAGTGTGTACTATAGGGCTGAAGGGTGAACCGGAATGGACAGCCGGGAAGTAATCAGGGCGTTGAAGCGCGACGGCTGGTACGAAGTCAATCAGGCCGGCAGCCACAAGCAGTTCAAACACCCGACAAAGAAGGGCCGCACGACGGTCCCACATCCCCACAGGGACATCCCCACAGGGACTCTGAAGAGCATTGAGAAACAGGCCGGGATCAAGTTGAGATGATGCCGGCGCGGCAATGGAGCGAGACATGGAGTATATCGCATATCTGCACAAAGACCAGAAGTCCGATTTCGGCGTGAGCTTTCCGGATTTTCCGGGGTGTGTGACGGCCGGCAAGACGCTCGATGAAGCGAGGCGCCTGGCGCCAGAGGCACTGGCGCTGCATATCGAAGGGATGATCGAGGATGGCGAGCCTATCCCCGAGCCCTCGATACTCGACGCTCTGGCCAACGATCCGGCAAGGAAGGACGCCGTCGCCTTTCTGGTGAACGTCGATATCGCGGAAAGGGCGCAGCGATTCAACATCACGGCGCGCAAGAGCCAGATTGCGGAGATCGACCACGCCGGAGGCGTCCGTTACGAGATGGCCTGGATCAGCGCGCGGATGTAGCCGTATGCAAACGCGAATGCCTGGTCGCCACGCGGATCATCGGGATGATGCGGCACGTGATCCGGCATCAGCATGTATTCGTAGTCGACCTCCTTGTAGACCTTGATCGCCTCGACGAAATTGACGTCGCCTTCGTCCGGATACACTTCCTGAAAATCATCGCGCCGGCCGCGAATGTTGCGAAAGTGCACGTTGAAGATCTTCTTCCGCTTGCCAAAGTAGCGAATGACGTCAAGGATCTCCTTGCCCGGGTTTTGCAGCATTTCGGAGACGGTGCCCTGGCAGAAGTTGAGGCCGTGATACGGGCTTTCGCGGATGGAGACGAACTTCTTGAGGCCTTCGAAGGTGCCGAGCACAGCATCCACGCCTTGATAGCCTTGAGGCGGCACGCCGGGGTCGTGCGGGTGGCAGGCCATGCGGATCTTGTGCTCGTTTGCCACCGGAATCACGCGGTCGAGGAAATAGGTGATCCGCTCCCAGTAGCGGTCGGCGTTCACCTGGCCGGCGCGGGTAAGCGGCGTGGGAGGCTTCGCCTCTTTGAAGCGCCATGTGCTGTAGCTCGATCCGCCGCGGCCCGGAGTGCGCCCGGTGCGCAGCACGCCCAGGATGCTCATGTTGTACTTGATCGCCGGGATTCCCGCGCGATGGCCGGCCGCGCTGTCTTGTCGACGTGGCTTGAAGCCAGGAAGGCCGGCGCGATCATGTCGAGGCCGACCTTGTGCTTCTCGCACAAATCTTTCAGCCGCTGAAGATCCTCCAGCGGGTACGGCCCGTCGGAATTCTTAGCGTTTGGGTAGCCACAGATGTTGTTCACACTGTGGCGCTTGAAGAACTGGAGCCGCTTGTCGTCGGTGGGGCCGCTCTGGCAACCCAGCTTCATGCGAGCTGGACTGCCGGATGCGGCCGCTGCGGCCGGTTCGGGTCCGCCGGCCAGCGTACTGGCGGCGATGGTGCTCTGAAAAAAAGTACGGCGTTTCATGTGCTTTCTCCTGAACCCGATATTCTATAATCATCGCGTGATGTTCTGGCTTGGCCTCGATATCGGCACTGGCGGCTCGCGGGCGTTGCTCATCGACCGCGAAGGTCGCGTACACGCGGGATTCACTGCCGCACATGAAGAAATGATGATGGAGCGCCCATTGTGGGCCGAGCAACGCCCGGAGAATTGGTGGGACGCGGCACAGGCCGCCATCCAAGGGGCGTTGAACCAAGCCGGCGTCAGTGGCGATCAAGTGCGTGCCGTCGGCCTCAGCGGCCAGATGCACGGCCTTGTCATTCTGAATGCGTCCGGCAGCGTCATCCGTCCTTCGCTCATCTGGTGCGACCAGCGCAGCCAGCCGCAGGTGGACTGGATCAACGCCACCGCCGGCGCGGACAACGTGCTCCAATGGACCGCCAATCCGGTGCTTACGGGGTTCACGCTGCCGAAGCTGCTTTGGGTCCGCGACAACGAGCCGGAGAACTACGACTGCGTGCGCAACGTCCTGCTCCCCAAAGATTATGTACGCTACCAGCTCACCGGCGAATTTGCCAGCGAAGTCTCCGACGCTTCGGGAACAGCGCTCTTCGATGTAGTGAACCGGCGCTGGTCCGCGGACATGTGCGCCAGGGTGCAGATTCCAGTGGAGTGGCTTCCCAAGGTCTATGAATCAGCCGAAGTCACCGGTGTCGTCTCGCCTCCGGCGGCTGCGGTGACCGGCCTGAAGGCTGGCACACCCGTGGTTGGCGGAGGTGGAGATCAGGCATCCAGCGCTGTCGGCAACGGGATCGTCGAAGCCGGCATCGTTTCCTGCACCGTCGGCACTTCCGGAGTTGTGTTCGCGCACACGGAGATGCCGGTGTATGATCCTAAAGGGCGAGTGCACACCTTCTGCCATGCGGCGCCCGGCAAGTGGCACGTGATGGGCGTAACGCAAGGCGCCGGCTTGAGTTTGCAATGGTTTCGGAATCATCTTGCTCCGGGCTCGGATTATGACGCGTTGACGGCCGAAGCAATGCAGGCGCCTGCCGGCGCGAACGGTCTTTTCTGGCTGCCTTATCTGATGGGAGAGCGCACGCCGCATCTGGATGCTTCGGCGAGAGCGGCCTGGGTCGGCCTCACCGCAAAACACCAGCGAGCTGATCTGATCCGCGCGGTTCTCGAAGGTGTCGCCTACAGTCAGAACGATTGCCTGGAGATCGTCGAGCAGATGGGCGTGCCGGTGCGCTCGGTGCGGCTGAGCGGCGGTGGCGCGGGCAGCGAATTCTGGCGGCAGATGTTCGCCGATGTCTTCGCCAGGAAGGTGACGACGCTCGCAACGCAGGAAGGCTCAGCCTACGGGGCGGCGCTGCTGGCGCTGGCAAACGAATACGGCTCGGTGAGCGAGGTCTGCAAGGTCGCCATTCGCGAAGTGAGCAGTGTCGAGCCGCGGGAGCCCGATTGCAGCTTCTACCGCAATGCGCACAAAACGTATCAGGCGATCTACCCGGCGCTGAAGCCGGTGTACGGGTTGCTCGGCTGACTTATTGCCGGCTGGCTGTGAACTCCTGCCCGCGACGCCCGCCTTTCCGGCTGAAGGCGCCTTTGATCTGGTCGCCTTCCAGCGTTCCGCTCCAGTGGACCGTGACCTCGCCCTTCTTCTTCGTCCGCTGGATGGTGGTGAAGGAGAACCTGTTTCCCTCGACTTTGCCGTCCTGGATGTCCATCGAGCGATCGCGCTTGCCGGCGGACATAATGACCTCGCCGCCCAGCTTGCCGTCCCCGCTTTTCAAGTCCAGAACGGTTACCAGAGTCCTGCCTTTCCCTTTTCCCTCGGGCGGCGTGGTTTCAAAGCGCCATTTCCCGTCGATCGTTCCCGCAAAAAGGCCCGTGGCGAACAGACAAACAGCAATCGCAGACGATATCTTCTTCATAGCCTGTTGAACACAAGGCGGGCAGAGAAGTTGCAGTGAGCGGCCGCCTGCCGGCATGAGGTTCAGCGAAGGCGCCGCCGAATGTTGGAAAATGCAGGAATACGGCAATGAAACCGGCACGAACCCTTCTATCACTGTTTTTCTGGAGCGCAGGCCTTAGCCTGTGCTATGGCCAGGGCACCATGTTTTGGCCCGTCCGCGGCACTCGCGAGATGGTCGGCGCAGCCAACAACTTCGAAGTCGAAGCCGGCTTCCGCCTTCTGACGCAAGGCGGGAACGCCGTCGATGCTGGCGTCGCCACCGTGCTGGCTGCCTCGGTGACCGAGCAAGCGCGCTTCGGCATCGGCGGTGAGATGCCGCTGCTGATCAAGATGGCCGGCAAGCCGCCCGCAGCCATCAGTGGCGTCGGCACAGCCCCTGAGAAGGCGACCGTCGAATATTACCGCAACCGCCAGCCCGAGCCGTGGGAAGGCGGACGTGACATGCCCCCGATTCCGGGGCAGGGCATCCGCGCAGCCATTCTTCCCGGCGTCTTCGACGGCCTGATCCTTGCCCTGCGCAAATACGGCACAAAATCCTTTGCCGACGTCGTTGCCCCCGCCATCGAGTATGCGGATGGCTTCCCTGCCGGCGAAGAATTCGTCTCCTTCATCAGCCGCAACCAGCGCATCCTGAACCTGTGGCCCGTTTCCGCCGGCTTCTTCATGCCCGGCGGCAAGGCGCCTGCGCGAGGAGAGATCTTCCGGATGCCGGTGCTGGCCAAAACACTGCGCGAACTCGCCGCTGCTGAGAAGAAAGCACGCGGCAACCGCGACCGCAGACTCCAGGCCGTTCGCGATCTTTTCTACAAAGGCGACCTCGCCCGCCGCATCGCCGCGTTCTCCGAAGCCAACGGCGGCCTGATCTCGCGCAAGGATCTCGCCAATTACAGCGCCGAAATCGACCAGCCCGTCTGTGGAACGTACCGCGGCTACCAGGTGTGCAAGTCCGGTTTCTGGACGCAAGGGCCGGTCATGGTCCAGGCCTTGAATATTCTGGAAGGCTACGACCTGAAGACGATGGGGCACAATACGCCCGAGTATCTGCACACCATGGTGGAGGCGGTAAAACTCGCCTTCGCCGACCGTGACCGGTACTACGGCGATCCCAAGTTCAGCAGGATCCCTTCCGAGATCCTGCTTTCCAAGGAATATGCCGCACAGCGCCGAATGCAGATTGATCCATCTCGCGCGTCGATGGATCATCGCCCGGGCAGCTTTGCGCCACCGCTGCCATTGCCCTCGGTCACTTCAGCCGCATTGCCCGCCCAGGACACCACTTGCGTCAACGTGGTGGACCGGCTGGGCAATGTGTTCTCAGCCACGCCCAGCGGGGCGTGGCTGCCTTCGGTGATTGCCGGGGATACCGGCATCCCGCTGTCGACACGCCTGCAATCCTTTGTGCTCACCGCCGGCCATGCCAATCAGCTTGCTCCGGGCAAGCGCCCCCGCGTCACTCTGAGCCCGACGCTGGTGCTCAAGGACAACCAGCCCTACATGGCCCTGTCTACGCCTGGCGGCGACAACCAGGATCAGGCGTTGCTCCAGGTGCTGCTCAACATCATTGAGTTCAACATGAGCCCTCAGGAGGCCGCTGAGGCGCCGCGCTTCCAGACGGAGCACTTCTACAGCTCGTTCGCCAATCACGAGTTCGCGCCGGGTAAGCTGAGTCTGGAGGGCCGGATGCCGAAAAGCACGGCGGATGCGCTTGCAGCCAAAGGCCATCGGGTGCAAGTGACCGGCGATTGGAGCAATTCGTCAGCGCCCACCGTGATCCGAATCGCCAACGGCGTGCTCGACGGGGGTGCGGACCCGCGCAGGGGGCGGTTCATCTTTGGGCGGTGATTAGCGCCTTTCCTATGACTGAAGTACTAGTTTTCCCTGAGATAAGATTGATGCCGGCGGCCCCCATGTTTCAGGGATATACTGTAGGGAAGTGGAGGTGGCTCCCAGTATGACAGCTCGCCCGATGGCGGCTCTTTTTGTCTTCTTGTTGCCCTTGGCGGCGCCCGCGGCCGACGAAATCCAGACCAGCATCCGGACGTTCACCAAAGTATTCGAGACGGTGGAGGCGAACTACGCCGACAGGGTGAACTCGGAGAAAGCCATTTACGATGGAGCCATCCCCGGCATGTTGCGAACCCTCGATCCGCACTCCAGCTTTTTTGATGCACGGGAATTGCAGCGCTTTCGGGAAAACCAGAAGGGGCAATACTTCGGCGTGGGAATGCTGGTGGGCTGGCGGGGCGGCAACGTCACCGTGATGTATCCATTTAACGGCTCGCCCGCCAAAAACGCCGGGCTGCGCCCAGCCGACCGCATCTTCCGGGTCAATGGAAAGAACGTCGAACGGGCCACCGTCGAAGAGGTCGTGGATCAGCTCAAAGGACCGCGGGGAACGCCTGTCAAAGTCGGCATCAAACGCGAAGGCGTTGAGGACCTCATCTCATTCGACCTGGTTCGAGACATGGTCGACCGGCCCAGTGTGCCCACCGCTCTCTGGCTGAAGCCTGGCACGGCATACATTCGCATCGAGTCCTTTAACGAAAACACGAGCAAAGAATTCGAGACGGAGCTGAAACGGCTCGGCGAAGACAAAATGGAAGGCCTCATTCTGGATCTGCGGGATAATCCGGGCGGCGTGCTGCAGGAAGCGGTCGCCGTCAGCGAGCGATTTCTCGATCGCGGCCAGGCGGTGGTGGCCCAGCGCGGCCGGATCTCCTCCGAGCGCGCCTATACCGCCCGCCGGGGCAATCAGGGCCGCCGCTATCCGATCGTCGTCCTGGTGAGCCGCGGATCGGCTTCGGCCGCCGAGATCGTCTCCGGCGCGTTGCAGGATCACGACCGCGCCTGGATCTTCGGCGAGAACACGTTCGGCAAAGGCCTGGTGCAAGCGCCGTATCCATTGTCGAATGAATGCTCACTGCTGCTGACCATCGCTCGCTTCTATACGCCGAGCGGGCGTCTGATCCAGCGCGATTATTCCAAAGGATCCTTTTTCGATTACTACTACCGCCAGAACACCGCCACCCGGAACAACCGCGATCAGAAGATGACCGACAGCGGCCGTGTCGTGTACGGCGGCGGCGGCATCGCTCCCGACGAGAGATATGAAGCCCTCAAGCCGAATCGCTTTCAAGGCACGTTATCGGGGCGTGGCGCTTTCTTCTATTTCTCCGCTCGCTATTTTGGCCCTCGCGACGCAAAGCTGCCTGAGAGCTGGGACATCGACGAGGCGACGCTGGCCGAGTTTCGCAAGTTCCTCCACGAGAGCGCCACAGCTTATCTGGAAGGCGAATTCTCGCAGAACATCGAGTGGGTAAAACGCCAGTTGAAACTCGAGATGTACACGACGGCCTTTGGCAAAGAACGCTCCGATGAAACGGCGGCGGCTTCGGATCCCGAAGTTCTCAAGGCTGCCGAGAGCTTGCCCAAGGCGCGCGCTTTGCTCGACAAGTCGCGCCGCATGGTGGCCCAGCGCAAGGGGCAGAACTTTCGCTAGAACCTTTGGTGGGGCGGCCAATCCTGGCCGCAGCCGCCTTCAGGCGGCTACTAACCCCGCTGAAAGCGGGTTTGCAGGCTGAAAGCCCGCCCCATTACGCTAGCAGCAATCACCGTTCCGGCGCCAGCGCATAGAGCGCCACGCCTTGCTGGCCGGCACGCCACTCGAGACTCCACTCTTCCGGATTCCGCTCGACGTTCGTGGCCAGCAACCCGTAGGTGTCATGACCGGGCGACATCAGCAGGTAGCCGATTCCTTCCCGCCTCAGCAACCGCACCACCGCCGGCTTCAGATTGAGGCCGGCCGTCGGTTGCGGTATTTGAGGCAGCGGCAACGCGCGCCATTCTGTCTCCAGGCCCCATAGCTCGAGCCTCAGTTTTTCAGAGGAGCGATGCGCCACTACGCGAACTTCGGC